>JBBRBX010000039.1:0-42962 GCA_038205395.1 Caldilineales bacterium
AGCTCCGGCCCGCTCAAGCTTTCCGGAAAGCCGGGGTAGTTTTCAATGTCATAGGTGATGCTGACCTGGCCGCCGTAATCGTTGCCTGTAATCAGAAGCGGACTCAGATTGGCGCGGGCAGCATAGAGGCCCGCCGTAAAACCGGCCGGCCCACTGCCGATAATAATGACATTCTCCACTGCCGGATTGCTCCCAGGATCGCCCTCGGTATGGCCATTGGTGGAACCGTTTGTCACAAATGTGTTCATTGCATTATCTCCTCATTTGAGCGATGCACTATGCTTTTCATAGTGCATTATACGCCTTACCAAAGCGCACGTCAAACTTGCATGCCAGCGAGGTGTGCCAACACCGGTTATCATCAACACCAACCGGCGGCGACTGAGAGGTAATAGCGCCTTTTGTCAAGCGCCGGCAGTGGAACTGCTGTTCTGTGTTATTCTACTCACTCAGCACAATGGCGGCGGCGGCCAGCGCCGCGGTCTCGGCGCGCAGAATGCGCGGCCCCAGAGTGACCAATTGCCAGCCATTCGCTAGCGCCGCTTGCGCCTCCTGCTCGCTGACGCCCCCTTCCGGGCCGATCAGAATCGATAAATCGCCGCCGGAAAGTTGATTTTCCTGCAGCACCTGGCGCAGAGAGGAGCCGCTCTGCGCGCCCTCCCAGGGCAGCAGCCGCAGCGTTTGGGTGCTCGCCACTGCCGCCCGCCACTCCAGCGGAGTGGCCAATGTGGGGATGCGCGCCCGTCCACACTGCTCCGCCGCTTCGCGCAGGATGGCCTCCCAGCGCGCATACTTCTTGAGCAGCGCCGCTGCTGGACGTACAATGCTGCGCTGGCTGATTACCGGCACAAAGCGGCTCACGCCCAGTTCCGTCCCCTTTTGCAGCACCCATTCAAATTTGTCCTGCTTGAGGCTGCACTGCAGCAGCGACAACTGCCGCCGCGGCTCGGCCAGACAGGGGCGGGAGGCCAATACGGCGACGCCGGCGCTGTGGTGACTTACCGTCAGCAGACGGCAGTGAAATTCCAGCCCACTGCCATCCAGCAGTATCAGTTCATCGCCGGGCCGCATACGCAGCACCAGCGCCATCTGCTGCGCCAGTTGATCGATCTGCACGTTGGTGGCGGCCCCCAGCGTCTCCTGCACAAAAAAGCGCGGCAGCCGCCTTGTCTGCCCGCCCGGCTGCGCCGCACCTGCCCCTGCCGCTGTCTGTTTTGCCATACCCTTACACCCGGCGCGCGACCAGCGCCACCCAATCCCCTTCCTGCAGGCGATCCACTATCGTTAGTCCGTGGCGCTGCGCCGCTTCCTCCACGATGGCGGCCCGCTCTTCAATAATGCCGGCTAACAGCAGAACACCTCCTGGCGCCAGCGGCTCCGCCAGCGGCGGATAGCCGTATTCGGCGTCAAACAGCTTGGCCAGTACTTCGGCCAGAATGTTGGCCACAATCAGATCAAACTGTCCTTCCATGCCGGCCGGCACGCTGCCCAGCCGCACATCCAGCACACCGCCTTCCCCCACAGAGACGCCATTGCGCAGTGCATTTTCTGCAGTCACTTCGACGGCGATGGGGTCGATGTCCGCCGCCAGGATGGCGGCGGCGCCGAGCTTATGGGCGACAATCGACAGTACGCCCGATCCTGCACCGAGATCAAGCACACGCACACCCGGCGTCACGAGTTGTTCCAGCGCCGCAATGCAGAGCCGTGTGGAAGGGTGCAGGCCGGTGCCGAAGGCCATTCCTGGATCCAACTCCACCACAATGTCATCTCGCTGCGGCGTGAACTCCTCCCAACTGGGCTTGAGTACGACTCGTTTACCGACGCGCAGCGGCTTATAGAACTTTTTCCAGGCGTGCGCCCAATCTTCCTCGCGCAGCGTGCGCAGTTGCGGCTGTGGGATGGGATAGAGCAGACTCAGCCGCCACAGCCCATCTTCAATCTGGCTGCAGATCTGCTCGCCGCGAGCGCCAGGTTTGATGTAGGTCTTGACCCACAGGCGGAATTCACCATCCAGCGGCTTGCCCCAGTCGTCATACCCGATCGATTCGACGACGGCGCCGCCGCCCGCTGCCTCGCCGGCTTCACTATCGTCGTCATAGTCGCCACCGTTATAGCGGTTGAACAGTTCGCTGACTGCTTCCGCCGCCTCACTGTCACACTCAACGGATATTTCGAGAATCGTCTGATTTGACATAAAACCTCTTGCTGGTGGGCTGGTGCAACTACAGGAGTGGCGTCGCAATAATAGACACCGAGTTTTCAAGAAAACTCGGTGTCTGCTTGCCCGAAACGTGGCGCTTTCTCTCAAGCGCCAAAAATGCGGTCAAAAAAGCCTTTGGGCGGGTCAGGTGGGCCATCGCCAAAGGTTTTTGCCAGTTGGCGGAACAGTTCTTTTTGTTCGATGCTGAGTTTGGCCGGCACAATCACGCGCACATTGATCAGCATATCGCCGCGGCCATTGCGCTGCAGGTGGGGCACGCCCAACCCGCGCTTGCGAAACTGCGCACCGGTCTGGGTGCCGGGTGGAATTTCCAACTCTTCCTGCCCGCCTTCCAACGTCGGGATTTTGACTGTCCAGCCCAGTGCGGCCTGCGCCACATTGACCGGCAGTTCGACCAGGAGATCGGACTGGTTGCGCAAAAAAACGGGGTGCTGGTCTACGCTGACGACGACGTACAAGTTGCCGGGCGGGCCACCCATCTGGCCCGCCTCACCTTCGCCTACCAGGCGGATGCGCGTGCCCTCGTCCACTCCCGCCGGGATTTTGACGTTGAGTTTGCGTGTGACGCGCAGATATTTGCGCCCGGCGCACTTGGTGCAGGGGGAGGGGATTACCTCACCCGTACCGCCGCAGGCGCTGCAAGGGGCGGCAGTGATGACCGTGCCGAAGAGCGGGCTTTGCTGGCGGCGCTTGATTTCGCCGGTGCCATTGCAGGTGTGGCAGGTGACCGGCTGGGTGGGTGGCTCGGCGCCGCTGCCTTTGCAGCGGTCGCAGGCTTCCATGCGCGGGATTTCCAACTCGCGATCAGCGCCAAAGGCTGCCTCTTCAAACGAGATGCGGATATCGGCGCGCAGATCCGCCCCACGGCGCGGCTGGCGGCGGCCGGCTGCACCCCCGCCCGCTGTGCGGCCAAAGCCGCCAAAGAGCTCTTCAAAGATGCTGCCCAGGTCGCCAAAGCCACCCATATCGGCGCCAAAACCGCCGGCAGCACCCTGCACCCCGGCGTGACCATAGCGGTCGTAGGCCGCACGCTTCTGGTCATCGGCGAGAACCTGATAGGCCTCGTTGATTTCCTTAAAGCGCGATTCGGCTTCGGGTGTTTTGTTGACATCGGGGTGATACTGCTGGGCCAGCTTGCGAAACGCTTTTTTCAGCGCGTCCTTGTCGGCGTTGCGCGCCACACCCAGCACTTCATAATAATCGCGTTTATCCATAGTTTCCATCGTCACCAACGACGTTTAAACGTCTTACTCCCAATGAATGATCCACGCGCACAAGCCGGCCAGTACAATGGTGGCTCCAAACAGAGCTGCCCATTGGGTTGGTTCAAACGCAATGTGGCGTGCGCTAAAGTACAGTATAATGCTCATGCCTATGGCTAAAATGAGCCAATTAGACAACACGGGATGTTCGCTCCACAACCTTTTCAAAGCAGTCATTGTAAAGTGTCCGTTCCCTCAGCGTCAGAAGCACACCTCAGAAGCATGTCTGTCCGGCAATTTCACTACGCACTCCGGCTAAACTCGTTCCATGCTGCATCCAACTGGGCATATAGCGCTTCTGTCGAGCCATTATTGACAATTACCCGTGTGGCGTGGCGCACCTTCTCCGCTTGCGGCGACTGGGCGGCCATGCGTTGGCGTGCTTCCGCTTCCGTCATCCCGCGCTCCTGCATTAACCGCTGCAGTTGCACTTCCGGCTCTGCGGTGACGACCCACACTTCGTTGCATAGTGTAAGCAATCTTTGTGATTCCAGCAGTTTGATTGCTTCCACAACCACCAGGTCGGCGTCGACCTGCTCCAACTGCTGTCTGGCCAGAACAAACACCGCCGGGTGCACAATTTCCTCAAGGCGGCGCAGTGCCGCCGGATCGGCAAATACAATGCGGCCCAACGCAGTACGATCAATCGTTCCATCAGCGGCGACAATACCGCTGCCGAATGTTTGCACCACTGCTGCACACGCTGGCGCATCAGGCTGCAAAGCCTGATGCGCCAGTTTATCGGCATCAATACTATACGCGCCTTTCCGGCGCAGATAGTGCAGCACCGTACTTTTGCCGGTGGCAATGTTACCAGTCAAGCCAATAATGAGTCGATGCACGATCGCCAATCATAGCATAGGGGAACAGATTCTTCGAACCGCCACCTCTCTTGTAAGACGTTTTCGGCTCTGGCGCAAAGCCATGCGGCGGCGGGTGGCCAGGCGCGGCGTTTGCTCTGGGCGTGGGGCTGCAAATATCCTGCTAGAGCAAGGCGAGCAGGGCGTTTTATTGACACCTTCTCTTGTCACCCTTTATAATGCGCTGCGTCACATATCCGCTACACAATGCCGTGCAGCCACAATTTACCTTCCAAACTATTTTTGTTGTTTTATCCATTAAACCCTTGTACAAGGAGAATTGACGATGCGAGTACGCACTCTGCTTCTGGCAATCCTCGTGGTGGTTGCCCTGGCGTTTTCGGCCTGCACCGCGCCCGCAGCGCCTGCCGCTGATACGGCTGCCCCCGCGACTGACACAACTGCCGCTCCCGCTGCCGACGCGGCTGCCCCCGCCGCCGGTGGCTGCACCGATGCCATCGGCTGTGTCGAAATCGCCGCCGGCGATCCGATCAAAATCGGTTGGGCGCAGGCGGTTGCCGGCCCCAACTCTTCGCTGGGCACGGACATGGTGCGCGGCATTGAGATTGCCGTGGACGATCTAGGCGGCGAAATTCTCGGCCACCCCATTGAACTGGTGGGCGAAGACACCGGTTGTACGCCCGAAGGTGGCCAGTCGGCCGCAGCCAAGCTGGCTTCCGACAGCAGCCTCTTTGCTGTCGTCGGCACCACCTGCTCCAGCGAGGCGCGCGTCGGCGCCCCGATTATGAGCGATGCAGGCTTCAGCATGATTTCCCCCTCGAATACCGCGCCCGATCTGACCGACCCGGCCAAGCGTGTACCCGGCTATTTCCGCACGGCGCACAATGACTTGGTGCAGGGCCGCGTAGCCGCCGAATTTGTCTACAATGACCTAGGCTTCACCAAGGCTGCCACGATCCATGACGGCTCACTCTATGCAGTGGGGCTGACTGCGGCCTTTATTGATTCGTTCCAGAAATTGGGCGGCGAAATCGTCTCCGAGCAGGCTGTTAATGCCGGCGATACCGATATGCGTCCAGTGCTGACCACCATTGCTGCCGCCAAGCCGCAGATCATCTATCTGCCCATCTTTATCGCCGAAGGCGGCTTTATCACGGCCCAATCCAAGGAAGTGCCTGGCTTGGAAGATGTGGTGCTGATGGGCGCCGACGGCCTCTTCTCGCCTGACTTTATCAATGCTGCCGGCGACGCAGCCAAGGGTATGTATCTGAGCAGCCCTGACTTCAGCGCCTTTGGCGACGCTTACCAGGAGTTCTTGGTTAAGCACCAGGAGAAGTATGGCGAGCCGCCGTTGAGCACCTATCACGCCCATGCGTATGACGCTACAATGATGATCGTCAACGCCATCAAGCAGGTTGCGGTGCAGGATGGCGATACGCTCTATATCGGCAAGCAGGCCATGCGCGATGCGATTGCCGCTACAAAAGACTACAAGGGGCTGACCGGCAATTTGACCTGTGATCCCAACGGCGACTGCGCCGACCCAGTGATTGCGGTTTATGAAATTACCGACCCCAGTGTCTGGAGCCCGACTGTGGAGTCGCCGATTAAGGTGTATCCCAAGTAACGGGTTGAGGTGAAGTTAGTAAGACGAAATAAAGCGCCGCCAAAATGAGCGCCGGCGTCTTTATTTCGTAGTTGGAAGCAACCATATAGAGACTGCAAAAGGGCAGATGGGTGACCCATCTGCCTCTTTGCAGCCGAAAAGCCACTGTTTTCCCTCCTTTTTTCGTGTGTTGACAAAGAAAAATTGCTCGCCTATAATCCGTCGAAACTCTGGGCCTGGTTATTTCGCACGGTCCCCGGCTGTGTTGCCTGTTGTTGTTGCAGCCCACCCTACCTGCCCACGAGCGCAGCAGCAGGCGAGCCGTAAGCACGATCATGCTGGGCACCTTTATGCGGTCAACCGGCAACGTTTTTGCCGGATTACCATAGACCATCAGCACCCGTTCAACCCAACACACGCGCGTTTCCATTTAGCATTCACACTCAAGAAGGAGAAGCCGTACATGCGAATCCGAGCACTGTTGCTGACAATCGTCGTGATTGCCGGCGTCATGCTGGCTGCCTGCGCACCTGCGCCGCAACCTGCTGCCCCGGCCGAACAGGCCACAGAAGCAACGACTGATGCCGCCACTACTGACGCTGCAGCGGAAGCCACTGCTCCCGCCGCAGAGGAGTCCGCCGCCGCTGCCGCAACCGGGACTTGTGACGACGCCTTAGGCTGCATCGAAATTGCCGCCGGCGACCCGATCAAAATTGGCTATGCCCTCGTCACCGCCGGCCCCAATTCGTCGCTGGGTGAAGACTCCGTGCGCGGTGTCGAGATCGCTGTGGACGACATGGGCGGCGAACTTATGGGCCATCCCATCGAAATCGTCGGTGAAGACACCGGCTGTACGCCGGAAGGCGGGCAGGCCGCCGCCACCAAGTTGGCTTCCAACGCCAGCCTCGTCGCTGTGGTGGGCACAAGCTGCTCCAGCGAAGCGCGCGTCGGCGCCCCCATCATCAGCGAAGCCGGCTTGACCATGATTTCTCCCTCCAATACGGCTCCTGACTTGACTGACCCGGCCAAGCATGTTGCCGGCTATTACCGCACCGCGCACAATGACCTGGTGCAGGGCCGTGTTGCTGCCGAGTTTGTCTACAACGATCTGGGTCTGACCAAAGCGGCCACCATTCATGACGGTTCGCTCTACGCCGTCGGTCTGGCCACCGCCTTTGCCGACGCCTATAAGGCTTTGGGCGGCGAGATTGTCTCCGAGCAGGCCATCAACGTTGGCGACACCGACATGCGCCCCGTGCTGACCACGATTGCCGCAGCCTCGCCGGAGTTTATTTATCTGCCGATCTTTACGGCTGAAGCCGGCTTTGTCACCGCCCAGTCCAAGGAAATTCCTGGTCTTGACGGCGTCAAGCTCATGTCTGCCGACGGCTCCTTCTCGCAGGATTTCGTCAACGCGGCGGGCGACGCTGCCAAGGGAATGTATCTGAGCAGCCCGGACTTCAGCGCGTTTGGCGATGCCTACCAAGGTTTTTTGACCAAGCATGAGGAGAAGTTTGGCGAACCGCCGTTGAGCGCCTTCCATGCCCATGCCTATGATGCTACGATGATGATTGCCGCTGCGGTCGAAGCTGTGGCCAAACAGGACGGCGACACCCTGATCATCGGCAAGCAGGCGTTGCGCGACGCCATCGGCGCCACCAAGGACTTCCAAGGATTGACCGGCAACCTGACCTGCAGCCCTGACGGCGACTGCGCCGATCCCAAGATTGCCGTGTACGAAATCACCGACACGACGGCGTGGAACCCAAACGTCACGTCACCCATGAAGATTTACCCGAAATAAGCGGTGCAGCACTGAGCGACTGCCCCGGCTAGTCAACAAAGGGGGCGGGGGGGAGCAAACCCTCCCGCCCTTTTTGCTGAATAAATTCATCCGACAAAGACAAGGCCGGCCGGCCGCCACCGGTTTCAAGGAGACAACTGATGTTTGCGCGCTTTCGTAGAAAGTATGATTTGACGGATGTAATTCTTTGGTTAATCGGCGCTGGCCTGCTGCTTGCCATCGTCTATGGCTCTTTTGTAACATTATCGAGCGGCAAATATACGGCGGAACAATGGCTTAACTTTGTTATCTTTGGGCTTGCTCAAGGCGGCATTTATGGACTGATTGCGCTGGGTTATACGATGGTGTATGGCATCCTCGGTATGATCAATTTTGCGCACGGCGAATTCTTTATGTTCGGCACCTTCGGTGCCTTTTTTATGGCGGATTATCTAGCCGGCAACGGGATGTTGGAGAGTAATCCTTTTCTCTCCATTGTGTTGATGCTGTTGGTTGCGATGTTGGTTTCGGCGACCATTGCTGTGCTCACGGAACGAATCGCCTACCGGCCGCTGCGCCGGGCGCCACGCCTGGTGCCGTTGATTACGGCCATCGGCGTTTCCTATTTTCTGCAGTACACCGCCCGCGGCCTGTTTGGCTCGGGCGTCGAAGCGTTTCCCAATGTGCCGGCGCTTAGCGGCGCAGTTGCTTTGGGTCCCATCAGCCTGCAGCGCAGCCAGATTGCCGTCTTTATTTCGACAGCGGTGCTTCTGGCCATTCTGTGGCTGATGGTCTCCAAAACCAAGGTTGGGCGCGCCATTCGTTCGGTTGCTGAGGACAAGGACGCCGCCGCTCTCATGGGCGTAGATGTGGACCGCACGATCGCCACCTCGTTTGCCGTCGGCGGCATTATGGCCGGGGCTGCGGGTGTGATGTATGGCCTTGTCTTTCGTCAGGTAGCCTTCTACATGGGCTTTGTGCCCGGCATCAAAGCCTTCACCGCCGCCGTGCTGGGCGGCATCGGCAACCTGCCGGGGGCTGTGTTGGGCGGGCTGATCTTGGGCGTGATCGAGTCAGTCGGCCCCAGCCTTTTTCTGGACGGCATCGGCATTCCGTCACCCCACCAACTAAAAGACGGCATCGCCTTTACTGTGCTGGTGCTGATCCTCATCTTCCGCCCCAGTGGCATCCTGGGCGAGCGATTGTCCAAACGAGCCTAGGCGCGAGAGGAGCTAAATTATGTCCATCGATCGTCCGTTCCGTCTCACCGACGCTGTTCTGTATGGCCTCTACGGCGGGATTGCCGCCCTTCTTATTGCGCTGGTCGGCATGGCCGAAGCATTCAGCAAGCGGGAAATTATTGCCGATGTCATCAGCATGGCGCAGGTGATGCTGATGGGGGTGGCTTTTGTCGCCGCTTTGTTTGCCGCCAACAAGGCGCAAAGCTCTCATCGCAGCATCACCGTAGCCTCCGGTATTATCGCCGGCGCTATGGTCGGGCTGCTGCTGGCGCTGCTGGCGCTGGCCATCGAGCCGCTGAACATGCGCGCGATGTTTGTCAACGCCAACCGCCAGTTGGTTGCGCTGCTGCTGCCGTTTGACCAGACTCCCATCATTGGCGGCGTCATTCTGGTGGGGGTGGGCGCACTCATGGGGTTGGCGGCGGCGGCCATCACTTATCTGCCCAGCCTGCTGCGCCGGTCGCTGCTAATCAGCTTGGTGGGTGTGGTTCTGATTGCTTTGCTCGAAGATGTGCTAGTGGTGGTGCTGCCGAAAAACATTGGTCGTTTTGTGTATGAATCCAACGGCCTCACCATCGCCGGGGCCGTGGTGCTATTTGTGCTGATCTTTGCCATCACCTATCTGTGGCTGGCTCAGCGCGACAATGTCACGCGCCGTTTTGACCGTATGCCGCCAAAGCAGCGCCGCATTTGGAGCTTTGCTGCCACCATCACGCTGCTGGTTGTGCTGTTTCTGCTGCCGCAGTTGATTGGTCCTTACCTGAGCGAAGTCTCCGATCTGGTCGGCTTCTACATTATTATGGCGCTGGGTCTCAATGTCGTGGTCGGTTTTGCCGGTCTGCTCGACCTGGGTTACGTGGCGTTCTTTGCCATCGGCGCCTATACGATGGCGGTGCTGACCACACCCGAATTGCCGATTGTGCGGGCCGTGATTCCGCAGTTAAATTTCTGGCAGGCGCTGCCCTTTGCCGTGCTGGCCGCGCTGATAGCGGGCGTGCTGCTAGGTGTGCCTGTGCTCAAAACACGTGGTGATTATCTGGCCATCATCACGCTCGGCTTTGGCGAGATCATTCGTTTGGTGGTGCTCTCCGATGCGCTTAAGCCCTTTCTGGGCGGCGCACAGGGCGTAACCGGCGTCGCTCGTCCCACGCTGGGCAGTTCCGTGACGGATTCGCCACAAGAATTCTACTATTTTATTCTGATCGGCATCCTGATCGCCTGGTTTATCACCGCTCGGCTGAAGAATTCCCGTCTGGGCCGCGCCTGGATGGCCATCCGCGAAGATGAGGATGTGGCCGCCGCCATGAGTATCAACCTTGTCGGCTACAAGCTGCTGGCTTTTGCCACCGGTGCGACACTGGCCGGCCTCAGCGGGGCGATGTTTGGCTCGAAGCTGGGGTCGATGGTGCCGGCTTCATTTAACGTGCTGGTTTCCATCAATGTGCTGGCTGTGCTGATCGTCGGCGGCATGGGCAGCCTGCCCGGTGTGATCGTCGGCGCCCTTGTGCTGATCGGTTTGCCTGAACTATTGCGCGAATTCAACGAGTTTCGCTGGTGGGTGTACGGCGCTGTACTGGTGGTCATGATGCTGTACAAGCCGGAAGGGTTGTGGCCGGAGGCGACGCGTGTGCGTGAACTGCGCGAGGATGAAGAGCCGAACGAGAGTATCGAAGACCCCACCGGACTGGCCAAACCGTCTGAAGCGTAGCCGGCCAAAAAGCGCAGCAGAAGCGCGAGAGACGCAAGGAACAAACTTATGGATTTGCTGATCGCAAAAAATATCAACAAACGTTTTGGCGGCCTCCAGGCGCTGACGGCACTTGACGTCTTTGTCGCCGAAAAGTCGATCCACAGTGTCATCGGCCCCAATGGCGCGGGCAAGACTACTTTTTTTAACTGCATCACCGGTTTCTATAAGCCGGAAGAGGGAGAGGTAGTCTTTAACGGCGAGGAGATTCAGGGGATGCAGCCTGCCCGCGTGGCGCAGCGCGGCATTTCGCGCACCTATCAAAATATCCGTCTTTTTGCCAACGTGACAGTGCTGGAAAATGTGCTGGTGGGTATGCACCGCCATCTGCACACGGGCTGGTTTGGGGCAGTAGCGCGCTTCCCCAAGAACAACCAAGAAGAAGCTGCGGCGCGCGAAGAAGGGATGCGCATCCTCAAATTTGTCGATTTGCACCGCAAAGCCGACTATATTGCCAAGAACCTGCCTTATGGCGAACAGCGCCGGCTGGAAATTGCGCGCGCCCTGGCCGGCAAGCCAAGCGTGGTGCTGCTGGACGAACCCACCGCCGGCATGAACCCGCGCGAGACGGAAGACACCACAACCTTGATCCGCCGTCTGCGCGATGATCTAGGCATCACCATCCTGCTGATTGAGCACGACATGCGGGTGGTGATGAATGTATCCGACCAAATTACTGTGCTTGACTTCGGCAAAAAGATTGCCGAGGGCGATGCGCTGGCGATCCGTTCCAACCCGCAGGTGATCGAGGCCTATCTGGGCCGCGGCGCTGCCACCGGCAGCAACTATGGCCACCGCCAAGCCGCTGCTGTCGCAGGGAGTTGATACTATGGCATTGCTCGACGTTCAAAATCTGCATGTGTATTACGGTCACATCCATGCGCTCAAGGGAATTGATCTGCATGTGAATGAAGGCGAAATTGTTACCTTGATCGGCAGCAACGGCGCCGGCAAGACCACCACGCTGCGTGCAATCAGCAATCTGCTCAAAACGCCTGAAACCACGCATGTCATGTACGACGGCACGGACATCAGCCACCTGCGCCCGCATCAGATTGTCGAGCGCGGGGTGGTGCACGTGCCTGAGGGCCGGCGCGTCTTTGCGCGCATGAGCGTGCAGGAAAATTTGACGATGGGCGCCTACACACGCAAGAACGCCCACATGATCAAGGATGATATGGACTTCGTTCTGCATCTCTTCCCCCGCCTCAAGGAGCGCCGCTCGCAGTATGCGGGAACGCTTTCGGGCGGCGAGCAGCAGATGCTGGCGATGGGTCGCGCGCTTATGAGCGCCCCCAAAGTGCTGCTCATGGACGAACCGTCGATGGGGCTGGCGCCTGTGCTCGTGGAAGTCATCTTTGATTCCATCGAACAACTCAACAAGAGCCGCGGCATCACCGTTCTGCTGGTTGAGCAGAACGCTCAGATGGCGCTGCAGGTCGCCAACCGTGCCTATGTGCTTGAGACAGGGCGCATCACCATGAGCGGCGACGCCAAAGAATTGCTCAACGACGAAAAAGTCATCGCCGCCTATCTGGGGCTATAGCGATAAACGATGAGTGACCTACCCACAAGCGCATCTGTAGTCGTGATTGGCGGCGGCGTCATGGGCGCCTCCACCGCCTACCATCTCGCCAAACGGGGCTGCCGCGACGTGCTGCTGCTGGAAAAGCAGGAGCTTTTCGGCATGGGAGCCACCGGCCGCTGCGCCGGCGGCATTCGTTGCCAGTTCTCCACGGCCATCAACATTCAACTCTCGCTGTTAAGCCTGCCTATGCTCGACCGCTTCGAGGACGAGATTGGCCAGAATATCGGTCTGCGCCGCGACGGCTATCTTTTCCTTTTGACGAACGAGCGTGATGTCGAAGCCTTCCGCCACAATGTTGCCTTGCAGCACCGCCTGGGTGTGCAGACGGAGTGGCTGAGTGGGGACGATGTGCGCCGCCGCGCACCGCAGTTGGCGGCGCAGGATGTGCTGGCGGGCGCCTATAACGCCCAGGATGGCCTGGCTGACCCAAACAGCGTCGTTATGGGCTACATTGGGGCCGCACGGCGGCTGGGCGTGCGTGCCCTGACTGCGTGCGGCATCACCGCCATCGAGACGGCGGGCGCTAAGGTGGTGGGCGTGCAGACCGAGCGTGGGCGGGTCGCCTGCGAGGTCGTCGTCAACGCCGCCGGGCCGTGGGCCGCGCCCATTTCCGCCACCATCGGTGTTGATCTGCCGATCACCCCTTTGCGGCGGCAGATCATGACTACTACGCCCTTGCCCCAACTGGCGGCTGATTTTCCGTTTGTGCTTGATTTTGCCCAAAGCCTCTATTTTCATCGCGAGGGAGAAGGGATACTTACCGGGCAGAGCAACCCTCATCAGCAGCCGGGGTTTGACGAGAGCGTTGACCTGGCGTGGGAGATGGCGCACATGGAAGCAGCCGTCGCTCGTCTGCCGCTGCTGGCCCAGGCGGGGCGCCTGTCGCACTGGGCGGGGTTGTATGAGGAGACGCCCGACGCGCATCCCATTCTGGGCGGTGTGGCGGAGGTGGACGGCTACTACATCGTGGCCGGCTTCTCCGGCCACGGCTTTATGCATGGCCCGGGCGCCGGGCTGCTGCTCAGCGAGATCATTTTGGATGGGAAAGCCGGCAGCCTGGATGTCTCTTCGCTTGGCTACAGCCGTTTTGCCGCCGGCAATCTGATTCGCGAATACAACGTCGTCTAGCGCCGTGCGATGAACGTTCAAGAGTCCTACAACCAGTGGTCCAGCAGCTACGACCAGGATCGCAACCGCACGCGCGACCTGGATCAGGCGGTGACCAGCCAACTTCTAGGCGGGCGGCCGGTGGCGTCGATTGTCGAGATCGGCTGCGGCACAGGCAAAAACACGCGCCTGCTGGTGCAGCTTGGTGGGCGCGTGCGGGCGCTGGATTTCTCCGCCGGTATGCTGGAGCGCGCTCGCGAGAAGGTGGCGGCGGAGAACGTCACCTTTGTGCAGGCTGACCTCAACCTGGCCTGGCCGTGCGAGAGTCACTCCGCCGATCTAGTCGTCTGCAACCTGGTGTTGGAGCACATTTCCGATCTGTGCTTTATTTTTGGCGAGGTGGCGCGTGTGCTGACAGCCAAGGGGCGCTTCTTGGTCTGCGAACTGCACCCCTTCCGCCAGTACCAGGGGACGCAGGCTGTTTTCCAGCGCGACGAAGGCGCCGTGCTCATTCCTGCCTACGTCCACCACATCTCCGACTTTTTAGCGGCGGCGGGAACAAACGGCCTGGCGCTGCTGCGCCTCGACGAATGGTGGCACGCCGAAGATGAGGGTAAGCCGCCGCGGCTGGTCTCGTTCGTGTTTGAAAATAAGCGGGCTGCGCCAGGCAGGAAAAGCGGCGAAGCCTGAGCCGGATACAGGCTGTAGGCTTCGCCCTGTCCACCTACCTACCGGTAGCAGCGCACCTCCAACAGCGCAGCGGGTGCGTCGCCCCATGTCTCGACCAGCTCAATCGTCACCGTTCGCGCTGTGCGCGGTGTGTCGAGGGTGATACGCCGCCGCGTCTGGTAGTTGTTTTCGATCACGGCTGCCTCGCGCCCGTTGATGCAAACGCGCAGCGTCTTGACGCAGAAGGGCATGGCGCGTTCAGGATGCGTGAACAGCACACTCTCCATCGGGTGGTCAAAATCCGTGTCAAAGCTGAGTTCGATGCTGCCGATGGTCTGCGGCGTCTCCCATGCCAACGTGATGGCCGGCTGCGGATCATCGATAGCCGCCACCCAGCCATTGGGGCCGCTGGTGGGGCGGGCCAGGCCGTTGGTTACGTTGGCCGCGGCAAAGCCTGTCAGCGGCGGCCGGCAGGTCAGCGCCAGGTTCAGCCCATCAGGCCGCCGCGCTGGTGTCCAGAACTCGAAGTTCTCGATGCCCAGATCGACGCCTGCCGGTGCTGTCTGCTGGCCGAAATTGGATACGGCTCGGTTCCACTTTTGCGCCGCCGTCAAAATGCCGCTCACGCGCTGCCGGCTTGTGGCCAACTGGACGTCCGGGTTGCGGCGGAAGCAGACAAATACATAGCGCTGCGCATCAATTTCAACGTCAAAGTCGAGGGGAATCTCCACCTGTTCGCCTGCTTGTAACTGGATTTCTCGCTCTGCCAGCAGCACATCCGGCGTGTAGTTACTGGGGCGGTCGCTGGTGCGCAGTTCCACGCGCAGGGCTGTAGGCGCAAGAACGGTGGCGGAGAAGGTCAGATGCGGCATACGCCCCGGCTCCACCGGAAGCATCTGCGCCCAGGCCTGATCGAGCGGCAGGCGCGGACCGTCCGCCGGCAGCACAGCCAGCCGCAGTTCGCTTGTTGCTCGAATCTGCGCTGCCTGGGCGAGATCCAACTCATCCTTGACGTTTACATCCGGGATAAACTGGCCCAGCCGCTGCAGTTCGCCCTGTACGGCTGTGATGCGATCCGGCGCGACCAGATCGCGCGGGAGCAGCCCGAGGCGGGTGCAGTGCGCCGCCGCCACGCCTACCGCCTGGGCGGCGGCGGCCAGAGTGCCCTGTACGCGCGTTGAACTGAAGGCGACATGCGACACGCCGATGATGCGCCCGGCCAAGAACAAATTGGGAATGTTGCGGCTGTAGAGAGAGCGATAGGGGATCTGGTAGACGCCGCGGCTGTGCCACTGGTTGCAGCCGGGCTTCTCACTGAAGACGCCGTCTGCCGGGTGCAGATCGAGCGCCCAACCGCCGTGCGCCACCGCGTCAGCGTGCAGGCGCTGCTCAATCAGGTCGCGCTGCACCAGCATATAATCGCCCTCAAAGCGCCGGCTCTCGCGCTTGCCGGGAATGTGCCCCACCCACTCCAGCGTCAGGGTTTCCGCCTCTGGAAACTCACCCGAATTTTTGATGTAATTCCACACACCGTAGACGACCTTCCACAGTTCCCATTTGATCGTTTCCGTGGCGTGCACCGTGTCCAGCCGCCCCCCATATTCGATCCACCAAAGCCGGCAGCCATGTTCTTGGGCGTTAAAGCTGCGAAAGCGCGGGATGGTGGTGATGTCCTGCAGCGCAAAGCTGGGGGGCGTAAAGATGACCGGCTTCCCCACATCTTTGCTGTAGAAGTAGAGCGAATGGCCGAGCAGTTCGCCGTATTCTCGGCTGGGCGCCATTTTTTCGCCAAACTCACTTTCCGCCTCGGCGCCCATACGAAAGGCTGCGCCCGCCATAAAGCCGACGATGCCGTCCCCCGAAGCATCGACAAACAAGGGCGCACGCAGCACATAGCGGGTCGAGTTCTGGCTGCAAAAGGCGGTGACTGCGCCAATCCGATCGCCTGACTCTTTGGTCACTTCGTAGACGGCTGTATTCAACAGCAAACGGATGCGCTCCTCTTCCGCCACCTTTTCCAGCACAACGGTGTCGAAGATCAGCGGGTTGCCTTCCGGGTTGCGATAGCTGTTTTCGACCAGAATCTCGTCAAGCACACCGCCTTCGCGTGCCCAACGATTGTTGTTGCCCATGTGGGCAGTTGCGCCTAAAATCCACAACCTCACCTCGCTGGACGCATTGCCGCCCAAAATGGGCCTGTCCTGCGCCAGCGTCACCCGCAGCCCCAGCCGTGCGGCTGTAATGGCGCAGCAGACGCCCGCCATGCCACCCCCGACGACGACGAGGTCGCTCTCGATTGTTTCCGTCTCCAGTTGCCGCTGATCTGCTGCCGGTGCTGTGTACATAGCTCTCTGTCTTTTTGTCTGTTTTGTCTGTTCTGGCTGTTCTGGCTGCCTGTCAATATGCTGAGTAAGAGGGCGTCCCGGCAGCGCAGACGCCCTCTTGGTCATGCCAATGGCTGTTGGTTTACTGCATCAACTCGCTGATCTGGGTGGCGGCCTTTTGCCAGGCCGCTGCCGCATCACTTTCTCCACCCAACAGATAGGCCTGCGCCTGTTCCGCCAGGATCGACTCCATGCGCGCCGACTCCACATATGGCCAGAAGGGGTTCATGCGCGCTGTTGCGGTCACTTTCTCGGCCCAAGCCGACATATAAACATCGTTTTTGACCGTCTCCGACTGCAGGGCCGCTTCGTTGGTGGGCGGCAGCGCCATGCGTTCAAAGTAGGTGATGGTTGTTTCCGGGTCCGAGGTGAGATGCTGCGCCCACTTGGCCGCTGCGTCGCTGTTCGGCCCATCAAAGACGACCACCAGATGGCCCCACAGCAGCGACTGCGGCTCGTCGCCTTCCTTCAGCACCGGGCGGGGCACAGGCACAATCAGGTCGCCCAAGTTTTCAATCGGTGTGTCAGTTGTGACGATACCTTTAGCGACAACCGCATCGTCATAGAAGGCGACTTTGCCCTGTGAGAACAACTGGCGAGCCGTGGCGCGATCCATCTCGGAAGCTATCAAGCCGCGGTCTAGCAGGCTCTTGTACCATTCGAGCGCCGCCACGCTGCCCTCGTCGCCTAATGTCACCTTGCCGTCGGCGTCGATTACGCTGCCGCCGAAGGTCCATATCCAGGGAATGAGATCCTTGAGACCGTTCAGTGCCGTCATGCCGGCGTAGGGAATGATCTCAGGGTCATAGGCTTTGATTTTTTCCAGCGCTGCTTCAAAATCGGCGATGGTAGTGGGCAGTTCACTGACGCCGGCGGCATCCAGGATTTGCTGATTGGCCACAAGACCGATCGAAGCCGTCGTCCAGGGCAGCCCATACTGCACGCCATCCACCTGGCCGCTGCGCAGCCCAGCTTCGGTGTAGCCGCGCCCTTCGGTGTAGGCGGCCAAATCCTTGAGCTTGCCAGTCGCTGCCAGGGTGTTGAGCCAGGCGATGTCCAACTGGGCCGCGCCTTCCGCTGTACCGCCGTTGATCTGCAGCACAAGCTGGTTGAGCATTTCACTCCATGGGAAAGCCTGCTCGTTGATCGTGACATTGTTGGCTGCAGTATAGGCGTCGATAAATTCCTGCACCGTCTCCTTGGAGGCGCCTTCGTTGATCGCCCAGCCGGTGAAGGTGAACTCTGCGGGGGCTGCGTCTGCTGCACTCGCCGTCTCCGTCGTGGCTGCCGCTGCGGGCGCTTCCGCAGCGCCTCCCGTCTGTGCGGCGGGTGCGGCGCAGCCGGCCAGCAGCGCCGCCAGCATGGAAAGCAGCAGTACTGCACTTGCAATTTGTCGAACTTGCTTTGTAACCATGAAATCTCCTTTTGCCTTGCAAACTTCGTGTGCGAAAGATGAACTACCCTTTGACTGCGCCTGCCGTCAAACCGCTGACGATGTGGCGCTGGAAAATGACAAAGGCAATGACGAGCGGCAGCGACACCAGCAGCGAGGCGGCCATCATGTCGGCCCACTGCGATTGGAACTCGCCGACGTAAGTCAGCACCAGGCCGGGAGGCAGTGTCTGTTTGTTTTTGCTCACCAGTGTCAGCGCATAGATGAAGTCGTTCCAGCCGCGCATAAAGGCAAAGAGGCCGGTGGCCACCAGCGCCGGGCGGGTGATGGGCAGCAGCACGCGGTGGATGATCTGCATTTGATTTGCCCCATCCACTTTGGCCGCTTCGATCAGATCGTTGGGAATCTGGTCAAAATAGCCCTTCAGCATCCAGATGCACAGGGGCAGTGTAAAGGTGGTGAACGAGAGCACCAGCACCAGGTAGGTGTCGAGCAACTGCAGGCGGGCAAACATCAGGTAGAGGGTGATCAACAGCAGCGCCTGCGGGAACATCTGCGCCGAAAGCACCAGAAACATCAGCGAGCGGCGTCCGGTGAAACGGAATTTCGAGAATGCATAGGCGGCATAGGTCGAGATCAGCAGGCTGGCCAGGGCCGTCACACTGGCCACCAATACGCTGTTGCCCAGGTAGCGCAGCAACTGCGGGTTGCGGATAAAGTTTTGATAGTGCTCCAGCGTAAAAGTGCGCGGCAGCAGGCTGGGAGGAAACGCAAATACTTCACTGTTGGGGCGCAGCGATGTCGCCAACATCCAGTAGATGGGGAAAAAGGCGAACAGGGCGGCGACGGCCAGTGCGCTGTAGAGTAGAATGCGGCTGCCCAATGATTGCTTTATCATGCCATTGTCTCCTCGTCGCCCATGCCAAACCGCAGATAGACCAATACCACCAGCGAGAGCAGCGCCATCCACAAAATGCCTAGCGCGCCCGCTTTGCCCAAATCAAAAGATTGGAAAGCCGTCTGATAAACAGCCACAGAAAAGGTGGTCGTTGCCTTGGCGGGTCCGCCCTGGGTCATGACATAGATGGTTTCAAAATGCTGAAAATTCCAGATCAGCGAGAGCAGAATTACGATGCTGCTGACCCCGCGCAGGTGGGGCAGGGTGACATACCGGAACGACTGCCACGCGTTGGCCCCGCTGATGGCCGCCGCCTCGTACAGTTCGCGCGGGATTGTCTGCAGTGCAGCCAGGATCATCACAGCGATCCACGGAAAGGTCTGCCAGGTTTTGGCTACCGTGACGGCCAGCATGGCTGAGGTTCCATTGCTGAGCCAGTTGATATTGCTGTCGATCAGCCCCAGATTGCGCAGGCTGCCGTTGAGAACCCCGTAGTTGGCATTAAAGATCCACAGCCACAGAAATGAGACAATTACGCTGGGCACAAGCCACGGCATCAGGAACGCACCGCGCCAGACGCCCCGCCCACGGATTGGGCCGTTGAGGATCAAGGCGACGCCAAAGCCGATCAGAAAAGGCAGCAGCGTTGCACCGAGCGTAAAGAGCAGGGTGTTGCGCAGAATCGGCAGAAAATCAGCCGCCAGCACGGCGCGCACATTTTGCAGCCCGACAAATTCATCGCCGCCGTAGATCAAGCTCTTGTCGAGCAGGCCGATGTACATAGAGTTTAACAACGGATAGAGAATAACGGTCAGGAGCAGCGCCATGGCTGGGGCAAGCAGCAGCAGCGCCACCTGGGTGTTGCCCAGCCGCAGTCTGCCATCTGCCCGCTGCTTTGTCCGGCGCTGCACCTGCGCGCCGCTCTGAAGATAGCTCATGCCAGACACTCCTCACCAAAATCTAGTCGGGTTCCTGGCCAGGTCTCTGCCCAAACCCCTGCCCAACTGTCGACTCACCAATAATCAGCGTTGTCGGTTCAATGATCCCCCACGTGGAATCGACTGGATCGTCCGGAACGCTTCCATTTTCCGCATCGTCGAGCTTGTCATACAGCCGCCGCGCCGCTTTTTTGCCCATCGCCCGCAAGTTGAAATCCACAGTGGTCAGCGTTGGGGTGACAAAGCGAGCGATATCCAGATGGCCATAACCGGTGACGGCCACATCCTGCGGCACACGCCGGTCCGCTTCGCGCAGCGCCTTTAAGCCGCCGATTGCGGCGCGGTCATCGCCAAAAACGATGGCATCAAGTGCGGAATAATCATGCAGCAGTTGCAGCGTCTGCTCATAGCCGGAGTCGGGCGTAAACTCGGCTGCCGCCACGGCGCCTGGCGTGTAGGTCAGGTCGTGGACGGCCAGCGCCAGCCGGAAGCCGTCCTGCTTGGCGGTGCTGGTTCCGGTGGTAGGTGGGCCGTTGACAAAAGCAATCCGCCGCCGTCCCTGCGCCACCAGATGGTCAACCGCCTGGCGCATGCCGCCGGCTGCGTCGGCCATGACATAGTCGGTGCGCAGCGGGTCGGCGTGCGATCCGACGATTACAAACGGCAGCTTCATCTGCTGCAGCCGCTGCAAAAACGGATGCGCTACAATCCCGCCCAGAATGATGAGGCCGGCCACCCCCGCCTCGCTGACCAGCCGTTCGGCATCCGCCGGTGTCATGGGTGACTGCTGGAGCTTAGTCGCCACCCCTTTGGCCGCCAGCAGCGGCTCGATGCCCGACCAGACCATTGTTTCAAAGGTGGCATCCACTGAGCGGCCGCGGCCCGCTGGCTCAGTCGTCTGGATCATCAACACGAGCACCGTGCGAAAGACCAGTGAGCCGCGCCGCTGGTCAGGCAGCGGATAGCCCAGCGCCTGCGCTGCCTGCAGCACGAGCAAGCGGGTTTCCTCGCTGACATGGGCGTGATTGTTGAGCACGCGTGAAACCGTTGCGATCGATACATTGGACCGCTCGGCAATCGTGCGAATATTGGCCATTGCACCTTCAGCTGTAGCGTTTTCCGAACCAGGACTGCTATGAGGATAGCATTGGTTGTGAAAATATGTCAAGCATATACTGAAAATTTGTAACAAAAATGTAACAAAGGCGGAGGCGTAGCCAGACCTGCCGCCGGACGGGGCAGTAGACCAACGTGGTACAATGGCGCGATGCGACAGGAAAAGTGGTGGAGTTGGACGGCGTGATTCTTTTGATTGGCGGCGCTGCGCGCACGGGGAAAGGCATTTTGGCCCGGCGGCTGCTGATGCAGCAGCATTTGCCTTATCTGAGCCTCGACGTGCTCAAGATGGGTCTTACGCGCGGTGTGCCCGAATATGCCATCGACCCTGATGCCGGCGCTTTGCAGGTGGCTGAGCGGCTGTGGCCGCTGGTGCGCGAAATGTGCGGCAACCTCATCGCCGAACAGCATCCCTACGTTATCGAAGGGGAACTGCTGCCCAAGAACGTGGCTTTGCTGCGGCAGGCGCATCCGGCGGCGGTGAGTGCCTGCTTTCTGGGCTACACGTTGCTCCCGCCCCAGCAGAAGGTGCAGTTGATCCGCGCACATAGCGGTCACGCCAATGACTGGCCAGGTATTTACACCGATGCCGAACTGCTGCCGATCATCGTGCGCGAAATTGCTTTCAGCCACTATCTGCAGGACGAATGCGCCGCCTATGGCTTGCCCTATTTTGACACGTCACATGACTTTGCCGCCGCACAGGATAAAGTTGCTGCCTATGCTAAGGCAAGTTTTGCTAAGGGGCCACCACCTGCACCTTGATGAGGCGCACCAACTGATCCGCCTGGGTTCCTTCCCCCGCAACGCCGGCATCCAACCTTTGCAACGTTTCTGCATCGTACCAACCTGTGGCCACAGTGTACTCTCCGGCAGCCAGGTCTGTGGGTAGATTCAGCGTTACTTCGTCTTGCAGCACCTCGCCTTGGATCCATCGATTGGCTGGACATTCGCCGCTGCAAGGCGCGCCATCCTGCTGCGCCAACGGGCGACCGTCCGCACCCAGCAGATGCACAAAGCGCACCAAGGGGCGAGTGGATGGCTGAATTACCTGCCACACCAATGGCAACTGCAACGTTTCGCCTGCACGAACTGTAGACGGCGGCGCGTTTTCCAAACCAAAGAGCTGTAGATATTGACCAAAGGTAGCTGAGATAGGCGTTGTGATCGGCGGCAGCGAGAAGGTGTGCAGGCGACCTTCCACGGTGATCTCGCTTAGTTTCAACTCACCCAGCCGCTGCTCGCCTTCTATGAGAGCCACCCATAGCTCATAGCCGCCGTTCGATGTGTCCGGCGCAATCGCCAACGTCTGCCAGTCGCGCAGGGTTGTCCCCGCCGTCCAAGCCGTAGGAGGATAGCTGTCGCTGCCGGTCAACGGCGCCGTCATTTCGGCCGCCACAGCGTCTTCGCCGCCGGTATCCACCGCTCGCAGTTGCAGGTTCACGCTGTAGTCCGCGTCCGGCGTGTCGCTGGCCTGCCAGTAAAGCGTCAGCGGCAGGCGGTCGCCCGGCGCCACACTGGCCGTGGGCAAATCATATCCCAGCAGGCTCAGGTTAGGAGCCAACTGCGGCGCAGCGGGCAGCAGCTGTTCGGGCGCAACAGCTTGCGCTGCCTGCGCCGGCGTGATCTCGACGCTGCCGATCACGGTGTCGCTGCCCAACAGGTTGCCCTGGCTGTCAACCGCCGGGTAAGGGCGCAGTGTCTGGTCTTCATAGACGCGCAGGACAATCTCATAGCGGCCCGGCGCCACGCCCGGCAGCACCGGCAGAATATGGTAGGAGGCCGTATCTTCACCCGCTTCCCACACGCGTTCCACCGGATAGCGGTCGCCCACCAGCAGATCGTCCACCTGGCCTGCCACGTTGCCTGCTGCGTCGCGCAGGAGCAGGCTTGTCTTCAAGTCAATATCAATGGGAACGGAGGCCTGCCACTGCAGCGCCACCCACAACGGTTCGCCTGACGGCGTCTGATGCTGGTTGACATTTATAGGATTCTGCCCTTGTGCGGTGCGGCCATAGCTCAATGCGGTGAGCGCCAGCCGGCCATCGAATTCCACAGCAGCAGTTTCTTTGGCTCCGAACACAGCATAATCGGCCTGCTGCGGGAGTTGATAGACAAGATAGGGCAGGCCCACCTGCGTGTCATCGTGTTCTGCAATCCGCATGCCATACTTGTCAAGCAGGAATTGCACAAGATGTTTGGGGTCACCCAGGATGTAACTTGCTTCTGGAAAACTGGCTGTATTTTGCGCGCTCAGCAGGTAGGCATATTTCTGGCTGTTAAGCGCTTCGGCCATCCGGATTGGCGCAGTTTCGGGATCAACGAGAATATTCGTATACGAGACTTTATTCTGCGTTAAAAAATCGATGGTATAGAAGGTCGTATCCGTGACAAAATAGCCCGGCGAGAGTGTAAGGAGCCATGTGCCGCCGTCAATGTTGTGCTGGGCTAGCTTCTCCGCCAATTGCACATAATTGGTCATAAAAGCACTGCTAAAGCGGCTGATATTGTCCCAAGCGGCAAAATACGTGTATACGCTTGTGATTGCGCTGAAAAGCAAGAATGGCAACGGCAGCCACTTGCTCCATGAAGCTGTGCGTGCGGCCAACCAGTCGCCGCTGCCCAGAAGGGCAACCACGGGAAAGACATAGACAATCGGAATCATGCCGCCGGCGCGCAGAGAATGGGGCATTGATTCGGCGGTGAGGGCAGCGGGTAAGGCCATAAGAACTGCCCAGGTAAGCAAAAACAGGTAAGGAAGTTGGCGCCGGCGCCACAGAGAGATAACGACGCCGGCATAAAACCAGAGACCCAGCAAAATATCAAAGACAGGGCGCTCGGCAGGATTATGCCGGAGGTTCGGGTCGCCTAACACAAGAAACATCAGGATGGTTTTGCCTATTGACTTAGTCAAAACCCACCAGGGATTGCCTTCCGCATACTGTTCGCTAAACACGGAAACCGATGCAGCCCTACCTGTAAAAAGATCAGGATTTTGCAGGAAATACCATCCTAGTGGCGCAAAGACAATGGCGCTGGCCAGTGCAATCACTGCTGTGGCGCTAACAACACGCACTTTTTGTTCCTTTGTCAGCCCCGGTTGAAAGAGCGTGGCAAGCGCTAGAATTACAACAATGATGGGCAAGAACCTGCTGGCTGTGTAGGTATAGAGTGCCAGACCTAAAGCAATTCCTGTCAGTGTCAGAAGCAGCCAAGGAAATTTTTCGTTGGCCAAAAGTTTGCGCCATGCCCGCCAGAACAGGGCAAAGGTAATGGCTGCGACCAGGGGCAAAAGGTTGGCGCGAAACCCGAGGCGGTTCAGGCTGACATGCCAGTAGCCGACGGCCATAAACAGCGCCGACCACGTTGCCAATCGTTTTGCCCCAATGCTGTTTCCCCAAAACGCTTCCCGCACCATCCAGTAGGCCGCCGGCACAGACAACGAGCCGACAATGGCAGCGGTCAACCGCAGCGCAAAGGGTGTGGGTCCCAGCAACGCCATCATACCGGCTTGTAGGTAAAGAAAGAGTGGCTCACGGCCGGAATTGTTTGGGAAAAAGATGGGATGCTGGCCGTTCAATATCGTCATTGCGTCCAGGCCATTGGCGGCTTCGTCGGTATGGAGGCCGGGCGGAAACTCCTGCAGCCGATAGACGCGCAGGAACAAGGCAACCAGAAAAATCACAAAGACAGTGAGCAGTTCAAGCCAGGCGACTTGCGATAGTTTTATCCGCCATTTCGGATGCAGTGGTTCCGTTAGCGGTTTAACGGCCATGGGTGATCTCGATTTCGGTCAGCACCATACGGTCTCCCGGCAGCGTATTCGGCCCCGCCAGCACCGCAAGGTTTTGCAGCGGCTCCAGGTGATACATTCCTGCTGCCAGCAGATAGGTTCCTGGTGGCATATCCTCGGTAATAGGAACTTTGTGCTCGTCAACAATCATCTGGCCTGCCTGCCATTGTGTCGATTGAATGTAGCCGAACATCGAGTATTGGTCGAGTTGGAGCACGCGACCTGAGTCATCCGGTTTGAGCAGATGGATAAAGATCTTGCGGCTGTCCAGCGGGGTTTTTTGCACATACCAGTAGAGACGGACGGTCATTGTGTCACCTGCTGTAAAGGGACCTGGATCAACTTCGTAGGCCAGCAGCCGCACTTCGTTGTCTAGATTGGCGGCGTAAGCTGTCGGCTGGTAGGCCGCAGCGGCTTGAGCCTGGCGGATCAGCAACACCAGCGCAAGGGTAATGCCTGCCGCCCCTGCCAACCACAAAGGCTTATAACGCAATGAGGAAGAAACAATCAGCCCCCCAATAACTATTGCCAGCGCCGCCCAAGAGATGAAATCACTTGCCCGGCGCAGGGGTGTCTGCTCAAAGCGAAGCTGTACGCTGTGCGGGCCGGCAGGAATTTCGGCTGTCACCAACCCAAAAGGGCCGGTTCCTGTCGTCGCCACCGCGCCACCGTCAATGTATACCTGCCAGCCCGGAAAAAAGATGCGCGGCGCCTGCCAGGCGAATGGTTTGTCCGTGTTTACGGCCAGGTCGAAACCGTTGTGCAGAATGCGCTCAATCATGATTTCGGGAGCCGCGGTGTTCTCGCTGCGCACGATGCCGGCTGGATCACGCGGGAGCACCATATCCCCGCCAATTGTTTGCATGTCAATAGGCGTATAATCTGTCGTAAGTGAGAAGCCGATGCTCGACCGTTCATACAGATCCGCAATTCCAATCTGTTCTTCGGCGAGCGACGGCCACGGTGGCACGCTTTCAGTGCGCAGGTTAGCCACGCCGCCCAGCACTGCCGCAAGCATCACTGCGCCGGCGAGCGTTCCTTGCATCCAGCGTGGTAACTTGGCCAGCCGGTCACTGCCCAACAACATGCCGATGACAAGAATGATGCTCAACGATGCCAGGCCATATGTGCGCCAGGGAAGTTGAATAAAACGAATCAAGGGCAGAGATACCCAAAGCGGTTTTACGGCTGTAAGCTGCAGCAGCAAAATGAGAATCCAGGCGGCGCTGAACAAGATTGCATTGATGCGCAGCTTGCGGTTCTGCCAGGGCAGGGTGGCCAGCCCGACCACACCGAGCAGGAACAGCAGCAAGCTAAAGCGGAACCGTTCTTCCCCACTCACCATTGCGGCCAACGTGCTCTGCAGTAACTGCGTGAGCGGCACAAGCCCATTGGCCACATCCGTCATGCCCCTCAACATGAGCGTCTCGGCACGCGAATAACGCAGTTCCGCCAGCGCCGGCAGCCAATAAAAGGCGCTTAGGGCCAACCCCAACAGGTATGCCGTCACGATCAACGCCAGTGCGTAAGGCTTGCGCCAGTAAATGGCCAAAACGACGCCATAGATCAGCGTGACAGGCAGCACATACAATGCCGTAATGTTGTGGGCCAGCATGGTCAATGCCACGACGCCTGCGCTAACAGAGACAGACCAAAATCGTCGCGAGTAAAGCAGTTGATGTGTTGACCAGACCAGCCAGGGCAGCATGGCCAGTGCAGTGCTTTCGGCGGCAGCGCCACGTTCGTAGATTATGACTAGAAGGTAAGGCGCAAATATATAGAGGATGCCGGCTGTCAGCGCGCCCAGGCGCCTGCCGGTCAGCCAGCGCACATAAAGGTAAACGCCTGCTCCCCCGACCAGCAGGTTGAGGGTAAACATCGCCTTGGTGGCCCCTAGAAAGCCAAACCCCAGCTTGTGAAACAGCAGTGCGCCATAGCTTACCAGCGGCGGGTAGAACTGAAACAGGGGCGCTCCCATTCCAAAATTGAGGCTGGGGCCAAGGCGCGGGTATAAAATTCTCTGCTGCCACGCCTGATCCAACTCAAAAACGCGATAGACACTCATCAGCATATCGCCTAAGTTCTGGATGCCTGGCTTCCACAACTCAAACGCCGCCAGCGCTGTCGCCGCTGCGAGCAGCACAATGCAGGCCGCATCCAGCCGGCGCCACCCTATGTCATGGGGGGCATCTTTTACTCGAACAGTATCTGGTTGCATATAAACACTAATTTACATCCGCTTTTTTGGTTTTGATGATTATCGTTCCAACCAGCCCAACAAAAAGTAGGGATGATCGTTCTCCGCTGCCTGCCCTGTGCTTGATAGCGGCATAATCAACTCCTGGTCGTAGGGCTGCAGCCCCACCTCGACGCGATAGCGGCCTCGCCCTGCCCACTCCGGCCAGGCGATGCGGTACTCATCGCGTAGGGTGACGCCTGCCGGCCAGCGGTCTGTGCTCCAGCGGCCTGCGCCCGGCGACCGCCGCCATTCCCAGACCAGCGACCCATCTTCGGCTGTCACGCGCAGCACGCTGCGCCAATCTTGTGTGGGAGGCGCCGCGCCCGCCTGCCAGTAGAGCAGCGGCTGCGGCGTCAAGCGGTAGCCTGCCAAGGTCAGTTCGCCAAAGGTGACGGGGGATGTGGCGGCTGCTTGCCACTCCGCCGCCGGCGCAGGGGCAGGCGGCGCAAAGGCCGGGATGAGCACGCCAAACAACCCATAGCAGCCCAAGGCCAGGACGGCGGCGGCGATGACCCCTGCGCCGGCAGCCTGCGCCCGCGCCGGCAGCCAGGCCAGCAGACCGGCGGCTAGCAGGATGACCAGCGAACCGATCGCCGGGAACAACAGCCTTCCTTGGTCCGTACCTAGCGCCGTCAGCGAGTACTGCCAGATGCCGACCATTATCGCCGCCACGGCCAGCAGCAGCAGTGCCAGCGGTGTGCGTTCTGCTCGCCAGTCGGGGCGCAAATACAGCCGCACAATACCGGCGGCAGCGGCCAGCGTGACGCCTGCCAGCACGGCGTACAGCCAACCTGCCATGGGAATATGCCCAGCGCCGCCGAATTTGCCCCACGACGAGACGAACCACCCGCGCAGCAGCCAAAGCGTGTCTGCTCCACTCCAGGGTGCAGCGCGCAGGTCCACCGTCTGCCGCACAAGCTGCGCACCCAGCGGATCGCCATACAACTGCCAGTTGCGCAGCAGCCAGGGTGCGGCGATCAGCAGAGCAGGTACAAAGAGCAGCAGCCCCGTTGCCAGCCAGCGCCGCCACGCGCCGGACAAGCCGCGTCCATCTGCCGCCCCCAAAACAACCGCCAGCCCGATTACCGGCCATAAAGCCCCTGTACTGACTTTGGCGAGCAGCCCCAGTCCCAGGGCAGGCACGGCCCACCAGGCGGGGCGAAAGCGCCCACCGTTATGATAGATGCGCAGCCCGCCCCACAGCCCCAGCGTCCCAAACAGCGCCGCCATACTGTCGTTGCTGACAGCCGCGCCGATAAAGGCGAACTCCGGTGCAAAGGCAGCGATGGCGGTGGCGGCCAACACCACCTCGGTGCGCTGCGGCAGCGCTGCGCGCGCCAGCCCATAGACTGCGGCCACCGTCGCCGTGCTCAGCAGCACGGACCACAGCCGCGCCAGGTGGAAAGCCAGCACTCCTCCACGCCAGGGCCACGCCTCACTTGCGGTATGAATAAAGAAATTAGGCGACCAATCGGGACGCTGCGCCAGTTCGGTGTCGGGATTGATGCGCAGAAAATCATTGGTTACTTCGGCCAGTGAGGCCACCGCGGCGGCGGTGGCATGGTATAAAGGGGGATGCTTGGCCTGCGTCATCTTTGGCCCCTGCGGCAGTTCCCGCTCGCGCGCCAGATGCACGACATAGGCCCAGTGATCTGCCTCGTCAGGCGCCTCGCCGAGTGGGTTCAGCACGCTGTAGGCTGAGGCCAGCAGCAGATGACCGATGACCAGCGCCCATACGATCAGACGCGCCGTGCGCGGTTTCATGGCTGCACCGTCAGGATGCCGCCATCGCTGCGGGGATCACTTGTCCCCGCAGCCGACAGAGGGGTGGCCGCTTGTCCAGGCCGATAGAGTCCTACTTTCAGTCCATAGCTGCCGGGCGGCAGTTCTGCCGGCAGATCAATGCTGTGGGTGTTCATCAACGCCATTCCCGGCAGCCAGCGCTCCACCGGTGTGTAATCGCCGCCCAGCGGGCCATCATGCTGCGCTACGACGCTGCCCGCCGCGTCCACCACATGTACAAACGCCACCAGCGGTTCCACCGGCCCTTGAATCGACCAGTGCAGCCGCACTTGCGCTGTTTGTCCCGGTCTGGTGGGCGCGGCGTCGACTGCTTCCAAGCGCACGCTGCCATAGTCGGCAGACACGGCGGCAGGCTGGACTGTGCGTTCGGTCATCCCACTCGCTCCCAACAGGAACAGCACACCCACCAGCAGCCAGGCCACAATGGCGGTGTATGCCCATAACCGCCCGCGCGACTGCACACGGAGACGGCGTGCGCTCGCTGCCCGCAGCAGAAGCAGCAGGAACAGCAGCCAGCCGGCAGCCGTCAACACACGCCCAGTCCAAACCGCCGTGGTTGCACCCCAGCTTATCTGCACCTGATGTTCGCCCGCCGCCAGCTCCACCGCCAGCAGACCCAGCGACCCCGCTGCCTGTGTCGCGGCCGGCTGACCATCCACCAGCACATGCCAGGCCGGGTAGGCGAACTGGTGCAGGATCAGGTTGGCCGGCCTCGCTGTGTAGACTTGGTAGTCTGTATTGTTGTAGCCCACGGCCAGCGGCAGGGCGGTGAGTTCGACAGGTGGCATATCCGCTGCCGTACTGCCGTCGCTGGGGGCGCGACCTATTGCCCAGCGCTGCTCGCTGACGCTGGTGGGTAAAAATTCACCTGTCCAACTGGCCCCCACCTGGCCGTTGCGGCTGTCAAATGCCCACATGGCGGCGGTGGTCAACGCATCGGGGCCATCCGCCGCCGGGGCGACCGGCAGTTCCCATGTGGCGTAGAGCAGCAGCCAGCCGATCGACAGTGCGGCCAGGGATGCGCTCAAGGCGCGCACTCTCCATCCTCGTTCTCGCCCGATCGCAGTGGTCATCCTGTCGCTCAGCAGTTGCCAACTAGCAGCAGCCGGCAGCGCCAGCGCTGTGCCCAGGAGCGCTTGCCAACGCCAAGGGAATTGCAGCTTACCCAGCAGCGGCTCCCCCCACTGCCAGACAAAGCCGCCGGCAGCGGTGGTCAGCCAGATGGAAACGGCCGCTGTCGCCAGCCCGCCGGCCAGGAGCGGCGCCATGCCCCTGTTTTTATAGGAGGCTGGTGCGGACAGCGCCACGGCAAGCAGCGCCGCACCAAGCACCAGCAGCAGCAGCCAGCCCGGCAGCGGTACAGTCGGGCCGGCCGCGTTGAGGTAAGGGTAAACGGCGGCCCAGGTAAACAGGCTGCCCCACTGCGCAAAATGGTTGGCGTAGCCGCCCATACCCGTCTCGGCGCCGATGGCCACCCAACGCGCCTCCAGCAGTGCGGGCGCCCAGTACCACGCGCTCAGCAGCGCTCCCAAGGCCAGCGGCGTTAAAACGATGATCCCCAGCCGGCCCAGCGTTCTGGCATAAGCGACCGGGCTGTGACTTTTGCCCATGCCAAAGCAGGCGAGCAGCGGCAGCAGGCCTGCTGCCGTTAGCGCCGCCAGCAGGGCGGTTAAATTGTGCGTTAAAACCAACCCCGCCCAACAGAGTGAAGCCCAGACGAGAGTGCCGCCCAGTCTTGGCGCGCGTGCCGTAAAATAAATAATCAGCGGCAGCCACAAAAAGGCCGCAAACTCCGGCAGCGCGCCGCGCACAAAGAGGTCGTACAGCCGGTAGGGAAAGACGAGATAGATCACGACGCCGAGCAGCGCCGCCGTGGGCTTGACCCAGAGACGCAGCAGGGCAAACATCCCCAGAGCAGAGAGTGCATAGAGAACGGCCAGCCAGGCGCGCACTGCGCCTGCCGGCTCCATCCCCAGCAGCGTCAGCAGCGCGGGTGGATAGTAGAAGCCGGGCGCATAAAAGTTGAGCACCGGATAGCCATAGCCAAACGAAAAATCGGGAAACCAGCGTGGGTAGATCACGCCAAGGTGCAAAGCCCCCGCCAGGGCGCGCACGCGCTGCAAATGCAGCCAGCCATCCGGTGTATCAGGCCAAACGTTCAGCTTTGCATACAGCCAAAGGCCGGCCAGCGCACAACAACAGACAACGATAAAGCCCCACTGACCAGTCCACAGGCTGCCGCTGGTTGCTCGCCCGCCACTGGCTGCTCGCCCGCCACGGTGCAAAGCTTTTGGTGACGCGGAGGCAAAATTGCTCATAACCGGATTATTCTAGCCCACAGCCCCTGCGCCGCCAAAACTACCTGCGCCCCCGGTCAGCACAACTTTCGCTCTCTTTCTGCCCCATGTTACACTGGACGCTGCAACGAATCGCAAGAAGTTGGGGCCGGACGCTTGAATCGTTATCTCTTAATTTCACTGGGGGCCGTTTTGGGCGCAAACGCCCGCTATCTGGTCGGCCTATGGGCCGTTGGCCGCTTCAGCGCCGGTTTTCCTACCGGCACGTTGCTGGTCAACATCAGCGGCAGTTTTGTGCTTGGGTTTCTGCTGGCAGCGCTGGAGGGCCGTTTCCCTGTACCCAGCGATCTACGCTTTTTCTTGGGCGTCGGCTTTCTGGGCGCCTACACCACCTTTTCCTCGTATACGGTGGAAAGCCTGCTTCTGCTGCGCGATGGTAGCCTGCTGCTGGGAATCACCAATATTCTTGCCAACAATGTCGCCGGACTTGCCGCCGCCCTGGTGGGCATTGGCCTGGCGCGCTGGATCGGATAAACGCATTCACAGAAGGGGCCGTCATGCAGGGCAAAGCATATCGCATCATCATTTATGTCAGCGAAGACGACCATTACCGCGGCCGCCCGCTCTATGTGGCGCTGTTGGAAATGCTGCGCCGGGAAGGAGCGTCCGGCGCCACCGCCACACGCGGGTTGGCCGGCTTTGGCGCACGCAGCCGCATTCACACGGCCTCGCTGGCCGATCTATCGGCTGCCCTGCCCATTTCGGTGGTGTGGGTGGACAATTATGAGGAAATTGAGCGTATCCTGCCGGTCGTGCGCACAATGGTGGACGACGGCATGATTACACGTGAAGATATCGAAGTCGTGCAATATGCCGCCGGACGCAATCCTGAACCTCTGGAACAGCCGGTGCAGACGATTATGCGCAGCGGCGTCACCACCGTCAAACCGGCAACACCGGTGGCCGACCTGGTGGCGCTGTTGATGCAGCGCGGCTATCGCAGCCTGCCTGTGGTGGACGAGCAGCGCAAGCTGGTGGGCATCATCACAGACGGCGACCTGATGCGCCGCGCCGGTCTCTTGACCCGCTTAGGCTTGCAGGACAAGCTGACACCCGAACAGATGCAGGAGCAGTTAGCAGCGCTGCAGGGTGGCCCCCATACTGCCGAGGCGATTATGACCAGGCCAATCATTACTGTGCGCCCGGACGACAAGGTACGGCAGGCGGCCGCGCTCATGGGCGAACACAGCCTCAAGCGGCTGCCTGTGATCGACGACAGTGGCCACCTGGTAGGGCTGATCAGCCGTGTGGATGTGCTGCGCTCGGTGGAATATCACCAGCAGAGCGACGAGGCCGAAGTTACAGCCCCTCGCACGGGCGCATCCATCCCTGAGTTGATGAACGGCGACGTGCCCACTGTCCATCCCGATGCCCGTCTCGAAGAGATCGTGCGTGCGCTGGAGAGCAGCTACCAGCGTCGCGTGGTGGTGGTTGATGAGGCGCGCCATGTGCTGGGCATTATCACCGACGGCGATCTGCTGCGCCGCAGCCGCTATGCGCAGGATCCCGGTTTGCTGCGCCGCCTGCGCAACCTGGTGACACGCCACAAGGAGCAGATGGTGACGCTGCCCTACGCCGGGGAGACCGCGGGCCAGTTAATGACGCTGCCTGTGATCACCGTCAATCTGGACACGGGGCTGGGCGAGGCGCTCAGCCTGATGCTGCGCTACCAGATCAAGCGGCTGCCCGTCGTTAATGCAGATGGCGTTTTGCAAGGGTTGTTGGGCCGCAACAGCCTGCTCAATGGCCTGATCGTTTCCTGATCAGCGAGCGGCCGCGTCTACAGCACAACCGGCTCTTCATAGATCCCCCACACCTCGCGCAGGACATCCATCATCTCCTGCAGCGTGGCGTATTCGTTCACTGCGTCGAGAATAGGCGCCATCAGGTTCGTTCCTTCTTGCCGTGCGGCCTGCGCCAGTGTGGTGAGGCATTGGCGCACGGCGCGGTTGTCGCGCGTGTGCCGCACTTCGTGCAACCGCTGCACCTGCCGCTGCGCTCCTTCCACGTCCATCTGCAGAATGGGCACCTTCTGCTGTTCGCTGCCGACATAGTCGTTGACGCCTACAATGATGCGCCGCTGCGCCTCCACTTCGCGCTGAAAACGCACCGCCGCCTCGGTGATCTCGCGCTGGAAAAAGCCTTCTTCCAGCGCCGGCAGCACACCGCCGCGTTCGTCGATCTGCCGGAAATAATCATAGGCCTGCCGTTCCATTTCATTGGTCAGCGCCTCGACAAAATACGCCCCGCCCAGCGGGTCCACCGTGTTGGTCACGCCGCTTTCATGGGCGATGATCTGCTGCGTGCGCAGCGCCACAGTTACCGCCTCCTCGGAGGGCAGCGCCAGCGCTTCATCCATCGAATTGGTGTGCAGACTCTGCGCTCCGCCCAGCACAGCGGCCATTGCTTGCAAAGCGACGCGCGCTACATTGTTGATCGGCTGCTGCGCCGTCAGGCTGACTCCCGCCGTCTGCGCATGAAACCGCAGCAGCCAGGAGCGGGGCTGCTGTGCGCCGAAACGGTTCTTCATAGCGTGCGCCCACATACGGCGCGCTGCCCGGTATTTGGCGATCTCTTCAAAAAAGTCGTTGTGGGCGTTAAAAAAGAACGAGATGCGTGGGGCGAAGTCATCGACGGCAAGGCCGCGTGCGAGCGCCCACTGCACATACTCCAGCCCGTCGGCCAACGTAAAGGCAAGTTCCTGCACGGCGGTCGCACCGGCCTCGCGGATGTGATAGCCCGACACCGAAATGGGGTTCCACAGCGGCATCTGCTGGGCGGCAAACTCGATGGTGTCTGTCACCAGCCGCATGGATGGCCGTGGCGGGAAGATAAATTCCTTCTGCGCAATATATTCCTTGAGGATGTCATTTTGCAGCGTACCGCCCAGCCTGGCGCGCCCGATCCCGCGCTTCTCTGCCGCCACGATGTACATCGCCCAGATGATTGCCGCCGGGCTGTTGATTGTCATCGAGGTGGTGATGGCGTCGAGCGGCAGCTCGTCCAGCAGCAGCTGCATATCGGCCAGCGAGGAGACGGCCACCCCGCAGCGGCCAAACTCGCCTTCGGCTTCGGGCGCATCGGTGTCGTAGCCGTAGAGCGTCGGCATGTCAAAGGCAATCGACAGTCCTGTTTGTCCATTGGCCAGCAGATAGCGAAAACGGGCGTTGGTTTCCTCGGCGCTGCCGAAGCCGGCAAACATGCGCATCGTCCACAGCCGGCCGCGCTGGCCGGTGGCGTGCACCCCACGTGTAAACGGATACTCGCCAGGCAGCCCGATCTCGGCGGCATAATCCGTCTCCGCTAGATCAAGGGGTGTGTAAAGCCCTTGGATCGGCAGCCCAGACAGTGTGCTGAACTCGGTATAGCGTTCCGGCAGCCGTGCGCGTGCGTTGGCGCGCGCCGTTTCCCAAGCTGCCGCCTGCGTTTCCAATGCCGCCAGTGCCTGTTCATCAAATAGCTTCATCGCTATCCTCCTTATGTGCCTGTGTCTCCTGCGGGCGCTTCCCGGAAGTGCGTCTACATTTGCGAAGTTCTGATCGGATGGTCGCCATCATACACATCTTACGCCCAATCCGCTATAATCAAAGCAGCAAATCGCGCCCCAGCCGACCCGGCGCCGGCAGTGCAAAGCGAGGCCAACCTATGCAGGTGCTCGAATCTCAGCTTGACCCGCAAGACGAATCCTTCCGGCAGAATGCCGCAGTGCAGCGCCGACTGGCTGCCGAACTGCGTGACCGCCTGGCTGCGGTGCGTCAGGGGGGCGGCGCCCAGGCGCAGGCGCGCCACAGCGAGCAGGGCAAGCTGTTTGTGCGTGAGCGCATTGACCGTCTGCTCGACGCGGGGTCGCCTTTTCTGGAATTGTCACCGCTGGCCGCATGGGAGATGTACGCCGAAGGTGGCTCGGATCGGGACGGGGCCGCCGGCGCCGCACCCAGCGCCGGCCTCGTCACCGGCATCGGGCGCGTTGCGGGGCGTGAGTGTCTCATTGTCGCCAATGACGCCACGGTCAAAGGCGGCGCGTACTTTCCGATGACGGTCAAAAAACATCTGCGCGCCCAGCAGGTGGCGCTGGAGAATCACCTGCCCTGTCTCTACCTGGTCGATTCGGGTGGTGCGTTTTTGCCGCTGCAGGATGAGGTTTTTCCCGATGTGGACGATTTTGGCCGCATCTTTTACAACCAGGCGCGCATGAGCGCAGCGGGCATCCCTCAGCTTGCCGCTGTCATGGGTTCCTGTACGGCTGGAGGCGCCTACGTGCCCGCTATGAGCGACGAAGCAATTATCGTCGCCGGCACGGGCACGATCTTTCTGGGCGGCCCACCGCTGGTCAAGGCTGCGACCGGCGTCGATGTCAGCGCTGAAGAACTGGGCGGGGCCGATGTGCATACACGCCGCTCTGGGGTGGCCGACCATTATGCCGTAGATGACGCCGATGCGCTCCAGATTCTGCGTGAAATTGTGGCCACGCTCAACACACGCAAACAGGTCGATCTGGATGTGGCTCCTCCCGAAGAACCGCTCTACCCGGTGGAGGAACTATACGGGGTAATCCCGGCTTCGTTTCGCCAGGCCTATGATGTGCGCGAGGTGATTGCGCGTCTGGTCGACGGCAGCCGTCTGCGCGAGTTCAAGGCGCGCTATGGCGAGACGCTTGTCTGCGGCTTTGCCCGCATCCACGGCTACCCAGTCGGCATCGTGGCCAATAACGGCATTCTCTTCAGCGAGTCGGCGCTGAAGGGCGCGCATTTTGTGGAACTGTGCAGCATGCGGCGCATCCCGCTGCTCTTTTTGCAGAACATCACCGGCTTTATGGTCGGCCAGGAATACGAAAACGCCGGCATCGCCAAAGATGGGGCCAAGCTGGTGCACGCCGTCGCCAATGCGCAGACGCCCAAACTCACCGTCATCATTGGCGGCTCGTTTGGGGCCGGCAACTATGGCATGTGCGGACGCGCCTACAGCCCGCGCTTTCTGTGGATGTGGCCCAATGCGCGCATCAGCGTGATGGGAGGCGAGCAGGCGGCCAATGTGCTGCTCACCGTCAAGCAGGAGCAGCTCGCCCGCCGCGGCCTGACTCCGCTCGACGATGCGCAAGCAGCGGATTTTAAGCAGCCCATCCTGGACAAGTATGAGCGCGAGGGCAGCCCCTACTATGCCACGGCGCGGCTGTGGGACGATGGAATTTTGGATCCGGTAGAGACGCGTACGGCGCTGGCGCTGGCGCTCTCTGCCACGCTCAACGCGCCGGTGGCGCCGACCCAGTTCGGTGTATTTCGCATGTAAGTCTTTTTCAGCCTGAGGATCAGCCTGCCGACTGCAATGCAAATTCCAACTTTAGATGCCGTTCGCACCCTGCGTGAGCGTCTTGACCGCTATATTCTCACAACGCCTGTCTGGCCGTGGGCCAGCCGCGGCCTGTATGCGGCTCTCAACGGCGCAGCCGGCGGTGTAACCAGCGCTGAAACCCAAGTGGTGCTCAAGCTGGAGCTTTTCCAGCACACCGGCTCCTTCAAGCCGCGCGGCGCCCTCTCCGTCATGCTTGACCTGGACGCCGCCGCCCTTGCCCGCGGCGTCACCGCTGTCAGCGCCGGCAATCATGCCATCGCTGTGGCCTTTGCCGCCGATCTGCTGGGTGCGAGCGCCAAAGTGGTTATGCCCCAAAGCGCCAACCCCTTCCGCGTCGCCCGCTGTCGCAGCTATGGCGCCGAGGTTGTGCTTGTGGACGATGTGCAAAGCGCCTTCGCACGCGTGCAGGAGATCGAGCAGGAGGAAGGGCGCACCTTTGTGCATCCCTACGAAGGCTACCGCACAGCCTTGGGCACAGCCACGGTGGGTTTGGAATTTTTCACCCAGGCGCCCGACCTAGACGCTGTAATTGTCCCGATTGGCGGCGGCGGGCTGTGTGCGGGCATGGCCGCCGCCATTAAACAGATCAAACCCGGCTGCGCCGTCTACGGGGTTGAACCGGTAGGGGCCGACAGCATGGCGCGCAGCTTTGCCGCCGGCGCGCCGCAGGCCATTGAACGGGTGGCGACCATCGCCGACAGCCTCGGCGCACCTTATGCCCTGCCTTATTCCTTTGCCCTCTGCCGGCAGTTTGTGGACGATCTGGTATTGGTCGATGACGACGCTATGCGCCGGGCAATGGGTCTGCTCTACAGCGAGATGAAGTTGGCGGTGGAACCTGCCGGCGCCGCGGCCACGGCTGCGCTCTGCGGTCCGCTGCGGCAGCGTCTGGCCGGCAAGCGCGTGGGCCTGATTGTGTGCGGAGCCAATATTGATCTGGCGACTTTTTCGCAGCAGGCCAGCGTTGAGTAAGCGAGCAGCCATGCGGCACGATACCGTCGAGCGCACACAGCGCATCTTTGTCTGGATCTTTTTGCTGGCCGTCGTCGGCATCGGCGCCATTGCCGCGCGCACGGTTGGCGTCGGCCTGCCCGACAGCCAAGGGATTGCGCCGCAAGGGTTGGTGGGATCTGTCTGGAACAAGCAGATTGCTCTGATCAGCGGCCATGCCGGCAATGATTCCGGCGCCATCTGCGAAGATGCGAACGGCGAGCCCACGATAGAGGAAGTTGTCGTCAACGCTTCGGTTGCGCGCCGCGCTGCCGAACGCCTGCGTCGCGCTGGCGCCGACGTGCAGATTCTCGAAGAGTATGACCCGCGCCTGCAAGGGCTGCGCGCCGATGTGCTGCTTAGCCTGCACGCCGATAGCTGCGTTGATAAGACGGGATATAAGTCCAGCCGTTATCTGAACAGCACCATCCCGGCAATCAGCGACCGACTTGTGAACTGTATCAACGACCGTTATGCCACCGCCACCGGTTTGAGAGAGAATATCGACACCATCACCGAGAACATGACCGAGTATCATGCTTTCCGCCGTATTGACCCGCAGACGCCGGCCGCCATTCTCGAACTCGGCTTTCTGGGCGGTGACTACGATCTGCTCGCCAACCAACAGGACTTGCTGGCCAAAGGCGTGGCCGACGGTCTGCTGTGCTTTTTTAACGAGGGAGATTAGGGGAGCAAATGCTGACAGCTACTGTCCTGCCACCGTCAATGGCAGATGATCCAGGTCAACTATGATACCGCTCCAGGCGACGAATTTGACACCCTTTGATGCTGCCAACCCCGGCCACATCCGCGCCGTGGTGGAAATTTGGAATATGGCCTGTGGGCAAGCGTTGAGCATCTCGCCGCGCTTTGTCGCCTTCAACCTGCGCCCGTCAGCGGGCGTGACGCGGCAGGGCTGGCTGGCAGTGGCCGATAATTGGGTGCAGGGGTTTGTGCTGGCCAGCTTTGTTGACGGCTATCCGCAAATTGCTTCTGCGGCGCAGGGATGGATCGATGCTTTGGTGGTCGCCCCCGCGGCCCAGCACCAAGGGCTTGGCCGCCGCCTGTTGACCACAGCCGAAGGCTGGCTGCACCAGCACGGCCGCACCTCCATCACGGTCGGCGCAAATTTGCGTCCCTTCGCTCCCGGTGTGCCTGCCGAACTGGCTGCTGCCTCTTTCTTTGTGCGTCACGGCTACACCGAACTCGACGCTGCCGGCGAGCCGGAGATCGTCTATGACCTGGCCGCCGATCTCGCCACCTACACCCCGCCGCCCACACTGCGCGAAGTGGCTGCCGCCGCTCGCCCTGCCCAGCACGGTCAGGAAGAGCAACTACTCGCCTTTCTCGCCGCTGAGTTTCCTGGGCGCTGGCATTACGAAGCTGAGCAATTTCTGCAGCAGGACGGCGGCCGCATCAGCGACTATATGCTGCTCTGGACAGATGCGGGCGTGCAGGGGGCGTGCCTGCTCACCTTTCCCGACTCGGTGCGCCCACTCGAACGCTACTTTCCCTACAGCCTGCCCAAACCGTGGGGGCAGGCCGGCTCCATCGGCGTCAGCGCCGCACTACGCGGCCACGGCTGCGGCAGCTATCTGCTCGATGCCGCCCTGCGCCGCCTGCACGACAACGGCATCAATGGCTGTGTGATTGACTGGACGACACTGCTCACCTTTTACGCCCGCTTTGGCTTTGCCCCGCTGCGCAGCTATCTCAAATTGCACAAGCACTAGTGTCGCAACTGCAATCTGTACCAGACCTGCACATTGCCTTTGCTGAATCTTAATAACTGTTTTGTATTCTGGGATCGATGCTTTTCTTTGACGACGCGCTATCCGACCAAGTTTTGGCACAAGAGCCGTATGCCGCCAAAGGCCATCGCGACATGTTCAACAGCCAGGATCGCCTCTATGATGACCTGCTGCTGCTCAACGTCACACAGTCTGATCAGGGCTATGCTGCGAAATTCGACTTGGGGTTGGATTTGTCGTAGCTGCCGCGCGCTGGAGTTCAAAAATTGCTCTCCAATCAAAAAAGAGGCGGCCCACAAGGCCACCACCTTTTTGATCTTTCAGCCTTACTACGCACGCCGGCTAGGCGTCGACATCAAGATCCTCAAACTCTTCTTCTTCGTCCTCTTCTTCGTCCTCTTCCAAGCTGTCGAAGTCGAGATCCAAGTCTTCTTCGTCACCGCCGGCTGAGGCATTGGCGCCCAACGGCTCCATGCCCAGTTCGGTCACGCCTTGACCTCCCAGATCAAAATCGTCCAAGCTCAGGTCGTTCATGTCCACGTCCGACATTTCTTCCTCAACATCAATATCCATGTTTTTGAGGAGAGAAACTTCGCTGGCAATATCCACCACAGAGATGCGTCGCGAGTTGAAGCCTGTGCCCACCGGAATCAGCTTGCCGATGATCACATTTTCCTTCAAGCCCCGCAGTTCGTCGCGCTGGCCACGAATTGCCGCTTCGGTGAGCACACGCGTGGTTTCTTGGAATGAGGCCATCGCCAGGAAACTCTCCGTATTGAGTGCTGCCTTGGTCAGACCCAGCACAACCGGCTCAGCCTTGGCCGGCTTGCCACCGTTGGCGATCACATAGTTGTTGATATCCTCAAAGCGGAAGCGATCCAGCATTTCGCCCGGCAGTAGGTCGGTGTCGCCCGTCGAGCGCACCATCACCCGCCGCAGAAGCTGACGTAGAATTACTTCGATGTGCTTGTCGTGAATACCCACACCCTGGCTGCGGTAGACTTTCTGCACTTCGCCCATCAGATAAAGCTGTGTGGCTTCACGTCCGGAAATGCGCAGAATTTCCTTGGGGTTTTTGGCCCCTTCGGTTACCTGGTCGCCGGCGCGCACCTGGGCGCCGTCTTCCACACGCAAACGTGCATTGGCAGGCAATTCGTAGGCGTCAGTCTTCTGCGTATCCTCGCGCCGCACGGTGACCAGGTAGCCGTTGCCCTTCGGCTCAATATACACCTCGCCATTCATGCCGGCCAGGATATCTTCTTCGCCTTCCTTGCGCGCAATAATCGTGTCGTCCTGCACCCGATCTCCGTCAGCCACGTTGACCTCATATCCTGCCGGCACTCGCACCTCGCGGCGCTTGAGTTCGGTGTTGATAATAGTCAGCGTGCGGATGTCCCCATCCCGTTCGATGTGGACGGAACCGTCAATTTCAGCGATTAGCGCTTCGCCTTTGGGGTTGCGGGCTTCGAAGAGTTCTTCGACGCGCGGAAGACCCTGGGTGATATCGTCAGCGCCGGCAACGCCACCGGTGTGGAAGGTGCGCAGGGTAAGCTGCGTACCAGGCTCGCCGATCGACTGCGCCGCAATCGTGCCGACGGCTTCGCCCATCTGAATTACACCGCCGCGGGCGAGGTCTTCGCCGTAGCACATGGCGCAGATGCCGAAGCGGGCTTCGCAGGAGAGGGCGGAGCGGACGAAGGCTTGTTGGACGGCGTGGCGCTGGAGGGTGGCGAGGGCGGCTTCGTTGAGAAGGTCGCCGGCGCGCAGGAGGAGGCTGCCGGTGTCGGGGTCGCTGATGTCGCCGGCAAGGAAGCGGCCGGCGATGCGCTCGAAGAAGGTTTCGCCGATGGCTTTGGCGTCGGCTTCGGTGATCCAGATGCCGGAGCGGGTGCCGCAGTCGGCTTCGGTGATGATGACGTCCTGGGCGACGTCGACGAGGCGGCGGGTGAGGTAGCCGGCGTCGGCGGTGCGCAGGGCGGTGTCGGCGAGACCTTTGCGGGCGCCGTGGGTGGAGAGGAAGTATTCGAGGGCGGTGAGTCCCTCACGGAAGTTGGAGCGGATGGGCAGCTCGATGATTTTGCCGTTGGGGTCGGCCATGAGGCCGCGCATACCAGCGAGCTGGCGGACGGGGTTGATGCCGCCCTTGGTGGCGCCGGAGCGAGCCATGGCGCCGAGACCTTCGATGGGAGAGAGGAGCTCCTTGACGGCGTCGGTGACTTCGTCAGTGGCGCGGGTCCAGAGTTCGACGATTTTGTTGTAGCGTTCCTCGTCGGTGATGAGGCCGCGGCGGAACTGCTGCTCGACGCGGTCAGCTTCAGCGGTCGTCTGCTCCAGGATTTCGGCCTTTCTTTCAGGCACGTTGATGTCCGAGATGGCGATGGTGATGCCGGAGCGGGCCATGGCGCCCAGACCTTCGATGGGCGAGAGCAGCTCCTTGACGGCGTCGGTGACTTCGTCGGTGGCGCGGGTCCACAGTTCGACGATTTTGTTGTAGCGTTCTTCGTCGGTGATGAGGCCGCGGCGGAACTGCTGCTCGACGCGGTCGGCTTCAGCGGTGGTCTGCTCCAGGATTTCAGCCTTTCTTTCGGGCACGTTGATGTCCGAGATGGCGATGGTGATGCCGGAGCGGGTGGCGAAGCGGAAGCCGAGGTCTTTGATATTGTCGACGGTGACGGCGGTGCGTTCGCGGCCCAGATGCTTGTAACAGCGCGCCACGACAGCGTCGACGCCTTTGCGGTCGAGCAGGTCGTTGACGAACCAGAGTTCTTCAGGCAAGGCGCGGTTGAAGATAATGCGCCCGACGGTGGTGCGCAGCAGCCGCGTCTGCGGCCAGACTGCGCCGAGCAGACCCAGCCGGCGCAGCGCCTCGCGCACCTCGTCGAGGGCGGCCAGGCCAAAGCCGGGGACGTCCGCCACCAGCTTCTTCTCGCCTTGGGCGTAGATGTCCATGATGTCGCCCACCGTGCGCAGCCCATGCGCCTTGAGCGCGGCCAGCACCCGTTCGGAGAGGATGGGGGTCTCGAAGACCGTGGCCGGCACACCGAAGCGGTGGAGCGGCGCGGCGGGCGGGGCGCCATTGGGGCTGCCGTCGTGGCCGGCGGCCTGCACGCCGTCGCCATTGGCCGCGGCGGGGCGGCGGTGGGGGGCGGTATCCTCCCAGGCGTCGGTCTCCCAGTCGATGCCGCCGCTGCTCAGCCCGGCAGGCGCGGGGCCCAGCAGCGCATCGGCGGAAGCGGCGGTCTCCAGCGCAGCCAGGGCCGCGGCGGTGGCCGCCGAATCGGCCGCGTCGCGTTGGGCCGCGTCGCGTTCAGCCACACTCTGCTCCGCCAGGTCATCGATGGACATCTGGTCGAAGCGGTTGGTGTAGAGGACGCGGATAGGCTGGCGCAGTTGGATGATGTCCATGTCATAGGCGTACTCCGCCTCATCCATCGTAGCGAAGGTGGGCAGCGACTCCGCCGGCGCCTCCGGCTGTTCGTCCACCGTCAGATAATAGACGCCCATCACCATATCCTTGGACGGGCCGACAATCGGCTCGCCGGAAGACGGCTTGAGCAGATTCTGGGTGGCGAGCATCAACTCGCGCGCCTCCTTGACCGCCTCCTGGCTCAGCGGCACATGCACGGCCATCTGGTCGCCGTCAAAGTCAGCGTTGAAGGCGGAGCAGGTGAGCGGGTGGAGTTGGATGGCGCTGCCCTCGATGAGCACCACCTCAAAGGCCTGGATGCCCAGCCGGTGGAGGGTGGGGGCGCGGTTGAGCAGCACCGGGCGCTCGTGACAGATCTCCTCCAGCACATCCCAGACTTCAGGCGACATGCGGTCGACCATGCGTTTGGCCGACTTGATATTGTGGGCGTAGTTGTTCTCCACCAGCCGGCGCATGACAAACGGCTTGAAGAGTTC
>JBBRBX010000040.1:0-42719 GCA_038205395.1 Caldilineales bacterium
CAAACAGCGCATCGGCATTCGTAGATCTCGCTACACATTCGTTCTGTCCTTGCTTTAATGGTGAACCATGCTCCCTTATTGTACACCATGACAGACCGTCGAAAATCAAATCCGCGGCGTTATACTTTTGCAGTCCCTAAGTGGTGAACTGCTCGGTCTTTGGGCTTGCTCTTGCGGCTACGACTGCCGAATTGTGTTTGTCGTAGAATTTGACGAAAGTATTAGAGAGGAATTCATAGTTTTACTTGATCTCGGAACGCACAATGATGTTTATTAGTTTCTTTCCAGATCAGCAGCAGCTAGTGGTTGTACAGCAAGCGAGGGGAGAAGTGTGCACTTGATCGGGCAAGGCATCCCTATCGGTTGTGTCGCACAAGCCGGCAGGTGCGCCGGCGCTTGCACTCATACCAATTCTGCGTGGCAGTTGCCTTGGGCTGCAAATTCCGAAGGAGAGCAGCCTTTCACACTGCGGAAAACGGTGGCGAAGTACTGGCTCGAATTGAAGCCGCAGGCAAAAGCGACTTCGGTGACGCTGGCATCCGCCTGCGCGCGCAGCATGGCGGACGCCTTTTCAACCCGGCAGTGCGCTAAGTACTCCATCGGCGTCATATTGGTAAGCTGGCGGCAGTAGAGGGAAAATTGGCTGCGGGAAAGCCCACACTGCTGCGCCATTGCAGCCAGGTTCCAGTCAAAAGCGGAATGCTGGGGCAGGGCACGCAGGAACATCTGCACTGCCCGTTCCGTCGTCGATAAATATTCGTTGAGCGGGATCTGTTCGTGGTCAAGCATTTCCAGCACAGCGAGCAGCAACCCGTTGATCGCCAGTTTCAATTTTGATTCGCTGTCTGCGAGATCAGCGCTCCCTTCCAGCAATGCAGCCAGCAGATCAAACCAGCGTACAATCTCTTCGTCCGCCTGCCAGACCGGCTGCTCATTGTGGCTCAGCAGCCGAGTCAACTTCTGCAGCTCCACCGGTGAACAGACTAACCAATCGGGCCACTGCCAGAGCTGGTTGGGGCGGCGCACATTGACATCTAGGATGAGCCAGATCAAGCGGCTGGCGCCTATGTGGGGAGAGCCTACGCGGTGAAACTGCCAGGGACGCGTAATGGTCAGGCAATCTTTGCGCAGCAGCCATTGCCTGCCATCCACCTCAAAACCGAGTTTGCCTTTTTTTAGCAGCGTGAACTCGAGCCCTTCATTGCAGTGCAGATCAAGACCCCAGGATTGCTGAGCAGTCGCGTCCCAGATCCCAACCGAACGCACGGCAGGCAAACAATCGCTCGGCAGCAACGCACCGGGGTAGGAAGCGCGCCCCCAAGCATGAAGCTGCACCTTGCCCTGAGTCGCGGCGTCTTTGAGTGGCTCGCAAGTGTCGGCGGCATAGCGCTGCTTTCCATCTTGGAAAATAGCCGGCAGCTCTTTCATAGGGGTTCCTCCTCATGAAAGCAGGGGCACAATGTTCAAAATTTACCAGTGGAAACTTCAAGACGATCTTGCAAGACTATAGCGCCACTATGGTGTATCGTCAACTTGCGTCCCACAGGTTGTCTAATTCATATCTAGTTTCGGCAGCAGTAGTATCGCTATTGTGCTGCTTGTCTTCATGATGTACTGCATCATGTAGCGCGTGCGTGGCTGTCACTCGTTTTTCATTGGTAGTGTCTAACAGAGGAGGAGCAAATGAACAGCTTAAGTCGGCGCAACTTTCTGAAAGTGGCGGGAGCCGGCAGCGTAAGCCTGGTGCTGGCAGCATGTGCAACGGCAACACCCGCTGCTGCGCCCAGCAGCCAAGAGGGCGCTGCCGCCAGCGAGACGGTCCAAAAACTCGTTGTGGCCAGCTTTTACGCCGTAGATCAGACCTCCGGCTGGGCAGGTTTGGTGGATGCATTTGAGCAGGAAAATCCTGGCATTCAGGTGGAGACGCAAGTAACGCCCTCAACTGAATACCTGCCGAAAATCTTGACCCAAATTGCAGCCGACACGCCGCCGGATGTCCTGGGTGTGGAGAACACTCCGTTTATTCAGTTCGTGCGCAAAAACGTGCTGCTCGACCTGACACCTAAACTGGAAGCCGATCAGGCGTTCAAAGCCACAGACTTTTTTCCCAAACTGATTGGCCGCTATACGATTGACAACAAAGTCTACGGCATTCCGTATGACGTGCAGCCGATCTGCTGCCTTTTTTACAACAAGGGAGAGTTTGATGAAGCCGGGCTGACCTACCCGACCAACGAGTGGCGCTGGGATGATCTGCTGACAGCAGCCCAGGCGTTGACCAAAACGGAAGGCAACCGCACCAGCCAGTATGGCTTCTTCCTGGGCGAAACGGCAGCAGACCGCAACTTGTTTGTCTACTCCAACGGCGGTCAGGTGGCTGACAGCGTGGAATCACCCACCAAGGCGACCTTTAATGATCCCAAAACTGTGGAAGGAATGCAGTACTGGGCGGACTTAGTGCACAAGCACAAGGTGGCGCCTAGCCCAGCATTCTTCCAGCAGGGTGGCATGAATGGCTCTGATCTGTTTGCCACGGGACGGCTTGCTATGTTTGTCGGCGGCTATTGGGAATTTGTTTTTGCCCCAGACAAATTCTCCCAGGTGCCCTTTGGCATGCAGATTGCACCGGTGGGACCTGAGGGAATCCGCGGGTATGCGACCGGCGGCACTGCCTACTGCGCCAGCCAGACAACCAAACATCAGGACACCGCCTGGGAGTTTATCAAGTATTTTATGGGCATGCCAGGCTGGGAAGCAGCCTTTGCAGCGGCAAACAAAGGTATCATTTACCCCCCTGCGTACATTCCCGCCTACAATTCCGAGCTTTATCTTGCTCAGCCCAATCCGCCGGTGGAGAACTTGAATATCAACGGTGACGCGGCTGAATTCGCCTGGTTTACGCCGCACCATGAAAAATGGGTAGAGCTGCGCGACACGGTGATCATCCCCCAAACCGAGTTGATCGGCAATGGCGAGAAGACAGTCGAAGAAGCATTGGCCGAAATGCAGAGTGCCGTCGAACGCGCATTTGCAGAAAGTTGAGGCTATGTTGCGCACAAACCGTCAGCACCTGCTTGTTGGATTGGCATTTATTGCACCCAATTTTATTGCCTTCCTGATATTTGTCGCCGGCCCTGTTGTGGCGGGTCTACTCCTCAGCTTCACGGAGTGGGACCTGCTGTCAACCCCGCGCTGGGTAGGAATCAACAACTATGTAACGTTGTTGACCAGGGACAACCTTTTCTGGACGAGTCTTTGGAACACCGTCTACTATGTCCTGCTCACCGTACCGGCCGGCATCATCGTATCGCTTGGATTGGCAGTGATTATGAACCAGGGGCTGTTCGGAACACGCGTCTACCGCACGGTGTTTTTTATTCCTGTTGTGGCCTCGACTATTGCCGTGGCGCTGGCCTGGAAATGGTTTTACAACGGTGAATTTGGGGTGCTGAACTGGATAACATCCTGGTTCGGCATCCCACCGCAAAACTGGTTGACCGACAGCACCTGGGCAATGCCGTCCGTGGCACTGACGGTTATTTGGAAGACCATGGGGTATAACATGGTCATCTTTTTAGCAGGTCTGCAGGATGTGCCGCAATCGCTGCACGAGGCGGCGGAGATTGACGGCGCCAACAGTTGGCAGCGCTTCTGGTCAGTAACTTTGCCTTTGCTGCGCCCACATCTTTTCTTTGTGCTGGTCATTTCGCTGATCGGCGCTTTTCAGGCTTTTGATATGGTGTATGTGATGACCAACGGCGGCCCCGGCAACGCCACGCGCGTCTACAATTACTACATTTGGGAGAACGCGTTTCAGTTCTTCAAGATGGGGTACGCCTCAGCCATGGCCTACATCCTGTTTCTGCTGATTTTCGTGGTGACACTCGTACAGGTGCGTTACTTGGGCCGCCGCGCCTACTCAGAGCTTGGATGATGGACCAGCCTATGAATATTACCAGAGACAGTTTGCAAGAAGTCCCGGCGCCCCAAGCCGGCTCTACTATACACCGCGGCAGCGGGCGCCGAATAGGTAGAAGCCTGGGCCGCCTTGTGCTCCACATCTTTCTCATTGTGTTGGGGATATCCTGTCTGCTGCCTCTCATCTGGATGATCAGCACCAGTTTCAAGGAGCAGTTCCAGGTTTTCACCTATCCCCCTGAATGGTTGCCCAATCCCTGGACGCTAAAAGGGTATGAACGCCTGTTTGTCGTGTCGCCAATTACCAACTGGCTCATCAACAGCATCTTCGTTGCCGTCACCGTTACAATATGCCAGTTAATCTTCTCATCCCTGGCTGCCTATGCCTTTGCACGCGTTCGTTTTCCAGGCCGTGACGTGATATTTATGGGCTACCTGGCCACTATGATGATCCCAGGCCAGGTCACCCTGATTCCCGGCTACATCCTGATTAAGTATCTAGGCTGGATCGACACCTACTTTGCGTTGACCATCCCGTTTCTGTTTGGCAGTGCTTTTGGAACTTTTCTGCTGCGCCAGTTCTTCCAGACAATTCCCATGGAGTTAGAGGACGCTGCCCGCATCGACGGCGCCGGCTATTTCAGCACCTACTTCCGCATTATTCTTCCCCTTTCCAAGCCGGCGCTGGCAACCTTGGGCGTGTTTGTGTTCCTGCAGTTCTGGAACGAATTCCTATGGCCGCTCATCGTAATTAACACCAATGAGTTGCGCACACTGCCGGTAGGATTGGCCGTCATCTCGCGCAGCATGTTCGGCACCGACTGGCCGGCGCTGATGGGCGGCGCCGTCATATCGCTTGTGCCAATCTTGATCATTTTCTTTTTTGCGCAACGCTATTTTGTACAAGGCATCACCCTCACCGGTTTAAAAGGGTAGCTGCAAACCTGTCATACGAAAGGAAATTCACATGAAAGTCGGTTGTTTTGCCATTGTCGATCCCTTTGCCCTGCTGGAGCACCAACTAGGCCGTATTCGCGATATGGGTTTCCGCTATGCGGATATTACCGACAACCACAGCGGCGGGCTGCTCGGTCATGAATTCGGCTTTGCTTCCACCGTCAGCCTCGACGACAATCCTTATGATACGAAGCGCCTCTTTGACAGCTTTGGTCTGACCGTCACCTCCTTTTGCGCCCACGCCAATCTGCTTGACCCCAGTTCCCCCGCACGCTACGCAACGAACGAGATCATGAAGGCTGTGCGCCAGGCGGCGGCAATGGGCGTCAAACATGTGATCACCACCGAAGGCGACCCCAAATCGGAATGGGGCCATAAGCTCACGCATGAGCAACGTGTGTTTGTAACTGTCGAAAAGCTGTACGAACCGCTGCGGCTGGCGGGCGACCTGGGTGTTTCCATCCTGCTTGAACCGCATGGCATCCTCACCGATTCGATCAGCGGTATGCAGGAGATCATCGATGGGCTGGGCGCCCCGGCCAACCTGGGCGTCAATCTCGATACAGGCAATTCCTGGCTAGGCGGGACGGATCCAGTCGAGATGGCGCGCACGTTCAAAGACAAGATTATGCACGTCCACTGGAAGGATCTGCCGGCAGATTGGACGGCCAAACGGGGCACGATGTACGGCTGTGGCTTTGGCCCGATTGCCCTGGGTGAAGGCGTCGTCGATATTGCCGGCGTCTATGCGGTTCTCAAGGATGCGCCGCAGGTTGAATATTCAACGCTGGAAGTGGGCGGTGAAGACAACTTGTTGAAAAGCTATGCTTACCTTAAGTCGCTGGGCGCAGAATGATGGCGAAGCCGCGGCTAATTTTCCACGTTGGTGGCCCTGCCTTCCATCCGGTTGGGGAGCAGGCCAAGCGGATTGGCGAGTGGCTGGGCAATGACTACGAGTGCCAATCTGCTGATGGGCCGGCTGCCTTTGAACTGCTGGACAACTGTGACCTCTTCGTTGTTATGGGGCTGCATTGGACAGGGATGTGCGAAGAGTGGGCCGGCAGCATGCGCTACGCGCCCTTGCAGCCACGCCAACAAGAAGCGTTTGAGCAGTATGTCGCCTCTGGCCGGCCACTGATCTCCCATCACGGCGCCATCGCTAGTTATGACGACTGGCCACGCTTTGGAGAACTGCTGGGCTTCACTTGGGTGTGGGGCGTCACGACGCACTCGCCGCTTGGCGAACACACGGTAAATGTGCTGCCGACCGGCCATCCGATTGTGGCGGGCATAGAGGACTATACCCTGCATGACGAACTGTATTACGATATAAAGCTGACACCAGGGCTGGCGCCTTCCACTCACGCCACTGCCCTGTGGGACGGTCAGCCGCGACCAATGGTTCTTACGGCGCAAGGGGGGCGGATTGCCGGCGCCGGCCGTACTGCCTACCTGGCCAATGGCCACGACCTGCAAACGTTTGACTGCCCGGCGCTGCGCCAGCTCTGGTGCAATGCAGTAGACTGGGCGCTGCAAGGAGAATAACAACTGATGAGCCAACCAGCAGATGTGTATACAGCGGCGGTGATCGGCGCCGGTAAGGCCAAAGACGAAGGCTTCTTCAAAGGGGGCGGCCACCGCATCGGCTATACGCACGGTGAAACCTATGCGCATAATCCCCGCACGCGGCTGGTGGCTGTGGCGGATATCCAGCCGGACAACCTCTTGGCGTATCAGCAGGAGTTTGATCTGGAGCAGGGCTTTGCCGACTACCAAGAAATGCTTGCTGCCGTGCAGCCGGACATAGTCAGCATCTGCACCTATGTAGGGCTGCACCGGCAGATGCTAGTGGACGCCTGCCGCGCCGGGGTCAAAGGCATTATTTGTGAAAAACCGTTTCTAGCTGCGCCGGCTGATCTCACCGCGGTGGCGGAGGCCGCTGCCGCTTCGGGCACAAAAATTGTGATTCCCCATATGCGGCGCTACTTGCCTGCTTTTGAGCGTGCCAAAGAGCTGTACACTTCCGGCGCTGTGGGCCAGCCGGTACTCTGCTTTGCCGGCATTCCCGGCTGGGATTTAAGCGAGTGGGGTTCCCACTGGCTGGATATGTTTCGCTTCTTTCACAACGACCAGCCGGTGCTTTGGGTTCTCAGCCAGGCGCGCGTGCGTGAACAGCGCGGTTATGGTCACGCGATGGAAGATCATGCTGTCGCCTATTTTGCCTTTGCCGATGGCGGCAAGGCCATGCTCGACGGTGGCGAAGCCATGAACGGCGAGTGGACAATGAGCCTGGTTGGGACAACCGGCACAATTCGCGTGCGCCGAGAAGATGAGTTGATGATCGAAGATGCCACCGGCCAACACACCGAATCCTTTACGGACCATCCCATCAGCAGCTTCTCAGCCATCTGGGACTGCTTGCTGGCTGATTTGGTGGCATGGATGGATGGCGGCCCTGAACCGATGCTGGGGTTGACGAACATGTTAAAAACCAGCGAACTGAATCTTGCCGCCTATCTGTCGGCACTGCGCGGCGACCGCGTCGATTTGCCGCTGCAAGATAAACTGGAAGAATGGCCGGTTGAAGCGCTGGCAAGGCGATATGCCGGCAACTGAGAGAGAAGCGCCATGAGCACCGAGAACGAACCGATTAGCAGCCAAGAACAGGCCATCCTGCGCCAATTGGCGGGACAGGTGGCGGAGCTGGCGGCGCGCCCGCTTGAAGCGGAAAAGCGCGATCTATGGCGCCGCCACAATGCATTGGAGGCGACTCGTCCCGTCATCTTCTGTGACCCGGAGAACGGCTGGCATGAAATTATTCGCGCCGAGGATTTAGCGTGCCAGGGGGAACTGGCGCGTGACTGGGAGTTCCGCCTGCGCAAGGAGATATTCTGGGGCGCGCACCTGTGTGACGACCGCGTCATCGTTCCCTTCTTCGATGTACCGCACGTCGCCATGGAAAGCGACTGGGGTATGCATGAGACACGCATCGGCGGGGAGCATGGCGGCGCCTACACCTGGGAGCCGCCCCTCACGGACTATGCAGACATCGCCAAGCTGCACTTTCCCCAGATTGCCATCGATCCGGCGGCGACGGAACGGCGCGCAGAACAGGCACAGGAAATCCTGGGTGATCTGCTGACCGTGCGCGTCAAGTCCAGTTGGTGGTGGACGCTGGGGATGACCTGGACACTGGTCAACCTGCGCGGGCTGCTCCAGATCATGTATGACATGCTGGATGCGCCCGACGAGCTGCACCAGGTCATGGCGTTCTTGCGCGATGGTCATCTTGCCAAACTGGATTGGCTGGAAGAACAAGGGCTGCTCAGCCTCAACAACGACGGCACTTATGTGGGTTCGGGCGGCTTTGGCTGGTCGGATGAACTGCCGCAGCGCGATTTTGACGGGCGCGTGCGTCCCTGTGACATGTGGGGCTTTGCCGAAAGCCAGGAAACGGTGGGCGTTTCGCCGGCCATGTTTGCCGAATTTGTCCTGCCCTACCAACTGCCGATTCTCGCCCGCTTCGGCCTCAACTGCTACGGCTGCTGCGAGCCGCTGGACCAGCGTTGGGAGTATGTCAAACAGATTCCACGCCTGCGCCGGGTCTCCGTTTCACCCTGGAGCAGCCGCGCCTTTATGGCCGAGCGTTTAGGAACCAGCTACATTCTTTCGATGAAGCCCAATCCAGCCGACCTGGCGCGCGACAGTTTCGACGAAGAAAAGGTGCGCAGTACTCTGCGTGAGGACCTGCGCACGACGCGCGGCTGCCGCGTCGAAGTCATCATGAAAGACAACCACACCATCCGCAACGACCCCCGGCGCGTGGTGCGTTGGGTGCAGATTGCGACAGAAGAGGCAAAGAACCTCTAAAATTCCCTTCGAGAAGCACCCTCAGATAGGGACCCCAAGATTACCGGAGTTCCTTCGCACAGATTTTCATCTTCGCTCGCCTATGGTAGAGTGCTAAGAGGCTCTTTCCTCGAACACACGCGCGAGATTCTACCAGTCGCTGGATGCTGCCCTTGCTACAACCAACATGAATCTATTTTCGTTCTCCACCACCCCTAATCCCACTGCTGCCCAGAAAGATCTGCCCTGGCTGGATGCGGAAGTATTCCAAATCCTGGTAGTGGGCTTCATTATTTTGGGATCCCTGGTCGCCCTCTTCGCCGCGCCTTTGGCTGGCTTCTTTACGGCAGGATTAGGAGATGGTAAAGAAGCGCCTGTGCTTGGCATTCTACTGGTGACTGCCGCAATCCTGGCTTACATCATCTCCTTACACAGGTTGTCGGCTGGTGTCATTGTGCTGATCGGCTGCCTGGCCGGCTGCATCCTGCTAGGCTTGGCTTGGGGAGCAGGCCCCGGCGCACTATACCTGCTGCTGCTACCGTTCTTTCTGGCACTGCTGCTGACCAATATCTTTGTCAGCCTCCTGGTCGGCACCACGACGATTCTTCTGCTCTTCAACATCCCATTTCTCGCCTGGGGCCATTCGGCATCCGAACGTTTTGTACTGGCCTTTCTGATCATGGCGCTATGGTTGTTATTTGTGTTGGTCGAACGACGCTTAGCACAGATGATCTACAGCTTTCGGAATGGGTATCTCTTAGCCATGCACGAGCGCGAAGAGGCACGAGACGAGCGACTGCGCGTCCGCCAGTTGAACGATGACCTGGCGCAGGCCTATGTGCAGTTGCGCCGTCTTAATGATCTGCTGCAAGGTAGTACGCTGGAAGCGGAAGCGGCTCGTCGCGCCAAGGAAGAATTTGTGGCCAGGGTCAGCCACGAACTTCGCACACCTATCAATATGGTGATCGGCTTTAGCGAGATGATCATATCTTCACCCGAAACTTACGGCGCTGACCTACCCCTAGCCTTATTGTCCGACATTGGCGTAATCCACCGCAACAGCCGGCACCTCTCCCAGTTGATCAACGATGTCCTGGTGCTGAGCCAAGCCAATGCCGGCCAGATGAGTCTGACCCGTTCGTGGGTGCCTATTGGCGAGATTATTAGCGAGGCTGTCCATGCCATTCAGCCGCTGTTTCGCATGAAGGGGTTGACGCTGGAGATCTGTTTGCCCGACGCAGCCTTGCCTGTCTATTGTGACAAGCTGCGCATCCGGCAGGTGCTGCTCAACTTGCTCAGCAATGCCGGCCGCCATACCGCCAGCGGTGGCGCCACCATCCGCGTCGAGTTATCTGAACGCGCCATCACCGTGGCAGTGCAGGATACAGGGCCTGGCATTGCTCCGGAAGATCAAAAACGCATCTTCGATCCGTTCCAACAGTTAGACGAGCCAGGCAGCGAGCAGAACATGGGCAGCGGGCTGGGTCTGACTATCAGCCAACAACTCGTACAACTCCATGGCGGCAAAATGTGGTTGGAAAGCCAGCCCGGCAGCGGCGCCACCTTCTTCTTTTCGCTGTCCATTTCGCCCAGCGACCTATCAAACTTTCGCGTCGTACAGCCGGGCAACCCTTATTCTACCTATATGGCAGGCGAACGGCGCCCCCTGCCAGCATTGCCGGCGCCCAAGCAGCGGCTGCTCGTGCTGGAACGCGAAAATAACCTGGGCAATCATCTTGCCGCCCTTCTACCCGCCACCGAAGTGACAATGGTCAATGAGGTGCGCAAATTATCGGAGGAGACGCGACGACACCCGCCGGCAGCGGTGATCATCAACGACGCCGGGGCTATGAACGATGCTGGATTTAGTCGCCACCTGCTGAATCTGCCGGAGCGCACACCAATCTTCAGCTGTTATGTGCCTGGTCACAACGAAGCGATCACGCAGCTCAATATTGCTGACTACTTGGTCAAGCCGGTCACGCGCTCACAGTTGCTGCAAGTCGTCGCCAACGTTACAAAGCCAGGCAGCTCAATTTTATGTGTGGAAGACAACAGCCAGATGGCTCGGCTCGTGCGCCGTCAATTAAATTCGGTTCAGTTGGGCTATCGCATCCTGGAAGCCAACAACGGTGCAACCGCAATCGAGATGATCCGGACGCGTCGACCGGACATGATCCTGCTGGACCTAGGTTTGCCGGACCAGGATGGATATGAGATCCTGCGACAGAAGAACACTGACCCGCTCTTGCGGCAAATCCCAGTGGTGGTGGTGACCGCACGCGACCCACAAGGCGGACCCGTCGTAACCGGACGGCTGCGCGTGGAACTGGTGGGCGGGCTATCTCTGCGCGACATTGCCGAATGTACGAATGCGCTCACAAACGCTCTAGCGCCAGGGCGGAAGTCAGCACATTCAGCGCCCGCAGAAAGACTTCTTGCGTAAGCGGTTTGTGGATAAACATTCTAGCCCCCAGAACATCCGACAGTTCGTGTTGCGGCAACACGCTGCACACGGCGACCGGAATATCCTGGGTCGCCGGATGATGGCGTAACTCCGCCAGCAGATCCCAACCGTCGATCTCTGGCATCATGATGTCAATTAAAATAGCCGTAACCTGATTCTCACAAGCGAGACGGAGGGTCTCACGCCCGTCCGTGGTCGTAACAATCCGAAAGCGTGACCCCTGAGCATAACGCTGGACCAGTCCAATGGTGTCAGGGTTATCGTCGACGATCAACACCGGAACGCTGTCAACTGTCGGCGCACACAGCAGAACCTCGTCATGCTGAGGGCAGTGCAAATCTACATGACCACCAAAAGGGCTGAGAATCTGATGTGCAACCCCGATACGATGAGTATATTCGTCGTCCATCGCGCTGCACAGTTCCGGAATCTCAATGCGAACATGCACCTCGATAGACGTGCGTTGCACCGTGATATGAATCTTTTGATGAGCAACCTTGGGCACAATCGCAGATAGGATCGTCAACAGAGACTGGCGCAGCGCCACCGGCGGCACGGCGACCATGGCTAAACCTTCCGCAAATGCTTGCGTAATGCACACGTGATAGTTGACAGACAGCGCAGTGATATCCAACAACACCTTGGCCAATACTTCCTCGACATGACTGCTGCCTGGCGCCAGTTGCTGCCGCAGCCGATTCATCTCCGTGTTGATCACGATCTGATCATCGTTGCGCACGGGTAAAGACGATGAATCTGCTTCCGGCACAAGCCGCTCGGCATCCATAACTTCCTGCCAAATTTGTTCCGCCAGCAGTTCGATAGCATTTGCCTGTTCCCGCCGAAGCTGCCGTTCACTGATGCCGAACTGAAATGCCACATCCATCTGGGGCAGATGTTCAATATAGCGGTAATGCAGAATCTCATAATAGCGCTGTGCGTTGGTGCTGGACATATAGCGCAGATCTTGAATCGCACTGACCAGGTGCTCCTGCAGCGTGACCGGGCTGGGGGAATGGTCAGGAGAAGTGAGCAACTGCAGCAAGGGACTATTGCGCAAGCTGTTAAAATCGTCCAACTGCATCAAGGTTGTGCGGAGTGCGGCAACAAATTCTTCACGTGTCATCCTGTCCGTTTCCTGGCCGATCTCTGTCCGCTTAGCGTTTGGCGGTCTGTTTCGTTTCGTTGGCAGTAATGATAGTATATGAGACACTTCCACGTTTGACAACTGATCTTTTTTAGCAAGCTAGCGGCAGGTGCACCTCGCCATGCGCGATCTCGCGGTGCTTGCACCGAAAAGAGCAGGGATCATGTGGGCAAGCTGGGATAGTCTTGACCTGTAAAAAAGGGAGAAGAAGAAATGGAAGTCCAAAAGGGTGTTACGCGACGCACGTTTCTGACTATGAGTGCAGGTATGGCTAGTTTGGCCGCGCTGGCGGCGTGTACGGCTGCCCCGGCCGCAGCCCCGGCCATGACCGGCGGAGAGGCCGAAAGTGCGGCCCCAGCCCAGGAAGTTGTAGATTTGCGCCTGACCTTCTGGGGCGACCTGGCAGACATGCCTACTTGGAATTGGGGCTTGGAGCAGTTCCACGACACAAATCCCGGCATCCGCGTCCGCTGGGAGAACACGCCGTGGACGGAATACTGGACCAAGCTGCAGACGGAGGCTGCTGCAGGCACCATTCCTGACGTGGTTGGTATGGTCTCCATGTATTCACAGCAGTACATTCGCCAGAACACACTCAAGCCATTAAACACCTTTATTGAGCGGGAGCCGGATGTCAACGTCGACGACTTCTGGCCAGTGATCATGCCGGCCTATCGCTGGGAGGGAGAAACTTACGCCTTCCCGTACGATCTCTCGACGATGTGCCTGTTCTACAACAAGAACCTCTTTGACGACGCCGGCGTAGCCTACCCCACCGAATCGTGGACTTGGGACCAGTTCCTCGACGCTTGCCAGAAACTCACGAAAGACGCCTCCGGATCGGGCAGAATCGACCAGTGGGGGTGGCTGCTGCCCAACTTCGATTGGACCATCGATGTACCGCTTTCAACCAATAACGCCAGTTGGTTCAATGAGGACGATACCGTGTGCACGATGGACACGCCTGAAGCGATTGAGACGGTCCAATGGCTGGCCGACTTACGGCTTGTCCATGGCGTGGTGCCAACCATAGCGGAGCAGGGTGACGTCCCGCTGTTCGAAACCGGACGCGCCGCTATGACCTGGGGCAACCCGGAAGCAGTACAGGTTATTGCGTCGCGCGTTGGACCGCCGCGTGATAACGACCAGTTCCTCTGGGATGTAGCCCTCTTCCCACACAAGGTGAAGGATGGCAATTCCGTTGCCGGTGGTAGCTTCGCGATCGGCGCCACTACCCAACATTCAGAAGAGGCATGGACATTCCTCAAGTTCTACACCAGCGCGCCAATCATTGAACAAATGGTAGGCGTGCCAAGCCGGGGCATTCCCGGTCGCGCGTCGGTTTCGCAGTCGCTGCTCACCGATGCTAATCCGGAACACCAACACTTCTTCCTCGACGTACTAGACTATGCTAACTCGTCCTTCATTCCGAACTACCAGCAGGCTCTAGCAATTACGAAGAAGTATCTGGACATTGTGTTCCTGGGTGAGGCAACTGCTGCCAGCGAATTGCCACAGATGACGGCAGAGATCAACGCGCTGAACAGCTAGCTGGTGTGGATGCGGCTGCAGGGAAAGGAGCATCTACGCGATTATGGGGGTGACAAGTCAACCTTTACCACTCGAGGCAGATAAGCGCTCACTGCGCTTTTTTGCAAAGAGCCGGCACCGAGAGACGGCAGCTGCTCTGCTGTTCCTTGCGCCGAGCTTGATTGGATTTTTGATCTTCATGGCAGGCCCGCTGCTGGCATCGCTGGGCTTTTCGCTGGTGGAATGGAACTTGCTCTCACCGCCCACCTGGCTAGGAATCGACAATTTTTGGCAGTTGCTGCGAGATGCGGATTTTTGGAGCAGCCTGTGGGCAACTATCTATTATACAGTAGTGAGTGTGCCGCTGGGCATGGTGGCGGCGCTGCTGCTTGCGTTGGCGCTAAACCAGCAGATCCGCGGCATTACGATCTACCGCACGATCTACTTTATTCCTGTGGTCTCATCCATGATCGCCGTTGCTTTGATGTGGCGGTGGATGTACAATCCGACCTCAGGAATACTAAACTACGCTTTGAACAGCCTATTTGCCTGGCTGGGCCTGTCTTGGATCGCACCGGACTGGCTGCAGAGCCGCACTTGGGCCATGCCGGCGATCATTATCATGAGCGTGTGGAAGGGCCTCGGCTACAACATGGTGCTCTACTTGGCTGGGCTGCAAGGAATCCCCAGGCATCTGTATGAGGCGGCAGAGATTGACGGCGCCAGCACTTGGCATAAGTTCCGCTCCATTACCCTCCCTCTACTGACGCCGACAACCTTTTTCATCGTCATCATCTCGATCATCGGTTCCTTCCAGGTGTTCGAGCAGGCTTACATCATGACGCAAGGCGGCCCCGCGCGCGCCACTGTGACCACAGTTTACTATATCTATGAGAACGGCTTTCAGTGGTATCGAATGGGATACGCCTCGGCGGTAGCTTGGGTGCTGTTTGCCTTGATCATGCTGGTGACCATGGTCCAGTGGCGTTACCAAGACAAGTGGGTGTTTTATGAATGAGCAAGCCATGAGCACGCCAAAAGCAAGTGCACAGGGTATCTCCAGCGCGCCAACTGCGTGGCGACGACATCTCTCATGGCGGGCGCTGATTTCCCATCTGGTGCTGGCAGCGGGCGCAGTTACGATGGTAGCACCTTTCCTTTGGATGCTTTCGACATCCCTGAAGAATGATCAACAAGCTTATGTTTTTCCACCGATCTGGATTCCAAATCCGATCATGTGGTCCAACTATCCACGCACGTGGGAGGCACTGCCGTTCAATCTCTTCATCTTGAACAGCGTGATTGTTGCCGTCCTGGTAACGTTAGGGCAACTAGTTACTTGTTCGATGGGCGCATTTGCCTTTGCGAGGCTGCACTTTCCGGGGCGAGATAAGCTTTTCATCGCTTATCTCGCCACCATGATGGTGCCGTTTCAAATCATCATGATCCCGTTGTTTGTTTTGATGCGCATGTTTAAGTGGATCGACACCTATCCAGCGCTGATTATCCCGATGATTTTCAGCGCTTATGGCACGTTCCTATTGCGCCAGTTCTTCATGACGATCCCCAATGAGTTGGAAGACGCCGCCAAGATTGATGGCTGCGGCTACTTCCGAATCTACTGGAACATTATGCTTCCGCTCTCCAAACCCGCGCTAGCCACGTTGGGCATCTTTGTCTTTATGTGGAGCTGGAACAACTTCCTGTGGCCGCTGCTGGTAACCAACTCGCTCACAATGAAGACGCTGCCTTTGGGGCTGGCCTATTTCCTAGGCCAGTACACAATTTACTGGAACCTATTGATGGTGGGCGCCACCATTGCCTTGCTGCCCGTATTGCTCCTTTTCTTCCTGGCGCAGCGCTACTTTATTGAAGGCATTACCCTGACCGGACTCAAGGGCTAATTGGCACTGAATGGGTTCAAACCGAGGAGCACATTGATGCGCTATCGCAAGCTAGGCAGAACTGGTCTTGAGGTGAGTGAACTGGCGCTTGGTGGGCTGTTTCTTGCCTCCTTTGCCGCTCAGCGTGAGGAAGCGCGCCGTGTAGTTCGCCGTGCTGTGGAGCTTGGCGTCAATTACATTGATACGGCTCCGGGCTATCACGATAGCGAGGCAGCATTGGGCTATGCGTTGGAAGGCGTAACCGCCCCCATTATTCTATCAACCAAGTTGGGCGGGCGCCCGCAGCCTTTTAACCCTCAAGATAAGGGCGCGCTGCGTGACTCGCTAGAGGAGAGCTTGCGGACACTCAAACGTGACCAGATCGACATGCTGATCATTCACGAGCCTGACCGGCCGGGCCAGTACGATTGGTTTACTGACCGTGCGGCCTTTCATGGGCCGGTGTGCGAGCTGTTGGACGAGCTCAAGGCGGAAGGCCTGATTCGTTTCACTGGACTAGGTGGCACCACTGCGTATGAAATGCCCCGCATCATTGCCATGGGCAACTACGATGTCGTCTTAACCGCCTTTAACTACAGTCTATTGTGGCGCGAGGCCGCTCTCGAGGTCTTCCCCGCTGCCAAAAAACGAGGGATGGGTATCATTGTTGGGTCGCCGCTGCAGCAGGGTGCGCTGGCCCAACGTTACGACGACGAAGTGAACAACGGCGCGTATTGGCTGTCGTCACCACGGCGGCGCCAGTACCAATGCCTTTACGCGCTGCTGGACGAGATCGACATCTCACTGCCGGAGCTGGCCCTGCGTTTCGTCATCTCCAACCCGGACATTTCTACCATGCTCATGGGTGCACGCTCGGCAGCTGAGGTCGAAGCCAATGTCCAGGCGGTTGTGGCTGGATCGCTGCCTCCGGACCTTCTGGCACGGCTGCAGGAGATCGCCGACATGGTGCCGTTCCGCCCCTTTGAAGAACCTTTCAGCATGCCGTTTGGTGTTCCGGAACCTAAGAGACCCGGCTGGGCGCGCTGAGCTTATCAAGTCATTTCACTGTACTATATGGAGAACTACCCTATGGAAGCAACGGCTCTCATCTGCACCGCGGAGCAGAAATTCTCGTTGGAAACATTTCCCATTCCTGAGATCGGGGCCAGCGAAATATTGGTGGAAACCCTCTACTCTGGTGTGAGTGTAGGCACCGAGTTTGCCGTCATCCGCCATAAATTGGACTGGGGACCCTTTCCCATCTGCACCGGCTATCAGGCGGTGGGAATCGTGCGCGAGGCTGGGGCGGACGTTGATCGCTTCCAGACTGGCGACAAGATATATTACCGGAAAAACTACATGCCCATGCAGCTCGGCGAGCAGAAGATCAACACCTGTTCCGGCACCCACGCCTCACACGCCATCATGGACAGCAGCGCCGAAGTGGAAAAACTGCCTGGCGAAGTGGACGAGGCCACTGGTTCTATGTTTGTCCTGCCTTCTGTGGGCTACAACGCCGTAAATATGGCTGGCGTGGGCCTAGGCGACGTGACGATCTTTCATGGCGCCGGCATGATCGGCCTAGGCGCCTTGGTTGCGGCTCGGTTGCGAGGCGCAATTACCATCGCCATCGACTTGGACGAACGGCGGCTTGCGCTGGCTCGAGAGATGGGGGCCGCCTTTACCGTCAACAGCAGCGACGAAGATGTGATGGCTCGTGTGCAAGCAATTCACCCCGGCGGCGCCGACGTGGTCTTTGAAAGCACTGGCATCCCCGCTTGCCTGGATACAGCGTTCGCCTTGTGTCGCCTGCATGGGAAGTTCGTGTTTCTCGGCAACTACGGCAACGCGCCAATTTCGTTCCACTTCTTAGTGCCCCACGTTAAACAACTGACTGCCTTCTTCCCTTGCAACGATGGGCTGAAACCCTGTCGCGAAGCCGTTCTGCGCAACATGGCCACCGGCGCAATCCCGTGGCAGAAGACCATCTCCCACACAGTGCCCTATACGGATTCTCCGGGACTCTACTCCGACATCAACCACAACCGCATGGCGGATCTAGTGAGCGCTGTGATCAAATGGGCCTAGCCCCAACCATCTTGGAGGATAAGAGAGCATGCGTGCAGCCATTGTGCCCCAACCGGGCCACATTCAGTTGTTGGAGATACCGGAGCCAAGTTACGGTGAGTATGAAGCACTAGTTGAAATCAGCGCCTGTTCGATCTGCTCAGGCACGGATAGTCATATCCTTTACGACCAGTTTCCAATGCGCGCCTATCCTTGTGTCTTGGGTCACGAGAGCATCGGCAGAGTGACTGCAGTGGGGTCTGCTGTGCGCAACTTCAAATCAGGCGACCTGGTTCTGCGGCCAGTGGCGGTGCGGCCGGGCGAGCAACTCGGCGGCTACAACTCCATGTTCGGCGGCTTTGCGCAAATAGGTCTGGTGGCGGATGCGGCGGCGATTATTGCTGATACACCGCGCGGCCAGACGCCCAAGCTCCCCGCCTTTGCCACCGCCCAACAGGTTGTCCCCCCGGACTTTGACCCCGACTTGGCGGGCGCATTTATTACCTTTAAGGAAACCCTCAGCTTTCTCTACCGGCTGGGCGTCCAGGCAGGCAAGAGCGTCTTGATCTTGGGCAGCGGTACGGTCGGGCTGAGCTTTGTCCTAGGAGCTAAGCTCATCGGGGCCGGCCCCGTAATCGTGACTGGACGCAGGCCTGAGCCGTTGCAGGTTGCGCCAGAATGGGGCACCGACTACACGGTCAACGTTGCTCAAGAGGATCTCGCAGCGGCCGTGCGCAGTTACACGGGTGGCAAAGGGGCAGACTTCGTGGTAGAAGCAATTGGCAACTGGGACATACTGCAGACCAGTCTTCGAACCTTGGCGGATTGCGGACAAATTGGGATTTACGGCGTTGCGCCCGAGCGCGTAGCCACGCTGGACTGGTCCGGCACACCGCCGAACTGGGACCTGCGTTTCGTTCAGCCCAAGGAAGAGGATGTCCATCAACAGGTACTGGATCAGATGCGTCTCGGCCTGGTCGATTTACAGCGCTTCGTTACCCATCGGTTGCCGTTTGACGCCATTTGCGAAGGCTTCGATCTGGTGAAGAATAAGCAGGCGACCAAAGTGTCGATCCGTATCCAGTAGTTGGATTCCGTAACAAACGTGAAAAGAAGGCATTTCCTGTGAGTGTCGACGATTTCCTGCGCTTCCGCCAAATCCACCTCGACTTCCACACCAGTGAGGAGATCGAAAATGTCGGTGCTGACTTCGACGCCGATACATGGGCCGACCAACTCGCCGCGGCGCATGTGGATTCCATCACCTGCTTTGCCCGCTGCCATCACGGCTGGATTTACTACGACACAGCCCGCCATCCTGAACGGCGCCATCCGCATCTCCAGCGCAATCTACTTGTGGAGCAGATCGAGGCTGCGCACGCGCGCAACATTCGTGTGCCAATCTACACCACCGTTCTCTGGGATCATTATACGGCCGAACGCCATCCTGAATGGTTGCAGATCGATGAGCAGGGTCGCATTCGCGGCACGCCGCCCTACGAACCAGGTTTCTATCGATTGATGTGTCTGAACTCGCCTTACGTGGAATTCCTTGAGGACCACGTCACCGAGATATGCCAAACAATGCCTGCACTAGACGGTTTCTTCTTCGATATTGTGCATCCCCAGGAGTGCTCCTGCCATCGCTGCAAGGCAGACATGCTGGCCCAAGGCATGGATCCGGTCAACGCGACTGAACGCACTGCCTTTGGCCTCCAGGTTATGTATAACTTTGTCCAACGCATGACGAGGCACATGCGTCGCTATAGCACCGACGCCACCATCTTCTATAATGGCGGTCATATTGGACCGCGCAACCGGCCGATCCGAGACGCTTACAGTCATTGGGAACTGGAATCGCTGCCCAGTGGCGGCTGGGGCTACATGCACTTCCCTCTCGCCATGCGCTACGCCCGCACCTTGGGCAAAGACAATCTGGGCATGACCGGCAAGTTTCACACCTCTTGGGGTGACTTTCACTCCTATAAGAACTTGGCTGCGTTACAGTTTGAATGCTTCCAGATGCTCGCCCTGGGCGCCAAATGTTCCATCGGCGACCAGTTCCACCCAACGGGACAATTGGACAATACCGCCTACGAGTTGGTGGGCGAAGTCTACCAGGAAGTGGCGGAGAAAGAACCCTGGTGCCGCGGTGCAACCCCGGTGGTGGAGATCGGTCTCTTCACGCCCGAAGAGTTCACATTCCAGCGGCTGACGCCGCAAACCATCGGCGCTATCCGTATGCTGCAGGAGGAAGGTTACCAGTTTGACATTCTCGATTCGCAGAGCGACCTGTCACCCTACAAGCTGCTGATCCTGCCAGACTGTATCCCGGCCACGCCGGAGTTGACAGAAAAACTGGAACGCTTCTTGGAGGACGGCGGCTCCATGATTGCATCATTCGAATCAGGAATGAATGCCGAGAAGAATGCGTTCACTCTCTCCGCCTTGGGCGTAACGCTGGCAGATGAGGGCGAACGCGACGCCCAAGGAGAACTGGTGCGCGGGCGGCACTTCGCGCGCAACGATTATGTAGAATACCTCTACCCGACACCGGAATTGCGTGCGAAGTTGCGCGATTCGCAGTATGCCATGTACATGCGCGGCATGCAGATCACAGCGGCCGCTAACGCGGAGCTGCTGGCCACTACGATCCGATCCTACTTTGACCGTACCTGGACCCATTTCTGTTCGCACCGGCAGACACCCTCATCGGGCGTGAGCAGCGGCCCGGCAGTGGTGCGCAACGGCAGCGTTATCTACTTTGCCCACCCCATTTTCAGCCAATACAATCAAAATGCACCGCGCTGGTGCAAACAACTCCTGCGCAATGCCATTGACTTGCTGCTGCCCGAGCCACTGGTGACCCACCAGGGGCCGAGCACCTTACTGATTTCGCTCAACGAGCAGAAGGTGGAGCGGCGCTGGATCTTGCACCTGTTGCACTACATCCCTGAACGGCGGGGGGAAGACTTTGACGTCATAGAAGATGTGATCCCGCTCACTGATCTCACCATCTCGCTCGCCACAGCCAACAGCGTCGAGAGCGTGCGTGCCGTGCCCAGCGGAGAGCCGCTAAGCTTCTCTAACGCGGACGGCCGTCTGACTTTTATCCTGCCGCGCTTGACAGGTCATCAGATGATAGAGATTCAGTTTTAGCTAATAGACAAATCACATTTAGGTGGCACAATTGCACGCTCGAGTAGACTGGAGGTTTGTGCCAAGTTCAATTGATTTGTCTATAAGAAATCAAGATCGCCCTACTGATACTGGATCATATTCGGCGTGATCTCAATGAAATCGGTCTGCTCGGTCCCATCCACCCCCAGCGCCTGGCGCGGGGTGAGGAGGGGGTCATCCCAGCCGTAAAACAGTTTGAATGAGGTAAAGGGGGTATTGGCGTCGACCAAGATGTTGTACTTGGCCGTCTTGACGTAGGGATTGCCAAAGCCATCCACCGAAAGAGTTAATTCCACTTCGGGGAAGGTCGGGTCCAGTTTCTCTTTGTCCAGGATCATATTGGTCTGAAACTGGTGCACCATGAGGATGCGCTTGCCCTGGATGTTGTGGGCGCGCATATAGCCGGCGACGGCGCGCTGCACGTCGTTGACTTGAGCGGCGGTGATGTAGCCGATTGGATTGCCGGGAATCCGCTGGCCGGGATGCACGACGGCAAATTCAGGGTCGATGGCCAGATGCACGTTGGGATAGGCCAGATAAGGCAGCGCGATGGAGATCGAGTCTGTGGGCGATAGATTGGCGATCTGCGAATCCAGAATGACGTCCACCCCCGCCTTCAGTCCTTCGTCGATATACGCCATCACCTCGGCGTCGCTCAGATAGGCCAGATGGGAATTGTCGGGCTGAGCATCGACGGTGGCCATACCCCATACCAAATGCACCGCCGGCTGCACGCCGATCTTGGGGCCATTGGCTTCGTTATACTCAGCCGCCTTGGCCTTGATCAGCGGCATGATCTCTGCCGCGCTATGTTCGCCGATGATGCCCATCAAGGCGATGGTGGGCCGCCCATAATAGGTGACCCAGGTCTTGTTATAGTAGGGAGACTCCGGCCCCGCATTGCGAGCCGCCGGCGTCAGGCGCTCCACCACATCCTTGCGCGGCCTGACCAGCAGCGCGCCGTCCGCCGCCACTTCCACACCGGCCCATGCCGGCAGGGCGCCATCCGGCCCCGGCACGCGCAGCAGATGATCCGCCTCCAATGTGCCGGGATAGGTCATACCGTTGGCCGCCATCAATACAGCTGGTTCCAAGCCCAGCGTATCGGCAATGCTGTTGATGCTGTCGCCGGGCTGCACATAGTAATAGGCGGGGCCGGTGACAGGCCCTCCTGCGATCAGCGGCGCCTGTCCAGGCTGAGGCCGCTTGGGATTGGGCAGCACCGGTTTGATCGGCGCGGGCGGGCGGCCAGGGATGGTCAGGGTTATTTGGGCTGCAGAAGAAAGTACAGTTTTCGGTTCAGCCGCCTGCACGGGCGTACACACCAGCAGCGCTGCCGTCGCCACAACCAATAGCACCCACTTCACACGCCCTCCTCAAAAGCTTGAAAGGATGAGCAGCATGTAGAAGCGGGCTTCTACATGCTGCTCATCCTGTTTGTGATTTAACGTTTGACCGCCACCTTTTGTGCGCCGGCGCCCTGCGCCTGGTCGCTCTGCATGTGACACTGCTTGTACTTTTTGCCGCTGCCGCACCAGCAAAGGTCGTTGCGGCCCAACTGCGGGCCGCTCTTGCGCATCGTCTGCGGCTGCTGCGGCTCCCGATTGGTGCGTATGTTGCGCGCCATGGGTGAAGGAGCGGGCGCCAGCTTCTTGGCTTTTTCGGGCGCAGCCTGCGCTTCCGCCTGCTCCTGCTGGCGCATCTGCACGCTGAAAGCCGCCTTGACCGTGTCGCCACGAATGGCGTCCAGCAGTTCGGTGTACATCTGGTATGCCTCCCGCTTATACGCCACCAGCGGGTCGACATTGGCAATCGCCTGCAGCCCGATACCTTCGCGCAGCCGGTCCAAATCAGTCAGGTGGCGAATCCAGCGGCTGTCCACGGCCCACAGCATAATCTGCTTTTCGGCCTGGCGCAGCAACGGATCGCCTAGCTGCTCTTCCTTGGCGGCATATGCTGCCTGCGCCAGTGCTGCCGCGTCTTCTTCGATCTCATCACGCTTGAGATGCCGCCAGCGCTCAGGGCTGAAATCTTCGGGCAGATTGTGCACCAGCGCTTTGAGCGCCTGGCCCAACTCATCCAACTGCCACTGGTCGTCATACTCGCCTGAAGTAAACTGCGTCACTAACACCGTCGCTTCTTCGTCGATCATGCTTTCGATCGTTAACTTGAGCGAAGGCTCCGTCAGAATGCGCCGGCGCTCATCGTAAATACGGTTGCGCTGCTCGTTGACCACCTCGTCGTAGCGCAGCACATGTTTGCGGATGTCGAAGTTGTAACCCTCAACTTTGGTCTGGGAGTTCTCGATCGCCTTATTCACCAGCCCTGCTTCGATCGGCACATCCTCGTCAACACCCAAGCGCGCCATAATGCCGCCGATACGGTCGCCGCCAAACTTGCGCATCAACTCGTCTTCCAGGCTGATATAGAAGCGGCTGCCGCCAGGGTCGCCCAGACGACCGGAACGACCGCGCAACTGGTTGTCGATGCGTCGCGCCTCATGCCGTTCGGTGCCTACCACATACAGGCCACCAAGGCTGCGCACATTTTCCTTGTCGCGATCCGTGTCACGATATTTCTCCGTCAGCACCTCGGCCCACAGTTCGCCCGGAAAGACAGTGGTGGGGTCTTCGCTGCGTTTGAGCATATCCAGCGCCTTGTTCCAGTCGTGCTGGCCAATCGTGGTTAGATCAAACTGGGCTTTGCGCAGCGCATCACGCGCCAGCCCCTCCGCATTGCCGCCCAGCAGAATATCGACGCCACGACCTGCCATGTTGGTGGCAATGGTGACGGCGCCGGAGTGGCCGGCCTGGGCGATGATCGTCGCCTCACGCTCGTGGTTCTTGGCGTTCAGCACCTCATGCTCAATGCCCCGGCGGTTCAGCAAGTTGCTGACATGTTCGGAAGTCTCGATCGCCACCGTGCCGACCAGCACGGGACGCCCAGCGTCGTATTGCTCAGCAATGTCGTCGATGACGGCCTTGAACTTGGCATCCTGCGTGCGATAGACCAGATCGTCCATATCCTCACGGATAACGGGGCGATAGGTGGGAGCCTGAACCACTTCCAGGTCGTAGATGCGCTGGAATTCTTCCTCTTCCGTCTTGGCCGTGCCGGTCATACCGGCCAGCTTGTTGTACATGCGGAAGTAGTTCTGGAAGGTGATGGTTGCCAGCGTCATCGATTCCTTCTGCACCTTGACGCCTTCTTTGGCCTCAATCGCCTGGTGCAACCCTTCGCTGTAGCGGCGGCCTTCCATCAAACGCCCGGTAAACTCGTCCACAATAATGACTTCATCATCGCGCACAATGTAGTCTTTATCGCGCCGGTAGAGGGCGTAGGCGCGCAATGCATTGTCGAGATATGGCATCATTTCAAAATTTTCGGGCGAGTAGAGATTCTCAATGTTCAGCAGACGCTCAACATACAAAATCCCCTCTTCGGTCAGCGTCGCCACCATCTCTTTCTCATTGGTGATGAAATGCTCTTCCGGCGTCAGGCGCTTGACCAAGGTGGCGAATTGCAGATAGTAATTGGAACTATCCGACGACTCACCCGAAATAATCAGCGGCGTGCGTGCTTCGTCGATCAGGATGTTATCCACCTCATCGACAATGGCATAGTGAAGATCGCGCTGGGTCAGCCGCGCCACTTCCTGCACCATGTTGTCGCGCAGATAATCAAAGCCAAACTCGTTGTTGGTGCCATAGGTGACGTCGGCGCGATACGCTTCACGGCGCGGAACGGGACGCAGATACTGGAAGCGGTCGTCGGCGTTGGGATAGTCCGGATCAAAGAGGAAGCTGCCTGCATCCGGGTTGCCGGCGCTGTTTTGGATTACGGCCGAGCGCAGACCCAACAGGTGATAGATAGGCCCCATCAACTGCAAGCCGAACTTCGACAGATAATCATTGGGCGTCACCAGATGCGCGCCGTGTCCTGCCAACGCGTTGAGATAGAGCGGCAGCGTAGCCACCAGGGTTTTGCCTTCGCCCGTCTTCATCTCAGCGATGGTGCCGCTGTGCAGCACCATGCCGCCCAACAACTGGACATCATAGTGGCGCAAACCTGTCGTGCGCTTGGATGCCTCACGCACGGCGGCAAACGCTTCAGGCAGAATCTCCCAGAGGATCGCCTCTTCCGCCTTGCGCATTTCTTTCTTGATCCGCTCGACTTCCACGCGCGCGAACTTTTGCTCGTCCGTGCCCAGCACGTCGAGGTATTCCTTTTCCGCTTCAGCCAGTTCTTCGCGCAGTTCGGCTGTCGCCGTCGCAATTCGCTGTTGAAAGCCAATCGTCATCCCGCGCAGTTCGTCACTGCTTTTTTGGGCAAAGGTATCTTCGAGATCATTGATCTGCGCAGCGATGGGACGGTACTTTTTGAGCACCTTCTCGTTGGGATCACCGGTCAATGCATAATAAAACTTCTTAATCATATTGAGTACATTTCCTTGACTCTGACGCCGCGATGCGCGTAGCACGGTATTGTACCATGTGTGCGACGCTGGTCAACACTAAAAGTTGGTGGAGTGGTGGGTTGGCGTGGTCGGCCCTTCAGCGCTTCTCCTGCCTCCTGGTATAATAGAGTCATGTCTATACATCTGCTGCCACCTGAGGTGGCGTCCAAAATCGCTGCCGGCGAAGTGGTGGAGCGGCCCGCCAACGTGGTGAAAGAGCTGGTGGAAAACAGCATCGATGCCGGCGCCACGGAAATTCGCGTCGAAATCCGCGAAGGAGGCCGCCGTCTGCTGCGCGTGAGTGACAACGGCCAGGGCATTCCTGCCGCTGAAGCGCCGCTGGCATTTGAGCGCCACGCCACGAGCAAGCTCAATACCTTTGACGACCTGAGCCGCATCGCAACCTTTGGTTTCCGCGGCGAGGCGCTGTACAGCATCGCCGCCGTCAGCCGGCTCACCCTGACGACTCGCCACCACAGCGAAGAATTTGGAACCGTGCTGCACACGGTAGGCGGCAAACCGGAACAGCAAGGCCGCACCGGCGCACCGGTGGGTACGGTCGTTAGCGTGGAGCAGCTATTCTTTAACGTGCCCGCCCGCCAAAAGTTCCTGCGCGCGCCCGCCTCTGAGGCTGGACAGATCGGCGCTACACTGCAGCGCTTTGCGCTTGCTTACCCGGATCGCCGCTTCTCCTATACTAGCGAAGGGCGGCTGCTCTTTCAATCCAACGGCAGCGGCAGCCTGTTTGACGTGCTGGTCAAGGCCTATGGGTTGGAAAATGCGCGGCAGATGGTGCGCGTCGGCCCGCCAGGCTTTGACACACCAGCGCAGCCTGCGCCGTCCGCCGATATTGAGTTTATGGCAGATACGAGTGAACAGGTGCTGCCCGGCAGCGCGGGCGCATCAGCGGATGACGGCGCAGAGAGCGTTATTGAAGTGACCGGCTATGTCAGCCTGCCCAGCCTTACCCGCGCCAACCGCAGCGGCATCGAGCTGTTTGTCAACCACCGCTATATTGAAGATCGCACACTGACCCATGCCATCGTGCAGGCGTTCCACACGCTTTTGCCCGTAGGCCGCTACCCGCTGGCGACCATTTTTGTCGCCATCGACCCGGCGGAAGTGGATGTCAACGTCCACCCACAGAAGACGCAGGTGCGGTTTGCCCAGGAACGGCGCGTCTTTTCAGCTATCCAAAAGGCAGTCCGCCGTGCCGTTGTCGCGGCTGCCCCCATGCCCGATGTAGGCATGGATGCGGAAGGGCGGCTCAGCCCGGCGGCGCCGGCATCCGGCGCGGATGTGGCCACCTGGTTCGCGCGCCGTGACGCCATCGTCAATATTGAACACCAACGCAATCTCGATCTCTATGTGCCGCCACCAAACCTACAGCAGCCGCAGCCTGATGCGCCGCCCGCTGTACTGCCGTCCGATACAGCCACGCACACGGCAGGCGCGCCGGCAGCGCCAAGCGAAGCCTCCGCGCAGCCGGCGCAAGCGGTAGCGTCCGGCGCGGCTGCCGCAAACAGTGGGCAGCTTGGCGCCCGCACGACGCAGCTGCCGCCGCTGCGCGTGGTGGGCCAGGTGGGCACGACCTACATTGTGGCGGAAGGACCGGAGGGCATGTTCTTGATCGACCAACATGCGGCTCACGAACGCATCCTCTATGAGAAGTACCTGGCCCAGCGCTACGGCACTATCGAAGGGGCCGTCGCCAAGCAGCACTTGCTCGAAGCAGTGACGCTGCATGTCGGCTCACGTCTGGCCGGCCTGGTGGGGGGGCATCTGGCGGAGCTGCAGCATCTGGGGTTTGAGATAGAATCGTTTGGCGGCGACGCCTTTCTCGTGCGCGCGGCCCCAGCCGCATTGGCAGGCGAAGACCCGCTGCGGGTTCTGGAGGAGATCGCCTCCAGCCTAGCGGAACGGCGCAACTTAGTGGGCGAAGAGCTGGAGGATGCGCTGGTCAAGATGGTCTGCAAGCGCGCGGCCATCAAGGCGGGGCAGCAGCTCAGCGACATCGAAATGCGGGAATTGGTGCGCCAGTTGGAGGAATGCCAATCCCCCCGCACCTGCCCCCACGGCAGGCCCACCGTCATTCAGTTGGCGGCGGTGGAGCTGGAAAAAGCGTTCGGCAGAATCTAGTCTGCTGGAGCTTTGCCGCTCGTTTGGCCCTATGGTAAGATTACAAAATTTGAGAATTGGCATTTTGAGGCCGTCCGGCCGCGTTTAGCGTCGACCGACCGGCTACACTTTTTGGGGATCTGATATGTCTTTTTCCGTTACTACCGAGCCGCGCGAAGACCGCCAACTGGCGGTCACCATTGAAGTGGACAAGGAACGCGTCGAGCGCGAACTGCGCAAGGCCGCCAACAAGGTTGCGGGCCAATACCGGATTCCCGGCTTCCGCAAAGGCAAGGCGCCCTACCATATCATTGTCCAGCAGTTCGGCTTGGCCAATCTATACAATGAATTTGTGGAAGAACTGGGCCAGGAACTCTTTCAGCAGGCAGTCGAGCAGGAAAAGCTCGAACCCTATGCCCAGTCGTCGCTGGAAGATATCCAACTGGAGCCGCTGACCTACCGGCTGCTGGTGCCCCTGGACCCGGAAGTGCAGCTTGGCGACTATCACAACCTGCGCCTGGAGCAGCCTGCCGCCGACATCGATGAAAATGCAGTGGAGCAGCAACTGGAGCAGTACCGTGAGCAGTTCGCCAGTTGGCAAAGCGTGGATCGCCCCAGCCAGTACGGCGACCGGCTGACGATCGACATCAAAAGCGTCATCGCCCCCGACGAAGAAGGCGGCGAAGAGACGGTTGTCCTGGACGAGACCGATTGGGACGTGACGCCCGACCAGGAAAACCCGCTGGAGCCGCCCGGATTGGACGAACAGTTGATTGGGTTGCGCAAAGACGAAACAGCCGAATTTTCGTTGAGCTGGCCCGCCGACAGCCGGAGCATGCACGCCGGCAAACAGGCACAGTTCACGGTCAAGGTGACGGACGTCCAAGCCTATGAATCACCAGAACTCAATGATGACCTGGCCAAGCTTGTAGGCCCTGATTTTGAGACGCTCGAAGATCTGAAACAGCGCGTCCGCTCCAATCTGGAAGAGGGGCAGAAAAACCGGCTCGAAAACGAGTACGTCACCCAGGTGCTGGATGCTGTGGTTGAAATGAGTACGCTGACCTACCCGCCGGTGGTGATTGAAGACCAGATCAACTCGATGGTTCAGGACACGGAGCAGCGGCTGCGGCAGATGGGCATCGAGGACTTCAACGTGTTTTTGCGCCAGATCAACCAGACGATGGAAGAGTACCGCGAGCAGATGCGCCCTGAGGCAACGAATATTTCCCGCCGCAATCTGGTGCTCTCCGAAATCGTCAAAAACGAAAATCTAACTGCCAGCGATGAGGACATCAACAGGCAGATCAAGCTCATGCTCGGCGTCGATGACGCAGAGGATGCAGAAGCAGAGTTGGATGCAGAGACTGAGCTGGATGCAGAGGCTGAGCTGGACTCAGAGACTGAGTTGGACTCAGAGACCGAGCTGGATGCACAAGAAGAGCCGGATGACAGCGAGGTGGAAGCGCGCATTGCGGCCTTAAGCAATATGCTGCGCCAGGGCAGCGGACGCACCATGATCGTGAGCCAGATTCTGACGCGTAAAGCCATTGATCTTCTGCTGAGTACGGCACGTGGGGAAGAGCCGGAGCCGGCCGCCTCACAAGCGAGCGAGCAAGTGGCAGAGGAAGCCGAAAGTGCTGACACTGAATCGGTGGCAAAGACTTCAGACAGCACAGCTTCCGTTGATGCACCTGCTGAAGCGGGCTAGGTGCACTGGAAGAAAAGCCAGGCCGATCTTCTAATCATTCGCAAACATGCAACAGAAGAAGGCTTACATTGCCACCGGGTAGGACGACGTATCGTGAGGGTATAAAACCAGTGTCTCACAGCCAATGAAGATAAATGGAGAATGAAATGATACAGCCTACTAACGTCGTTCCTATGGTGATCGACAGTTCCAGCCGCGGCGAGCGCGCCTATGATATTTACAGCCTGCTGCTCAAAGAGCGCATTGTCTTTCTCGGCACGCCTATCAGTGATCAGGTGGCCAACCTGATTGTGGCGCAGTTGCTCTACTTGAATGGCGAGGACCCGAACCAGACGATCAACATGTATATCAACAGCCCAGGCGGCAGCATTTACGCCGGCTTGGCCATTTATGACACGATGCAGATGATCAATGCGCCGGTCGCCACCTATGCCGTAGGTGTCACCGCCAGCATGGGCACGGTCTTGTTGGCGGCAGGCGCCTCAGGCAAACGCTACGCCCTGCCGCACGCGACCATCCATATGCATCCCGCCAGCAGCGGGTCGCAAGGATACACCGAAGATGTGCGCATTGCCTTCCGCGAGCAGGAACGGGTGCAAACGCAGCTTTTCCATCTGGTCGGCAAACACTCCGGCCACGACTGGAAGATGATCGAGGAGGAATTTATCCGCGATCGCTATATGAATGCGCTGGAAGCGAAGAACTTCGGCCTGGTGGACTCGGTGTTGGGCGAAACCAACGATCTGGTCGTCATTACCAAAGAAGGCGTGATCAAGTTCGCCGATCAACCTGCCATCACCAACGGCGCATAAGTTTTTTTGATTTATCAGCGGTAATTTACCAGTTGTGAATGGGATAGTGCAGTGCGCACACAATCGTGTGCCCGTCTCCGCCCCATTCACAACTGATTTTCTATTGATTGCATGGTGCCGATGTCTGATCCGCAGCAGCCCCGTTGTTCATTTTGTGGCAAAGAGAGTACCCAAGTTCGCCGCCTGATCGAAGGCGCCGAAGGTGTTTACATTTGCGATGAATGTGTCCTGCTGGGCGCTGAAATCCTGGCCGAAGATGGGCTGATCGCCGGCGGCGCCCCGCGTGCCGCTGCCGGCGCAGGGCAAGGGCAGCGCACGATTCTCAGCCCGCGCGCGATTGTCGACCATCTTGATCAATATGTAATCGGCCAGGAACGCGCCAAGAAAGTGCTTTCGGTGGCCGTCTATAACCACTATAAGCGCGTCTTCGGCGCATCCGCAGCCGTCAGCAGCCGCCCGCCTGTCGAAGAGGAAGATGGCGGCGTGGAACTGGCGAAGAGCAATGTGCTGCTCATTGGCCCCACCGGCAGCGGCAAAACACTGCTGGCACAGACGCTGGCCAAAATGCTGGATGTGCCGTTTACGATTGCCGACGCCACCTCATTGACCGAAGCCGGTTATGTCGGTGAAGACGTAGAAGCCATTCTCGTCGGTCTCCTGCAAAATGCCAATTGGGACACCGAGCGGGCAGCCTACGGCATTGTGTATGTCGACGAAATCGATAAAATTACGCGCAAGAGCGGCGACAACCCCAGCATCACACGCGATGTGAGCGGCGAGGGCGTGCAGCAGGCGCTGCTCAAAATTATTGAAGGCAACATCGTCAATGTGCCGCCCGGCTCCGGGCGCAAACACCCGCAGCAGGAATTCATCCAGCTTGATACGCGCAACATTCTCTTTATTTGCGGTGGCGCCTTCTCCAATTTGGCCGAGATGGTGCGCAAGCGCGTTCACCGCCGCGGCGCACTGGGTTTTGTCGATGAGGATGCCTTGGTCAAGCCGCTGGCAGATCACCATATCGGCGAGTTGGAAAGCGCGGCCCCGCTGCCCGAAGATCCTACTGAGCGCCAGCGCGAACAGCGCATCCGCAAGATGGAGCAGGAACGGCATGAGGAGAGCGATCTGATGAGCCAGGTGTTGCCCGACGATCTGCTCGCCTATGGACTGATCCCCGAATTTATTGGTCGCCTGCCGGTTATGGTGAGTTTGGAGGCGCTGACGCGGCGCATACTCGTGCGCATCCTCACTGAGCCAAAGGACAGCGTGGTGCGCCAGTATCAGCGGCTGTTTGCGATGGATAACGTCCGCCTCGAATTTGAAAGCGAAGCGCTGGAGACTGTCGCAACCGAAGCATTTTTGCGGCGCACAGGCGCACGTGGCCTGCGCAGTATTGTCGAAGATGCCCTGCTGGACATCATGTTTGAAATCCCCAGTCGCGATGATATAGTGCGCTGTGTCGTGACCAAAGAGACATTTTCCCAGAATCGGCAGCCTTTGTTGTTTAATGCCACGGGCCAACCGATTTTTCTGGGACGGGAACTGCGCTCTGCCGCCTGAACGGGGCGACAAACACACAGCGACCAGCAACGCTGACATTCCGGTTCAATGACCGCAGCCAACATAGCCGCCAATACTGTAAACAGCGCTGCAACCAACACTGCACTGATGACACGTGACATGGAGCTTGTGCGCAAAATAATGCTCGCCGTAGCCGCCAATGAGCGGCCGCTCGACAGTATGATGGTGCGAATTGCCAACTACACCCCCCAACAAATCGGCGAACATATCCGTCTGCTGGCCGAAGCGCGCCTGTTGGATGGCAGCGCCTCCATGGGGCCGGATCGGCGTCAGCGCTGGAGCGACCTGCGCCTTACCTGGTGGGGGCATGACTTTATTGAATGCGCCCGCAACGACCTGATTTGGCGCACGGCGCAGGATGCACTCGGCCCGGGCAACGGCGCCGCTTCCCTGGATGTGTGGCACAAGACCTTGATTGAAGCTACTTTCACGACTTTAGGTCTGGCGCCAGATGGCACACGCCGCGCTGAGCCGGGTGAGCCACCCGATCAGGACGAATAGACGCAGCCCTTCTTACGCCTGCCCGCTTTGCGCTGCTACCGCCGCCAATATTTTGCGATCCGTTACGGCCAGCGGAAAGTTTTCCACTTCCCGCAGCGGCAGCCAGCGCCAGTCAGCGCAGCCAATCGCCTGTGGTTCACCGCCGCGATGAATCGCATGGAAGGCATGGAGGGTGATGCGAAAATGGGTGTAGGCGTGCTGCACCACGGTAATCGGCGCCCGCACTTCAATCTCCATCCCCAGTTCCTCATCGATCTCCCGCCGCAGGCAGGCTGCCAGATCGGCGTCAGTGTCCTCCAGCTTGCCGCCGGGAAACTCCCACATACCGCCCAGCAGCCCCTTATGCGGGCGCTGCGCCAACAGCAGATGACTCGCATACGGTTCATCCTGCCAGATGACGCCCGCCGCCACTGTATAGTGGGGCGTGCGCTTGCGCGCAGGCATCACAGGCCGATCCGCTTGGGTGCCACGCGCCGCAGAAGCGCACAGTTCCTGCAAAGGGCAGAGCAGACAGCGCGGGTTTTGTGGGGTGCACACCAGCGCCCCTAGTTCCATGATGGCCTCGTTACAGGCGCCGGCTGTGCCCGGAGCAGCCGCTTCGACCAGCGCACGCGCATGGCCCCACAGATCCTGGAGCACAGCCGGGCGGTCAATCGGTTCGGCAAGATCGAGCAGGCGCGCCAGCACACGCTTGACATTACCGTCAAGCAGCGGTTCGGGCTGATTATAGGCGATGCTCAATAGCGCACCCACCGTATAGGCGCCGATGCCGGGCAGCGCCAGCAGCGCCTGCCGGTCGTCAGGCAGCACGCCGTCATGCTTGTCGACGACAATCTTCGCCGCACGGTGCAAGTTGCGGGCGCGCGCATAGTAGCCCAGACCCTCCCACGCCTTGAGCACCTCCTGCTGGTCAGCCGCCGCCAGCGCCGCCAGCGTCGGAAAACGGGCCATCCAGCGCAGATAGTAGCCGATCACAGCTTCTACGCGCGTCTGCTGCAGCATGATCTCGCTGATCCAGACCGCATAAGGCTCGCGCGCGCCGGCAGGCGCATGACGCCAGGGCAGATTGCGCTGCTGCGCCTCATGCCAGGCTACAAGCAGCCGTGCAGCGGCGGAATAATCAATTGAGGTCATACGACAGGAAAGACAGCGATTGGCCTATTGACCTACGCCACCGGCTAGAGGCATAAAGTAGCACTGCGCCAGCAAGGTGATGGCGAATAAGGCCACGATCAGCGCCCACGTCCACGTCGGAAAGCCTCCTTGCGAACGCTTTTTGGGCGGCTTTGGCTTGGGCAGGTCAGCCTGGCAGCGCCAGCAGACAGTTTTATCTTCAGGATTCCAGGTGTTGCAGTTGGGGCAATTCATAATGGCGTGCTCCGCAATAACAGGACTGGCCTGATGGTAGCACGATCAACCAAATCTGTCGAGTTGGCAACCGCCTGAACCCGCCTGAACCTGCCCGACAGCAGCCTGCCGCGCAGTGGCTGTTTGCCGCAGATCGCACCTCAGCGTATAATGCCGCACACTCTGTCTCTGTTACAGGGGTCAAAAAGCCTGTACTGCGCCTGAACAACCGAACCGAGCCGACATGCTCCTGCGCCCCATGCCTCGCAACCTGCTGCGCAATTTGCCCTTTTCACGCCTGTTTTCAGCGGTCGTGGTCGCCAACTTTCTGACCTTGGCGCTGATGAATTTGCTGGAACTGCCTGTTTATATGGCTGTGTTCGTCTATGCGGGAAGCGCTGCCGCTGCTCTGCACCTGACAAGCCAACTGCATGTGCGTGCAGGGCGGCCCCAGTTGGACAAGACCAGTCTTGCGCTTGCCTTATTAATGCTGGTCATGCTGACGCTCCCACGCCTGGTCTACCTGCTGCAGTGGCTGCCCAACACAGAGGTGCGCGTCATAGGCGATGACTATGCGCATCTGGCGGAACTCGCGGCTATGACTATGTCGAACAGCTACCCGCTGCGCAGCCCTCCCAGCGCAGACTACCTCTTTTCTTTCTACTATGCCGCCTTTTATCCGCCGGCCATACTGTATATGCTGCTGCCCATGATCACGCTGAAAGACGCGCTGATCGCCGGCAATTTCTTTTACCACCTGCTCATCCTGCTCAGCATTGTCGAAATCGGCCATCTGTTCTTCCGCCGCCCACTGCAAATTCGCTGGTTTGTCTTCCTGCTCACCCTGTTCAGCGGGCTGGATTGGCTGGCGAAACCGATGGCGTTGACGACTACTTATGAGTGGTGGCAGAAGGATTTCTTTGCCGCCAATACACAAATCTCCTCCTTTTTCACCGGTATGTACTGGACGATCCACCATATGGTGGGTTTCTATGCCATCGTGATTGGGGCGGTCTGGCTGTTCTGGGCGTTTACGCGCCGGCGTTGGCAAAAGCCACTGCTGATCTCGTTGTTGGCAGCCGGCGCTTTTTACTGCAGCCCATTCAGTGTGCTCTCACTGCCTTTCTTTGCCGTGCTGCACTGGCGGCTGTTGTGGCGGCACGTGATACGCACCTGGATGTTCGTCTATGCAGCCGTGACGGCGGCCATCCCGCTCTTTCTCTTTTTACACCGGCAGGCCCACTCGTCGCTGGAACCATCCACCTTCCGCTGGCAGTTCACCGGCGAATTCTGGCTGGACAAGCTGCTCTCGCTGCCGATCTATCTGCTCCTCGTGCCGCTGGTCGAGTTTGCGGCGCTGCCTTTTCTGCTGCTGCTGGTGCTGCGCAGCATGAGCCGGCTGGACCGCCGGTACTTAGCCATGAGTGTGCCCTTTTTTCTACTAACCTATCTGGTCGCCTTTGCCAACACGGGCAACTTTAGTATGCGCGGCATGTTTCTGCCCACCTTTGTACTCTTTTATCTGTTCGCCAAATACAGCCTCGACTTGGCCACGCTGCTGGGCGGCCAAACTTCCGGAAAGCCCATACGCCGGTGGCTGCTGGCCGGCGTCACTAGCCTGTTTGTCATCGCCACCAGTGTCGGCGCATTCAAGATGGCGGGCGCCATGCTGCGCATCGGCTGGTTGAACACTTCGGCGCCTTATCAGTGGGCCAATGTGCCGCCGCCGAAAGAGTTGACCTATCCCTACCGGGAGCTGATTTTTGACCGCAGCATCACCAGCTATACACCAAATGACAGCGACCGCAAAGGACGCGCCAAGTACAACGTTGAAAAATTAATGGATGACGTGCCTGTCACAGATATGTCTCTGTGGGAGCGAGAACTGATGCGCTACCCACGCACTGGTCTTTACTGATCTGGAAAGGGCAAACCGCCGGCTGCCGCCGCCCTATCCGGGCTTGTTCAGCGGCATGACAGGAGTATCTTCAGCGGTTGCACGCAATCGCCACCTGATTTAGAATCGATTCAACTTCACCTGCCTCTTTTTGTTTTCCAACGCAGCAGCATCCCTCAGCGGAGGAACATACGATGCGCACACCGCTCAAGTTTGCTCACGGCATTGCCGCCCTTTCCGAATTTTTCGGCAAAGCGGGCGTCTATCTCACGATCGCCCTGATCGCGGCCGGCTTTTACAACGTCGCCGCTCGCTATCTCGGCCGCTTTATCGGCCTCCAGCTTTCCTCCAACATGTGGATAGAACTGCAAAAGTATCTATTCAGCCTGATCTTCCTGGCCATGTTCGCTTACAACCTCAAGCACGAGGTCAACGTGCGGGTGGACTTTCTCTATAGCAAATGGCCGCCCAAACGCCGCGCCCTGGTCAATTTGCTGGGCGACCTGTTCTTCCTGCTACCCTTCTGTGTGATGGGAATATGGGTGGCCTGGAATCCACTCGTCAGCTCCTGGCGGCTGTGGGAGATGTCACCCGACCCCGGTGGGCTGCCGCGCACTCCGCTGCGCGCCGCCGTTATTCTGGCCCTTACCCTGCTTGCTCTGCAAAGTATTGCGCAGATTGTCCGCTACATCGCCATCTTACGCGGCGATGAGTCGCCGGCGCTCGTATTGGAAGAACCCGCACCGGGCAGCCTGCCTGGACTAGAGTAGGAAAGGACGCGCCCCATGGGATATGAATGGTTGGCCGTCGCAATGTTCGCCGGCTTCTTTTTGATTTTGCTCAGCGGCTACCCGGTCGCCTTTTCGTTTGCCGGCACAGGACTGGTCTTTGGGCTGATCGGGCTGGCTGTCGGCGCCTTTGATTTGAACCTGGTCAAGCTGCTGCCCGAACGCTGGATGGGCAATATGCTCGACTTTACGCTCCTGGCCATCCCTTACTTTATCTTTCTGGGCGCTGTCCTGGAGAAGTCGGGTGTCGCGGAAGACTTGCTGGAAACGGTGGGCGTTCTGCTCGGCCCCCTACGCGGCGGGATTGCGCTGGCCGTCATCCTCGTGGGCACGCTGCTGGCCGCCGCCACCGGCGTCGTCGCCGCCACCGTGATCGTGATGGGGATGCTCTCCCTGCCGGTCATGCTGCGCCACGGCTACGACAAACGGCTGGCTACAGGGGTCATTATCGCCTCCGGCACATTGGCGCAGTTGATTCCGCCCAGCCTGGTGCTGGTCGTGCTCAGCGACCAGATCGGTGTAGACATCGGCGACCTGTTTCTGGGCGCCCTGCTGCCGGGGCTGATTCTGTCCGCCTCCTATGCCTTGTATGTACTTTTCTTAGCCGTCGTGCGTCCCGATGCGGTGCCGGCCCTGCCGCCTGAAGAACGGACAATGCGCGGCTGGCCGCTCCTGCGGCGGACCATACGCGTCATTGTGCCGCCTATCCTGCTGATCTTTGCCGTGCTGGGCAGCATCTTTTTTGGCATTGCCACGCCCACGGAAGCCGGCGCCGTCGGCGCAGTAGGGGCCTGCCTGCTGGCGGCCGGCAACCGGCGGCTGAGTTGGAACGTGCTCAAAGGCGCTGCCATGTCCACGGCCCGCATCACAGGCCTGGTGATGATGATTCTCTTTTGCTCCACCTTCTTTAGTGTTGTATTTGATGGGTTGGGCGGCAAAACATTTTTCACTGAGCTGCTGGTCAACTTACCTGGTGGGTTTTGGGGTTTTATTATTGTCGCCAACATTGCCGTCTTTGTGCTGGGCATGTTCCTCGAGTTTATCGAAATCAGCTTTATCGCCCTGCCGCTCTTTGTACCCGCCGCCCAGGCGCTGGGCATCGACATGGTCTGGTTTGGCGTTATGATGTCGGTAAACCTGCAGATGGCGTTTATCTCGCCGCCGGTCGGCTTCTCGCTTTTCTATCTGCAAAGCGTTGCCCCTAAAGAAGTCTCGACTGCCGACATCCACCGCAGTGCGCTGCCCTTCTTGGTGCTGCAAATGATCGTCCTCGTTATTGTGGCCGCTTTTCCGCAGACAGTGCGCTGGCTGGTGGATATAGCGGCCCAGTGGAGCTTTTGAATGGGGGGAGCTTTTGCAGACGGAGACGGAAGTATAGGCTTGAAGACGGCCCAGCGAGCGCTTTTTGAAAAGAATTTTCAAAAAGCGCTCGCCGCATCCTGCTGATCCGCTACACTTTTTGATAGACAAAGGAAGTGTAGACGAACTCGTTCGCCTTATTCCAGTCAAAAATACTGGCGCGGAAGGCACTCCAGTTGTCGAAGATGGTTTTGAAGTCGGCATCACTGCTCGCGAACCCAGCGTACAGTTCCTCGGACGCCGTGTAGGCTGCATTCATGATCTCCTCACTGTAGCTGCGCAGTTGGGTGCCGCCCGCAACCAGGCTCTTTAGCGCCGCATCGTTGGCCGCCTCATAGCGCGACAGCATGATGACATTGGTTTCATACGATGCAGTTTTGACGATCTCCTGATACAGTTCAGGCAGCTTATTCCACTCATCCAGGTTGATCTCCACCTCCAACGTCGAACCTGGCTCCCACCAGCCGGGGCCGTAGTAGTAGTCAGCCACCTTGTTGAGGCCCAGCTTCTCATCATCATACGGCCCCACCCATTCCGCCGCATCAATGGCGCCGGTTTGCAGCGCCGGGAAGACCTCGTTGGCTGGCAGCACCTGCACGTTGACACCCAGCTTGGCCATCACTTGCGAGCCAAGACCGGCAATACGCATTTTCAGCCCTTGCAAATCGGCTACGGTGTTGATTTCCTTGCGGAACCAACCGCCCATCTGCATACCCGTGTTGCCGGCAGGCCAGGGGATGACGTTAAACTTATCGGCAAAGAGTTTCTGGTTCAAATCAAGCCCGCCGCCGGCATAGAGCCAGGCGTTTTGCTGCTGGGCGGTGAAACCGAAAGGCAGTGTCGTGCCGAAAGCCGTCGCAGGACTCTTGCCCAGATAGTAATAGGAGGCTGTGTGGCCGATCGGCACCGCCCCTTGCGACACGACATCCAATACCTGCGTGCCGGGGGCCAGTTCCCCGGCTGCACGCGGGTCAATTTGAAACTTGCCGCTGGAGAGAGTTTTAACCCGTTCGGCAAAGAGTTGGGCGCCGCCAAACAAAATGTCAAGCGACTGGGGCCAACTGGTGGCCATCTGCCATTTGATCTCCGGCAGTGATGTGTCCTGGGCAGACGCCTGCTGCACCTCCTGCGCCGCCGGTGTCTGGGCAAACGTACAGCCGGCAGCCAGGCCAATTACTGCGCCGGTGGCGGTCTTGGTGGCGACACTGGTCAGGAAGTCTCGACGATTCATAAGGGGAATCCTCCTTGGAAGTATGCTGTTGAAGTATGCTGTTGGAGTCGTCAATTACGTATTGGGAACTGGTGAGCGGAATACACCCTGATTGTAGCCAAGCCCTGTACGCTTGTCAATCAGCGCTGCGCCGGCAATTTTATTTTCCATTGCGGTTGCCTCGCCCTCTCCACTGTGCTAAAATGGCGAAAACCGGTAACAACTGAGGAGAAACACGAATTGCTCCGTTGGTTGCATTCCCCACGTCCGCCCCGGCGGTTTAGTATGCAGCGCCTTGGCCGCCGGCTGCTCAATGTCTTGCTTCTCCTGACCATCCTGTGGGCTTATGCACCGCTGCAGGCGGCTGCGGAGCCGGCCGGCGCGCAGCCGCAGCAGGCGCAAGCGCAGCAATCGACTCCACAGACGCTCAATTTCGTCAACGGTGTCGCGCAGGTGCAGTCTACGACCAGCCTCAACCAGCCACAGGTCTACCTGTTTTTCGGCACGCAGGGGCAAACGCTCCGTATCCAGCTTTCTTCCCAGCCGGGAGGCGCCAATTTCGAACTGAAAGGCGCCAACAACAGCGTCTACAAATCGTTCGGTGATCCGACGCTCGATTGGCCTTTTACACTGCCGGAATCACAGAACTATCGCATCACGATCAACTCAAACATTCCTGTGGTGTTTACGCTGGTCGTCACTCTGGGCGGGAGCGCGCCCCCACAGCGGATCACCTTTGCGCCGGGCCAGACGACCGCACAGGTGACGGGTACCGCCGCAGCGGGACAAAGCCCGCAGTATGTCTTTAACGCCGCAGCCGGCCAGAATGTGCGCATTATTCTGATTTCCGCCGCTTCCGCCGCTAATTTCACGGTCAGTGGCGTCACAGATGGCATGATCTACAAACCAGGCACGGATGCCAGCCGCGACTGGACGCGCGATCTTGCCGTCACACAGGACTATTTGATCACGGTTTTTTCGCCCGTGCCCGTCACCTTCACCCTGCAGATTATCCTGCAAAGCTTGCAGCCGGCGCCGCCGGAACGCCTCACCTTTCTGCCCGGCCAGAGCGTGATCACTCCCAGCGGTAGCCTGCAAGCGAATATCCCCAAAGCGTATGTCGTCAACATCGCAGCCGGCCAACAAATCCGCATTTTATTGACGTCGACGCCTGCCGGCAGCGCAAATTTTTCATTCAGCGGGGTGTCGGACAGCTTCACCTATAAGCCGTTTACCGACGCCAGCCGCGAATGGACCTTTACGACACCAACCGCGCAGGATTATCTTATTACTGTGCTGTCCAACGTGCCTGCCACCTATGTGCTGGAGTTGACCGTCCCCACGCCGCTACCGCCGACTGCGCCCCCGCTGACGCCGCTGCCCACGGTGCCCGTCGGCTGCACCGCTGATACAATTCAGAACGGCGGCTTTGAAACAGACGGCTTTTGGCTGTTCGGCGACGATCCTGTGCCCGCTACCTACAGCAGCACGACCGTACACTCCGGACTGCGTTCGGTGCGGCTGGGGATTGACCCTGTTCTCGGCGCAGGTGTGCAAAACCAGAAGTCGTTCTCGTCGATTCTGCAGCCGTTTCAAATTTCTCCCGGCGCCACCATCGCCCAACTGCGCTGGTGGAACTTTTATCGTACCGAAGAAGGAGTCACCGACAATCCAGGGCTGGCAGAGGACAAGCAACAAGTCGTCCTGCTGAACCCTGATCTTTCCACTGTGGCCGTGTTGCGCAGCGTGCGCCGCAACACCAACGGCTGGCAGGAAGAACTGGTCGATCTGACGCCGTATGTGGGCAAGTCACTTTTGCTCTACTTCAATGCCTATAACGACGGCAACGGCCAGCGCACCTGGCAGTTTCTTGACGATGTGATGATCAACGTCTGTTATCCGGCTGTGACGGCTACGCCACTTTTCCCCACGCCGCTGCCCACAGCCTTTCCGACCATGCCGCCCCCCATGATGCCGACGGCCAGTCTGCCAATAGTGGTGATGCCGACGATTGGGCCGGCGCCGCTTCCGGCCCCGCTTGTCTTCGCCAGCCCGGTGGCCGCCACGCCGATCAGCGGCGCCCTGTCGAGTTTGGGCGATCAAAGCACCAATGGCGAACCGGAGATTTTTGTACTGCCGCCACAGCAGGAATCAGTTCAGCAGGAGCAGCCGGCGCAGCAAGCGCTGCCGCCACTCGTGTTGATCCAGCCGACACTGACGCCCACGCCGCTGCCGACAGCAGGGCCGGCCCTGACGACGCTGCGCATTTTCAATCGGCCCGCCGGCGAAGTGCTGACCTGGACGGCGATTATGCTCGGCGCGCTGGCCATCATCGGCATTCTGGTCGCTTTTATCTGGCAGGCATCTGGCCGCAGCCGGTCCCAGCCATAGAGATTACTACTGCGAAGGGAGCGGGATCGGAGGTGCAGGCGGCCGTGTTTTGGCGGCGCGCATACTCGTCGCCCAGTAGACCAGCAGCGCGGACCAGATCAGCACAAAGCCGGCCAGCTTGTGCACGTTGAACTCTTCGTGGAAGACAATCAGCCCCAGCAAAAACATGAACGTCGGCGAGATGTACTGGATGACGCCCATCATGGACAGAGGAATCCGCTGCGCCGCATTGGAGAACCACAGCAGCGGGATGATTGTGATCACACCGGTGCCCGCCAGCAGGAGAGTTGTCAGCCAGTCCGTATGTCCTAAAGCGCCGGCGCCTGTCATTTCCTGAAAAACAAGAAAGACCAGTGCAGGCAGCACCATCACCCCTGTCTCCAACGCCAATCCCTCCAGCGAGGGCAAGCGCGCCTGCTTTTTGATCAGCCCGTAGAAGCCGAAGGTAAAGGCCAGCGACAGCCCAATCCATGGCAGCTGCCCGTAGCTCATGGTAATGTAGAGCACCCCAGCTGCGGCCAGCCCGACAGCGACCAACTGGCCCTGGTTGAGCCGCTCACGAAAGAACAGCACCCCCATCAGCACATTGGCCAGCGGCGTGATAAAGTAGCCAAGGCTGGAATCAACCAGATAACCGGCATTGACTGCCCAGATGTAGATATACCAGTTGATGGAAAGCAGGATTGCTGCCCCCACATAGGTAAAGACGATGCGACGTGAGCGCAGGGCAGGGCGCAGCCAGCCCCAGTTGCGCTGCAAACCCAGCAGCAGCACAACAAAAACGGCTGACCAGACAATGCGGTTGGCTAATATTCCCGCCGCGGAAACGCTGTGCAGCGCCTTCCAGTAGATGGGGAGCAGCCCCCATACGCTGTATGCACCAATTGCAAACCAAACCCCGCGCCGCTCTTCAGTCGCCATACCATTCCCTGCCGCTAAACGATTTACCCTGTCTGACCTGCCTGATGACAAATTGCTAAACCGCATCCACCGCTTCCGTCACCTGCATCCACAGTTCCATGGCCTCATCCAGTGCAGCCTGCGTATCTACATAGCGCTGGCCAAGCTGCTCGATGGCCGCTACATCCTGGACGCCCGTCGCGTCGTGCAGTTCCTGCTCCAACTGCGCCAGCAGCGCTTCCAACTCATGGACACGACCTTCGGCGTCGGCTACGGCCCGGCTGCGCTTGCGATCTTCGGTGCGTGACTGTTTGCCCGCAGCATAGCCGCTGCGCGTGGTGCTGCGCTCCTGCGCCGACTGCTGCCGGCTGCGCTCCAACGCCCGCTCACGTGCGGCGATGAGTTCGGCATACGAACCGGAAAAGACATGCATTTTCTCATCCCGCAGCTCCCAGACCTGCGTCGCCAGCCGGTTGATCAGATAACGGTCGTGCGAGACCAGCAGAATGGTGCCGTCAAACTGTTCGAGCACCTGCTGCAAGATTTCCTGGGCCGGGATATCGAGATGATTGCTCGGCTCATCCAGGAGCAGGAAGTTGGCGCCTTCCAGCGCCAGCAGCGCCAGCGCCAGCCGCCCGCGTTCGCCGCCGCTC
>JBBRBX010000041.1:0-42257 GCA_038205395.1 Caldilineales bacterium
TCGCCAAAACCGATGCCCAGATTTTCGCCTCTACGTATGAAGGCAAGTGGGGCGGCTATAACCCTGATGGCATGGACCACTGGGACGAGAAGCAAGCAGACACACCGGCACAGGAAACACCGGCGCAAGAGCAATGACGGAACAGCGCGTTTCGCTGCTGCGCCCGCCATAGGTAGAATAGAAGCGCCGGGCTGTCTGCACAAGCAAGTTCGGCCTATCCATTCCTCACGCTTTCCGCCTAGTCCACACCCATTGGGGGGAGAAGGAACCATGACCGACCAGTACAAATACTTGCTCGACGAACGCGCTATGCCGGAGCAGTGGTACAACATCGTCGCTGACATGCCGAACAAGCCGCTGCCCCCCCTGCATCCGGCCACCCACGAACCGATTGGCCCCGATGCGCTGGCGCCACTCTTCCCGATGGGGTTGATCATGCAGGAAGTCAGCCAGGAGCGGTGGGTGGACATCCCCGACGAAGTGCGTGACATCTACAGGCTGTGGCGGCCCACGCCCCTTTACCGCGCACGACGGCTGGAAAAGACGCTGGATACTCCGGCCAAAATCTACTACAAATACGAGGGTGTCAGCCCTGCCGGCTCACACAAGCCCAACACGGCCATCGCCCAGGCCTATTACAACAAGCAGGAAGGCGTCAAGCGCATTGTGACCGAAACTGGCGCCGGCCAATGGGGCAGCGCCCTGGCCTTTGCCTGCAACCTGTTCGGCATGAGCTGCGAAGTCTACATGGTCAAGATCAGCTATGAGCAAAAACCCTACCGCAAGATGATGATGAACACGTGGGGCGCAGATGTCTATGCTTCACCCACCAACCAGACCAACGCCGGCCGCCAGATTCTAGCCCAGGACCCCGACTCGCCGGGCAGCCTGGGCATTGCCATCTCCGAAGCGGTCGAGGTGGCCGCCGGCAGTGAAGACACGAAATATTCATTGGGCAGCGTGCTCAACCACGTGCTCCTGCACCAGACGGTGATCGGCCAGGAAGCGATCAAGCAAATGGAGATGGCGGGCGATTTCCCCGATGTGATTGTGGCCCCCTTTGGCGGCGGCTCCAATTTTGCCGGCATCACCTTTCCCTTCCTGCGCCACAACCTGACCCAGGGCAAAAAGGTGCGCGCCATCGCCGTCGAGCCGACCTCCTGTCCCAAACTGACACGCGGTGTATTTCGCTATGACTTTGGCGACACCGTGGGCATGACGCCGCTGCTGCCCATGTATACACTGGGCCACAACTTTGTGCCGGCCAAAATCCATGCCGGTGGGCTGCGCTATCACGGGGCGGGCGTCATTGTCAGCCAGCTGCTGCGGGACGGCCTGATCGAAGCCACAGCGGTCGACCAGATCGAGAGCTTTGAAGCGGGCGTCGCTTTTGCCCGCGCCGAGGGCATTATTCCTGCCCCCGAAGCCAACTACGGCATCGCCGTCGCGGTGCGCGAGGCGCTGCAGGCGCGGGAAGAGGGAAGCGCCAAGACCATCCTGTTCAACCTATGCGGCCACGGCAACTTCGATATGGCCTCCTATGACGCCTACTTCTCCGGCAAGCTGCAGCGGCACGAAATGACCCAGGCCGAAGTAGACGATGCCGTTGCCCAGATCGACACCCCGGCCATCAACGGCTGACAGATGCGGCGTCTTTCGTTCTTACTGCTTGGTGTACTGATTGCCTGGCTCGGCGTGCGCGTGGTCAGCGGCGCCGAGCTATTTGCGCCCTACTTGCTGCGCGATGGTCTGCTGCTGGGAGGATTGGGCGCGCTGATCTTTGCCCTGAACGCGCAAGGCTGGGAAGCGCCGCATCCCTTTCGCCTCCTGCGCGGGCTGCCGCGCAGCGGCCAGATCCTCCTGCTCACAGGGTTGATCGTCGCCCTCAGCGGTGGTTTGGGCATGGCGCTGGGGCTGGAAGGTTTGTTGGGCCTCGCCGCCAAGATGGGGTGGCTGCTGGGCATTGTGCTGCAGATCAGCGGCGCCTGGTGGCCTGGCGCCGCAGTGGAATATGCACCGCCCCCTGTGCGCTGGGCCAAAGATGCAGATGGCCGCTTCGTGCCACGGCGGGCAGCCGACGGGCAAGAGACAGGCAGCCCACTTTCTCCACCGGCGCTGGCCGGCATCATGCGCCGCCGCGCCTGGTGGAGCTGGCTGCTGCTGCTGTTGGCACTGGCTGCGCTGCTGCGCTTCTGGCAGTTGGAACAACTGCCGCCCGGCTGCATCGAAGCGGAGTGTGCGGCTGCCCTGCGCTTGATGGCCCCCGCCGCTGCACCTGCCGAGCCGGGCAACATGCTCGCACTACAGGAACGGTTGGCGCAACTGCTGGTGCGCTTTTCCGGTTCCGGCCTCCTGAGCCTGCGGCTGTCCGCCACCGTGTTTGGCTGGCTGACCCTCGTGGCGCTGGCCGCTGCGCTGCGCCGCTTGATGGCGCCGGCCTCCGCTCTGTTTGGCGTGGCCTTGCTTGCGGCCAGCCCCTGGCATCTGTGGGCGGGCCGCACCTCGGACGCGGGGATGGCCGCTGCCTTTCTCACTGCGCTCACCCTCTGGTTGGGCCTGGAGGCCCTGGCCCGCACACACGCACGCTGGTGGATCCTATGGGGAGCCGCCGCCGGTCTGCTGGCAGCGCAGACGCCGGCGCTGTGGCCAGGCGCAACGCTGTGGGTGTTGGTGACGGCGGCATTGGGCCTCGGACAGGCAGTGCCCCAGCGCACACGCGTCAGCACGCGCACGCTCTGGCTGTGGCCGCCGGCAGGCTTTCTGGCCGCCCTCAGCGTCGCCTTACCTGCGCTGCCGGCGGCAGTGAGCCGGACACATCTTTGGACGCCGCCGGCCGGTGCTGGGCCGGCAGACAACAGCGTCACTCTTTTTGCGGCGCTGCTGCGCCCGGACCTCAGTCCTGCCGGCCCGTTTCTCCAGGCGGCTCTGCTCAATGGCGTCGTCGCAGCCTTGGTGCTGGCCGGGCTTGGGGCGCTGCTGCGCCATCTGCGCCAGCCGGCCGCGCCTTTTGTTGTGGTCGGCGCCGGCGCCCTACTCTGGGCAGCGGCCCAGGCCGATTTCACCGCCACGTCACCGGCGACTCTCCTGCTCGCCGGGCTGCCCTTTTGGATAGCCCTCGCCGCTGTGGCGGTGGACCGGCTGCTGGCCGCCCTGCTCGCCGCCTGGGGGCCGCCGCTGGTGCGCAGCGCCCGCCTGCTGGCGGCTGCCGCCGTCTTGCTGCTGCTCGTTGTGGGGCGCGGGACAGTCTCCCTTCTGTGGGCGCTGGACGCCGGCGGCAGTGGCGTCAATACACAGATCGAGGCCAACATGGCGCGCTATATTGCGGGCTGGTATCGCGACCACCCGGACGACGCAGCCACGACATTTGTCCTCCCCGCCACAGCCATCGATCATCCCAGCGTGCGGCTGTCCGCCGGCGCCGCGCTGGCAGGCGGACACCTGCAGCCGCTGGAACTGGCCCATACGCTGCCCTACACCGGCCCGGCCACGGGTGACGTCATCTATCTGCAGCCGCTGCTGGACAGCCAGGTGCTGGGCCTTTTGCGCCAGCTTTACCCCAATGGAGAAGCCGCCACCGAGTTGGATGCAGCCGGCGAGCAGGCACTTTTTAACCGCTTTATTGTGCGCCAGGCGGATTTGCAGAGGGCGCAGACGCTGCAAATGGCCGTCACCCCCGGCAGCGGCGGCGCAGCAGGATCGGCAGGGGAGGCCGCTTTTGGCGAACCGTTAGCCGTATCAGCGCTGGATTTTGCCTGGTCTGCCACGCCCCCGCGCAGCCTGCCTTTTACAGCGCAGTGGCAGGGGTCGCTGGTTGTGCCGGAAAGTGGAAGCTACCGCTTTGTGGTGGAGAACAGCGGCCCCGAGAGCACCTTCACCCTTACGCTGGACGATGTACTGCTGCTCGACAGCAGCCTCGGCATGCGTGAGCAGCAGCAGACGCTGGCACAAGGAATTTATCGCTTTCAACTGGAGTATCACAGCGGCAGCCGGCCGGGCGACCTGCGCGTGCGCTGGCAGAGACCGGACAACCCCGAAGAAACGCTGGGCAGCCCTTTTCTGCATTCGCCCACCTTGGCCGATCAGGGGCTGTTTGGGGAATACTACGCCAACGACCGCTTTGAAGGCGTGCCCGTCACAACGCACAAAGACCCCATCATTGGGCTTGCACCCAATCTGCCGCTGCCGTACAGCGTGCGCTGGCACGGCCTTCTGGCAGCCCCGCGCGCAGGCGAGTATGTAGTGGGCGCAGACGCCGGCGGCAGCGTCCAAGTGGTGGTGGACGGCCAGACGCTGGCCGACAACCGGGCCGAGGCATCTGTATCCGGCTCCGAATCCGGCGCAGAAGCATCCAGCTATAGCGAAAGCCTTATGTATCTGTCCGCCGCCTGGCATCCGGTCGAAATTCGCTTTGCCACCGGCTCTCCCACTGCCGGATCGACCGGAGCGACCGGTCTGCGCCTGCTGTGGCAGCCTCCCGGCAGTGACCCCAGTGAGCTGTCGAGCCGCTATTTGTTTCCCGCCTATGGACCCGTCGGCCCGTTGGATGTGGCTCTGCCGCCGGCTCCCCAGTTGGTCGATCCGATGCTGGGCGACGACAGCTTTGCCCTCAGCCGTGCGTCGGAGGTGTGGCAGCCGCATCTGCGTGTGCCGCCATCCAACCTGCCGCCGCTGCCCTTGCAAAAACTCTGGCAGGCGGGCGGCGTTTGCGGCGATGCGCCGGAAGCGTTTGCCGCCCCGCATGGCGCAGCCTTTTCCAGCCAGAGCGACAAGCTGTATGTGGCCGATACAGGCAACCGCCGCATCAAGGTGTACAGTGTAGACGGTGTTCTGGAAGATGTCATCAGCAGCGAACTGCTGCAAGAGCCGGTGGATGTGGCCGTTGCAGCAGATGGGACAGTGCTTGTGCTGGATGCACTGGCGCAGCAGGTCTATCCGTTGACAGCCGGCAACGAGTTGACGCCGCTGCCGCTGCAAACGACATTCTACCGCCCGCGTGGGCTGGCTGCGGATGAATGGGGCAGCCTGCTGGTGGCGGACACCGGCGGCGGGCGCGTGGCCCTTATGGATGCGGAGGGCAGATTGGCCGGCCAGTTTGGCGGCCAGGGAACGCTGCTTGGCCAGGGCCAGCCGGTGGATGCAATCGCCGGCCTCAACGCACTCTGGGCCATCAGCGCCGAAGATGGGCGGCTGTGGAATCTCACCACCGATGGCAGCTTCACGGCAGTGCAGCCAACCGGCACGGTTGATGGGCCGCATCTGGCCCAAATGGCGGACGGCCGGCTGCTGGCAACGGATCCCGCACGCTCCACGTTCTTGCTTTTCTCATCTGCGGGCCAACCACTGGGCCAGTTTGGCTATGCCGGCGAACTGGCCATGCCCACCGGCATCGCCGCCACCCGTATCGGCAGCGGCGACATCATCGCCGTCGTCGACGCGCAGGCATGCGCTCTCTCTGTCTGGCAGTTAGCCCAATAGTCATGCCACGCGCAGGACTGCCGCCGGCTTGCGCGCCCCAAAACGACAACAGACGCCTCCCATCTTGGAGGCGTCTGTTGTCTAGACAAAGATAGGCTCGCTACGGTGAAAACAAACTACTCGAACATGCACTCCGTCAAATACTGATCGCCGATCTTGATCTGTACGTCGTCGAAGTACACATTGGCGTTCACGGAACCGGTTGACTGCCCTTGCAGCAGCACCATGATTTTGCCGCTGGGTCCGGCCTTACCGATGACGGTCATTTCGGCCCACTGGCCATGAATATAGCCGTTGACATAGGTTGCACCCTCTAGGGCGGCGTCCGGCTTGAAGCCGAGTGAAGCCCAATCAACGATGCGGCCCGCCGGGTCTTCGGCCTGGACATAATCCCACAGCAGATACTTGACTGTGACGACTACGGCAGAGCCTGGGGCGGCATGAATCATGGGGCTGCCAAAGCCACCGGCAAACGGCTGGTTACTGGCGATCTTGGCTGAATAGTGACCGGCGCCGGCCTGAACGCCGGGGCCGACTGTGCGTTCAACCGAGAACACCGTGTTCTTGGCCTGGTAGAGACCATCGTCAACCGCAAACGGCGCCCAACCGGCAAACCAGTCGGTATAGATGTCGCTCTGCTTGCGGTCAGCACTGGCGGCCCAGTAACTGCCCATGTCAAAATTATTGCAGACGTTGTGCGACGGATAAAGAGAGATGCCATTAGCATAGTCCGTCGTTACGGCCAATACACCGGCGCCGGGCTGGTAGTAAGGCTGCTCTTTATACGTTTGGTTAGCCTCGGCAACTTGCGGGGGCTTGACGGCGTTGTGCACCACTGCCGGATTGAGAACATCGGAATGTGGAATTGGCGGCGGCGCCATGCGGGGGCCGGTCACAGGCTTCGGCGGCAGATGGCCCTTGGCAAAAGCAGCTTGTGCTGGAACAAGCAGCAAGCTTACGAGCAGTAAGACGGCCAGAATCTGATGCCAACGAGGGAGGCGAATCATTTTGACTCCTTTCAACCTATACGTTTGAGTACGGATGGTACAGCAGTTTGTACGCCAAAAATACGGCGGGGATGCGGGATTGAAGAAAATAACCATCACGCATGTAACGGAGTCCACATGCGGAGACGAAGAGACAAAACTGCAAGGTCATATTGCAGAGCCAACCTTTTGTCTGGGATTAGTCTACCATACTCAATAACGAATTTCAAGTACCTTCTTGTCGCAAAATTACAGCTTGTTAATCGCCCCCCATTAGCATTGCCGCCCCCTTGTTAACAGAGACTTAACGCCCCCATCACCCTTCCATCACCACAACCTGCAGCTTGCTGCGTACAATGGCGGGCAGCCAGACCCGATCTTTTGTCGGGCGATGGCGGCGCCGATGCTATACTGTATGGAATACAATGCTTCCCCCGCTTCCTGCCATAGACTGAGCGCCGCCATGTCAACAACGATTTTGCTTGCCGACGATGATGAACTGATTGTGGATATTCTGCAGCATCAACTGCAAAAAGAGGGGTTCAAGGTGTTGATCGCCTTTGATGGTGAAGCTGCGCTAGAGCTAGCGCGCACGCACGATCCTGACCTGGTGCTGCTCGATGTCATGATGCCTCGCTTGCAAGGCTTTGAAGTGTGTCGCGAAATTCGGCGCACGAGCGCTGTGCCCATCTTGATGTTGACTGCGCGCGGGGACGAGATGGATCGCATCACCGGCCTTGATATGGGGGCGGATGACTACATCGTCAAACCCTTCAGCTTTCGCGAACTCCTGGCGCGCATTCGCGCCAACCTGCGCCGTGTGGAACTCTCCAGCAGTGGTGTGAAAATCGACAGCGACATTATTCAGATCGGCGGCCTTGCTATCGACCGCAAACGCCATACCGTCATCCATGATGGGGCGCCCATCAATCTGTCGCAGCGCGAGTATGCGCTGCTGTTGGCGCTGCTGGGCGCACAAGGGGCTGTAATGTCACGCAACCAACTGCTGGACCAGGTGTGGGGTGAACAGTGGGTGGGCGACCCGCGCACGCTTGACGTGCATATTCGCTGGCTGCGCGAGAAGATAGAAGCGGAACCGGCGCAGCCCAAGTTGGTGCTGACGGTGCGCGGAGTAGGCTATCGCATGGTGACGCCCGATGAGTTGAAACCGCTGGAGACGCCGTGACCTCCAAAGCGCGGCCACGACCGTCATCCGCAGCATTTTGGCCGTGGCAGCACAGCCTGCAGTATCGCATTCTCTTTGTCTATGGCGCCGTTTTCTTGGCGACACTTGTGCTGCTGGTCATCTGGATCGCCGATGCCGTGTATCGGGCGGACCTGGAAGCAGGCGAGCATGAATTGGAAGTGACCGCCTTTCTGGCCGCCAATGCGCTGGAAGATCCGCTAAGCGGCTATAAAGCCGAGTTTGAAAAGCATGAGCGCACAGAGCAGAGTGAGCGCGACGACATCGCCTTAGCCATGCTGTCCGGTTTACCCACCACACCGCTGTTCCCCCGCCTGCAGCAGGTGACTGACCGCTATGCCAGAGATGCGGCAGCAATTGTCACGATCTACAATCCGTTTGGCGACATTGTGGCCGGCAGCGATCAGCGGCCACAATTCACCATTGAGGAAGTGCAGCAGCCTGAACTGCAAGGCGCCCTCTCCGGCAGCAGCGGAGGCGCCGTACGCACAGCGCTGCAAGCTGGTGAACCGTTCATCTTTGCCGCCGCGCCCATCAAGCAAAGCAACAGCCTGCTCGGTTTTGTCCAGGTGAGCAAGCCGGTCAGCGCCGTGACGGCTGACGCGTATGCGGTGCTTGTGCGGCTGGCGTTGGCCTCGCTGCTGGCATTGGCCGTTGCCACTGCCTTTGCCGTTTGGATCGGCCGGCGCCTGGTGCGGCCACTGCGCACGCTAGAAGAGGCAGCCTTTGCCGTAGCCGATGGAGACCTGTCACAAACAGTGGCCGTGACCAGCCTTGACGAGGTGGGCGCGCTCGGCAGCGCGTTCAACTATATGGTGGCGCAGGTGCGTTCCACCCTGGAGCAGCAGCGCAGTTTTATCGCCAATGCCAGCCATGAACTGCGCACGCCGCTTACCAACATCAAGCTGCGCAGCGAAGCGCTGCGCAGCCTGGGCGCCGGCCATACAAGCCTGGAGCAGCGCTATTTGATGGAAATTGAAGGCGAAGCGGACCGGCTGACGCGTCTGGCCAATGATCTGTTGGACCTGGCCCGGCTGGAAGAAGCGCAACTGCCGGCTGGCGAAGCGGCTGATATAACGCCATGTCTGCGGGAAATCATCGATATTATGCAGTTGCGCGCCAAGCAAGCCGGTGTGACACTGCAGGCGCAGATGGAAGATGGTCTGCCCAACGTGTGGGTGAGCGCCGGCGCTGTGGAAACGGTTGCCGCCAATTTGCTGGATAACGCCCTGAAATACACGCCACGCGGCGGGAGCGTATGGCTGCGCGCACTGCCGGCAGCCGGTGCTGTTGAACTGCGTTTTGAAGACGACGGCCCTGGTATACCGAGCGAAGATCTCCCGCACATTTTTGACCGCTTCTACCGTGTGGATAAGGCGCGCAGCCGGCGCAAGGGCGCCGAGGCGGCGGTCGGTTCAGGCAGCGGCGCCGGCCTGGGGCTGGCGATTGTGCGTAAACTCGTCGAGCAAAACGGCGGTCAAATCCGCGTAGAGCCGGCCCCAGGACAGGGAACCGTTTTTGTCGTTTCCTTTCCAGCGGTGGCATAATCGCGGGCATGGCTCAAGTACTGCGACTTTTTGTGGGTGCAACCACGGATCTGGAGGCGGAACGGGCGGTGATCGGCCGCAGCGTTGCGGAACTGCCCCTTCAGATCGGGATCGAAATCCGGCGCACGCCGCCACTCCTGCCCACCATCGACGAGATTGGCGCTCGTTTGGATGGCGTCGATCGCGTCTACTTTTTGATGGGCAATGACATTACTGCACCCGCCGGGCTTGAGTGGCATCTCGCCTGGCAGATGGAACGCACTATTTTGCCTCTGCGGCGCACGCCAAAGCCGACCCCGGCGGCGCTTGAGTTTTTCCGTCTGAGACCAGCGCACTGGCACAACTTTCACAACCAGTCTGAACTGGCAAAGCTGGTCAGCCTGGACTTGGCGCGCCTCCTGCAGCATCCCGCCAATCCCTACGGTCTGACCATCGTCGATTTGGAGCGGGTAGCAATTTACATGCGGGGATTGGAAGCAAAAACGGTTCAAGCGGTGCGCGACCCAGGCGGTGCTGAGGGCAGTGCGGTTCTTTTGGATACAGCGCATCGCCGGCCGCCTGCTTAACCTGCAAAGCAAAAAAACACCAAAAGGGAAACCACCAGTGGGACTGAAGGAAAGTTTATTGCGTGGCGCAGCCGCCCTGATTATTGAACGGCCGGCGCGCGGCAAGACGATGGAACAATGGATCGCTGCTCTCGAACAATCGGGAGTGGAGATTGAGCAGCGCGCGGCCGCAGCGAAGAACGTGGCCGGCGCACAGACGACAATGCGCCACCTCACCGGCATTGAACGCTGGGGCCAAAACCGCTTGCGCGTCTTTCTCGGCGCCCCCTATGCCCGCGACGAATACGATAGCTATCAGCCCGGCGCCACGCTGGATGTGGCGGGCCAGATCGCCGCTTTTCATGAGACGCGCCAGGAAACTGTGGCGCTTGCCCACCAACTGCAGCAGGCCAACGTGGCAGACACGGCCACGGTCGAGCACAATGACTTCGGGCCGCTGACGGCGCGCGGCTGGTTGTCCTATCTGAATTCGCATGCCGGCCGCGAAAGCACCAGAATCAAATAGGCTGCGATGTCTGTAAATGCCGGGAAAAACGTTACCGCATCGCGCCTCGGCTTGGGCGCCCTGCTGCTGCTTGGCATTTTTGCCTGGGCGCCGGCGCTCTTTCCCGGCTACTGGCAAACGCTGCAAGGCTTTGTGCCTGTTTTCAATGTTGGCCAATACACACCGGTAGCCGGCATTGCGGTGGCGCCCGACCTCTGGCGCGGCGCCGGCAGCGCCACCAACCTTTTGACCCAACCGTGGACAATCCTGGGCTTTACGCCGGCGGCGGCTGTGCGGATGGCCTATATCCTGGCCTTTATGATCGGCAGTTGCGCCCTGTACGCCTGGCTGCGTCCCATCTTTGGCGATCGGGCCGCGGGTCTGGCCGGCCTTGTCTATATCCTGCAGCCGATTTTCCTCACGACTGTCTATCTGCGCGGCAGCCTGGCCGATGCGCTGGTGCTGGCATGGCTGCCGCTCGCCTTTGCCGGATTAGGAAGCTCCAGCCGGCAGCGTGGATTGGACGGGGCAGCCGTCGCCGTCATCGCCATTATCGCCCTGTGGCGCACACAAGCGGGTCTGGCAGCGTTGGCGAGTGTACTGCTGCTTGCCTACGCGCTGTTCGTGGAGCGTCATTGGATCCCTGTACTCGTCACCATCACAGCCGGCGCGGCCGCCGCCGTCACGCTGTTGCCCTTCTGGTCGCTCAGCGCGCAGGCGCCGGCTGTCTTCGCCGACCACTTTGTCTACCTATACCAATTTTTTGATGTGCGCCGGCTGAATGCACCCAGCGTTGCCGGTTGGCAGGATGGCTACCCTTTTCAGTTGGGCTTTGCGGTCTTAGCCTACGGTGCGCTGGCTCTTTGGGGCTGGATGATGAGCGGGCGCCGCCGGCTTGCTTCTTACCAGGCGCGCCTGCTGGGCCTGGCCTTTGGCGGCGGGCTGCTGCTGATCGCCCTTAGCCTGGGTTGGAGCGCCGGCCTCTGGCGGCTGAGCGGCGCCGACCAGTTGCTGACCTATCCGTGGCAGCTTTTGCTGCTGGCTGCCCCACTGCTGGCGCTGGCTGCCGGCTGTCTGCCCGTGCTGCTGCCGGAGCTGGCAGCGCCACCCTATTGGACGGTGCTGGTGGCGGTTGTGGTGCTGGCCGGCTATCCATACCTGCTGCCCACCTATACACCCGTGCCGCCGCCGGCCAGACCACTCGCTCTCCTCGGTGCAAACCAACTGGCCATCCTCTCGGCGCAACTGGATGAGGCGGACGGCAGCACGGCGCTTGACATTACCTGGCAGGTGCTCCAGCCTTTGGCAAGTGACGACAACAATATCTTCTTCCAAGCCATCAGCGATGAGGGAGGAGACGAACAGGTGGTCGCCCAACTGGACACACAGCCCCTGCCGGCGGATCGCCCCGCCACCAGTTGGCAGCCCGGCGAGATCATCAGCGGCCGCTATGTGCTCGATCTGCCGGCAGCGCCGGACGATGCGAAGCTGCGCTACTATTTTGGCCTCTACGACTGGCGCAGCGGCCGGCGCCTGCCGGTAGATGGCGGGATCGACGACAAATTGGTGCTGTATGGAGAGTAAGCAGATTGACGAGACGCAGCACGGCGCAGGGCCGGCCTATCCGCCGCTGTGGCGCGACCCGCTGCTGTGGTTGGCGCTGGCGCTTACCTCCTTTGCCGTGGCGCCTTTTCTGCTGCCCGGTTATTTTTGGGGCGCCAACGATGCCCGCCATCATGTCTACTTTCTGTTTGAATATGACCGGCTGGTGCAGGACGGCATCTGGTGGCCGCGCTGGAGTCCGGATTTTGCCTTTGGGTACGGCTATCCTTTTTTTAACATCTATGGCCCCCTCAGCCATTTTCTGGCCGAAATCCTGCTGCATTTTTTCTATTTCAGCTATACGGCGGCGGTGGAGAGCATCTTTGTGCTCAGCATCCTGGGCAGCGCCGCCGCCATGTATGCCTTTGTACGCGCATGGGCCGGACGCTCGGCAGGCTTAATCGCTGCACTGGTCTACACCTACATTCCCTATCATCTGCTCAACCTGTATGTGCGCGCCAACCTGGCCGAGAGCATGGCCTTTGTCTGGCTGCCGCTTTGCCTCTGGACGGCTCGCCAGGCTGTATTGGCCAGCCGTCAACCGCCCCAGCCCCACGCGCGCTGGGGCGTGTTGCGCGATCTGGCGCACGCCTGGCGCTGGATTGTGGGGCTGGCGCTCAGCTACGCAGGGTTGATGTACACCAGCAACCTGGTGGTCGTGCTCTTTACCCCGCTGCTGGCCGGCTATGTGCTGCTTCTGACGATCGTCTATGCGCTGCCGGAAGCAGTCACCGGCGGCAGGATAAGCCGCTTGCAGCGCATAGGGTGGTCGCTGCGCCGCTGCCTGGCGCCCGGCCTGGGCGGCCTTGCCGGATTGGGCCTCAGCGCTGCCTTCTGGCTGCCGATGCTGCTTGAACGCAACTCGGTGAAAGTAGACCAATGGTTTGGCGGTCGCTATGACTTTCGCGGCCACTTCGTCTATTTTTTCCAGTTGTTCAGCCCCCAGTGGGGGTTTGGCGTCAGTGTACCGGGGCCGCAGGACCCGATCAGCTTTCAAATCGGCGCGGTGGCCTTCGTTTTTGCCGTCATCGGTATGCTGCTGCTGTGGCGACGGGCCGGGCGCTTTGGCTGGGAGGTCGCCTATTTTGCCGCAGCGGGCAGCTTCGCTGCGCTGCTCACCTTGCAAGCAGCGGCCCCCCTGTGGGAGCTGCCTGGGCTGGGCGCGCTGCTGCAGTCGGCGCAGTTTCCCTGGCGCTGGCTGGTGCTGACGTCCCTGTGCACCAGTGTTCTGGCTGGGCTGGTGGCTGCTCACCTACCGCAGTGGAACGACAAAAGCCTCTCGCTGCCTCTCCTGGCGCTGGCCGCAGTGGTCATCCTGGGTAGCTACAGTTATCTGCAAGTCCAGATCAGCGAGCCGGCGGAAGGCCCCGTCAGCCTCGCCGGGCTGATGCGCTTTCAGCAGTCGTCGGATGAAATGACCGGCAGCACGCGCTGGGTCACGCAAATTCCCACCTGGAGTCCGATGGCCGACTACTACGTCAGCCAGGCCAACAAAGGGGAAGCCGTCAAGCCCGTTGACACCAAGCTGGACTACAGCGTCTTTGACTATAAAACCTTTGGCGCCGAATCCGTGGCGCACAGCACGGTCAGCGAAGAAATTTACTATGCCAACCAAAGCGCGGAACCGCAAACAATCATTTTTAACCAATTCTACTATCCGGGCTGGAATGCGTACCTGCTCGACGGCAAGCATGGGCAACGACGCCAACAGGTGGAAATTATCCCCGAAACAACCGGCACATTGGGCCGCATGACGGTGCAGGTTTCGCCCGGCGAAGGCTACCTGCTGCTCGTCTACGAAGATACGCCGCCGCGCCAGATAGGCGGCGCCATCAGCTTAGCCAGCCTGGCGCTCTTGCTGCTCGCAAGCGCCGGCCTGTTCCGGCGGCGCAAAAGCGCCTAAAAGGATAAAGTCTATGTGAATTGCCGGTAAACTGCCAGTAAACTACCGGCAAATTGTCGATCGGAGCCTTCCATTCTGTGTTGTTTCCCAAGCGCTGTGGTATACCGGCTCGCAGCACCATTCATTTTTCAGCGAGAGTGAGGAGCAGGCAATGTCACAACCGCTTGGGAGCGCCGCAATCCAAGTCAACCGGCCTATGATTGTGGAGGATGAGGTTCAGGACCTCATGCAAAGGTATGGAACACCAGCGCGCCGCGCCTACTGGATTCAGGCCGACGACTACATCCGGGCCTACCGCTGGCAGCCTACCAGTGACCGCCGCGCAGAAGTCGTGTTTGCGATCCAAAATCCAGCCGGACAAATCTGGCTGCACGCCAAGGCCCACTATCCTGCCCATATCTACCGCCTGCTTTCGGGCGGTGTACACCCCAACGAAGGGGTCGAAGAAGCGCTGCTGCGCGAGCTGGCCGAGGAAACAAGTCTAGATTGCGCAATTCAGCGCTTCTTGGGGCTGATCACCTACCACTTCACCTATGGCGACGAAGTGGCCCGCTTCGCAAGTTACATTTTCACCCTGCAGGCAGATTTTACACAGCCGCGCTGTGAGCGCGACAATGAGATTTCGGAGTTTCATGCTGTTTTGCCCAGCCAGTTGGGCGATGTGTCCAATGATCTGCGCAACCTGATTGGCGACCGCCACGGCTGGGGCCAATGGCGAGCGCTGGCTGTTGACCTCGTGCATGAACAGTTGACAAGCACCATCGAACCGCAGGTACTATAAGAATCTGGAGTGTCCGCATGTTGGCGCCGCTTACCTGGCTGAAAGAGTATGTCGATATCACGCTGCCCATCCCAGCATTGGCCGAACGCATGACGCTGGCCGGACTGGCCGTCGATGCCATCCACCAGGTCGGCGACTGGTGGGATCCCGACCTGATCCGCGTGGGCCAGGTCGTGAGCGTTGCCCCTCATCCTGACGCTGACCGGCTGGTTCTGGTCGATGTGGACTTTGGCGGCGACGCCCCGCAGCGCGTGGTGACCGGCGCTCCCAATCTGTTCCAATTCCGCAGCGTCGATCCACTGCCACCGCTCAAGGTGGCCTTTGCGCGCGCCGGCGCCGTGCTGGTGGATGCCTACAGCGACGCAGACCCGCGGCCCATGAAAAAACTCAAGCCCTCCAAAATCCGCGGGGTTGAGTCGTCGGGCATGGTCTGCTCCGAGCGGGAATTGGGCATCAGCGAAGAACATGAAGGCATTATCCTGCTGCCGGAATCTGCCCCGGTGGGCACGGCACTGCGGGACTATCTGGGCGAAAGCGTATTTGAGTTAGATCTTACGCCTGACATGGCGCGCTGCTATAACATGATCGGCATTGCGCGCGAGATTTCCGCCTTGACCGAAGCCCCCCTGCATTTGCCGCCCAACCCGTCAGCCACGGAAGGGGACGATCAAGCGGCCGATTATGTCGCCGTGCGCGTCGATGCGCCGGCGCTTTGCCACCGTTACACCGGCATCATCATCCAGAACATCAGCATCGGCCCTTCGCCCAAGTGGCTGCAGCAACGGCTGACGCATGCCGGGATGCGGCCGATCAACAATGTGGTCGATATCACCAACTATGTCATGCTGGAGTGGGGCCAACCGCTGCATGCCTTTGATTACGACACCCTGCTGCGCCGCGCGCAGCAAGTAGGCGATGCCACGCCTACCATTGTCGTGCGCCGTGCCGCAGCCGGTGAGAGATTCACCACCCTGGACAAAATTGAGCGCACCCTGGACGACTCCATGTTGATGATCGCCGACACACTTGGCTCCATCGCTATTGCCGGCGTCATGGGTGGGCTGGAAAGCGAGGTCACAGAGAGCACGCGCAATGTACTGCTTGAATCTGCGACCTTTGAAGGCATCAACAACCGGCGCACCAGCCAAAGCCTCAAGCTCTTCAGTGAAGCCAATTTCCGTTTTGCCCGCGGCATTCCAGCCGGCCTCAACGCCATTGCCGCCCGTCGCGCCGCAGAGTTGATGCGCCAGTATGCCGGTGGGCGCGTTGTGCCCGGCATGGTGGACGATTACCCCGTGCCGCAGGTGGAGCCGACGGTGTATACGACAGCCGGCGACCTGGCGCGTATTCTGGGTATGCCGGTGACGCTGGTGCAGGCAGCCGAAGCGCTGACCCGGCTCGGTTTCCAAGTGCAGGTGGTAGATGAACCGGCTGGGCACGCGCCTGCCGACGCCACCTTTGCCCTTCAGCGCCAAGCCGGTGAGCCTCTGCTCGAATGTGTTGCGCCCTGGCATCGTCTGGATATCCGGTATCCCGCCGATCTGTGCGAAGAAGTGGCGCGTATCATCGGCTATGAGCATATCGGCGCCACTTTGCTGCAGGAGGAACTGCCCACGCAGCAGCGGAGCGCCCTGTTCGACACCGAAGAAAAGGTGCGCGATCTATTGATCGGCTGCGGGCTGCAGGATACGATCAATTATGCGCTGACGTCGCCGGACAACCACGCGCGCTTGTCAGCCAACGGCGGGGATAATACCGCCGGTGACGCCAGCTACATCACGCTGACCAACCCTATCGCTATCGAGCGCCGCGTCTTGCGCCGCATGCTGTTGGCCAGCGCACTGGAGAATCTCCAGTACAATCTGCGCTATACGAATCGGCTGGCCGCCTTTGAAATCGGGCGGGTCTACTTGCCGGAGCAGGGCGAGGGTCTACTCCCCGTGGAAGACCGGCGCGTCTGTATTGTCATGGCCGGCCCGCGCCGCCCGCAGAGCTTCTACAGCACTGCCGAGACAGAGAGCGAGATGGACTTCTACGATCTGAAAGGGGTGGTGGAAACGCTGCTGGAACGGCTCGGCTTTCAAACGGACGACATCGAATTCCGCGCCAGGCCGGACAGCGACTCGTTTGGCCCCCGCTGCGCCGAAGTCTTTGTACAAGGCCAGAGCTTGGGGCTGGCCGGCGAAGTGCACCCGCGCGTGCGCGCTGCTTTTGACCTGCCTGCCGTGCGCATCAACAGTGCCGAACTGCGGCTGGAGCCGCTGGTGCGGCTGGGCTGGCAGTATACGCCTATGCGCCCCATCAGCTCGATGCCGCCCGTGGTCGAGGACCTGGCCTTTGTCGTCGGCGAAGAGGTAACACTGCGCCAACTGCAGAAGGCCATCCGCGCCGCCGGCAGCGATCTGCTGGTTGACGTGGAGTTGTTTGACCTCTATCGTGGAGAACCGCTACCCGCCGGCAGCAAATCGTTAGCCTTCCGGCTCACCTATCAAAGCCAGGAAGCCAACCTGCGCGACGCCGATGTCGTCAAGCTGCGCGAACGGATTGTGCGCCGCGTGGAACGCGAAACAGGTGGCAAGCTGCGCGGGTGAGCCAGCACGCTGTGCCTGGCTCAGTTCCCGCCAATTCGCCTGCCCCCAATGCAGTGAACTGAGCCTCGCACGTTCTTCCACCAACCATTGCTTCAGGCGCGGCTAGATACCCCGCAAAGTCATTGATTCGTCGCGCCCTCTAAACGGATGATCCTTTGCGCCCATAAGCGGTGCCGCGCAGGGCGTTGACCACCGCCACGACGATCACGACGGCCACGACTACCTCCAGCACCACATTGATGCCGGCGCCGGCGAGAATACCAAAGAAGGGCAGGCCAAAACGCAGGGAGATAGCGCCGATGACGAGAATGGTGTTTGTCAGTGTGCCGGCTATCGCCGCGCTGCTGAGACGCACCTGCTCACCCGACGATTTGAGCGCCCGATAGACCAGCCAGGCTACGGGGCCGATAAAGAGACGCGGCAGCACCGAAACCAGTGGATCCACAAAGGGAGCATTGCCCGGCCCGGCGGTCGGCTGCGTCGCCAAGAACAGACTGAAGAGGCCAAACGCCGCGCCCACAATGGCGCCGACAATCGGCCCTTCGAGGATGGCGGCGATAATCGTCGGGACATGCACGATGGTTACGGCAATGGCCGGCGGAAAACTGATAAAGCCCAGCGAAATCAGCGGCCCCAGGTTGAGCGGGATCGACAGCACGATCGTGATGGCAATCAGCACCGCCGTAATGACCAGGCGACGCGTCGTAAACGATTGGTTCTGCATAGCGGCTCTGCTTTCCTATGTGAATGGTGGACGGGATATGGCAGCCCCCATCTTAGCCCAAACGGCCCGGTTTTGCCACCAGTAGATATTGAGGGCTTTATACTACCGCGAGTTCAGTTGTGCGCCAGTTGCGCACGCGCTGCGACCAGATCCGTCGCATCAAATCCTTCCGTAAACCAGGCGTAAGCGCTTTGCAGTTCCTGGTAGGCCGCCGGGACCTCAGCCGGCGCATGCGTGCGCGCCAGGCGCAGCCGCGTGGTGAGGCTGCGCAGTTCGTGCAGGCGCGCCTGGCGGCTGCGGGCGAAAGCAATTGCGTGCCGGAAGTGGCTGTCTGCTTCGGCCCAAGCGCGTCCTGTCTCCAGCATCAACGTGCCGCGCCGCCTGTACAGATCGACAATGGACAATCCCTCCTCGTTTTGCTCGGCAATGGCAAGGGCAATTATGAGAAGACTCAAAGCGTCATCTGGCTGTCCCATTGTGGCCTGCAGTTCAGAAGCGAGACCCAAGATAAAAGGGCTAATTACTTGCGCGCCGGTAGGCAGCACAATCTCCAGGCCGATCATGCTGTCGGTAAAGCCTTGTTCCAGTTCGCCTTTGTGCGCGCGGGCATAGCCTCCCATTCCCAGACAAAGTGCAGTCCAGGTAGGAAAAGCATGTGCGCGTGCAATGGCCAGACCTCTGCCGGCAGCCTGTTCCAGTGTATCAATATCCAGGGCCAACGCAGCAGCAAGGGCAACAAAACTCCAGGCAAACGCGCTGGTGAATGGGTGTCCTATCTCTTTCGCCAAGGCGATGGTAGCCGCAGCCTGTGCGCGCCCTTGGTCTACGTAGCCAAGCATGGTGAGGTTGAGCATGCGGTAAAGCCCAACATGCACACCTGTATCTTGACCGTACACGTAAGTGAGCACAGCGTGCTGGGTGCGATCATACAGACCGGCTGCAATTTCGAGATGGGGCTGAGCGGCGACAAAGTCGCCTAGATAGAAATGGGCAAGCCCGATCACGGTGTGCGCTTCGAGCAAGCCGGCGTCATCTTCTTCGGTGATGGCTAGCGCCAGCAGTTCTTGCGCCAACGCCAGCGCACGCCGGTGTTCGCCGCGATAGGCCCAGGCATGGGCGATGCGCCCCAAAAGCGGGTGTGAGGAGGGCGGATTGCCCAACAGGTGCGCCAACTCCAGCGCGCGCATGCAGGCTGCATCCGCCCGCGGCGAGGCCCACCCCTCCAGGTGCTGGACGGGAATCGAGTACCACGCTTGCAGCACAAATTCCTGCTGCAAGAGATCGGGCGTAGCTGGCAGTTCGGCCAGCAGAGCCAACGCCCGCGCATAGTGCTGTGCAGCCTCTGTATTGGCGGAAAGGCGCAGCGCGAGATCGCCGGCTTGTTGATAGTAGCGGATGGCCTTTTCCCCCAGACCGGCGTCGTCGAAATGGTGGGCCAGGGCGACAGCGATCTCCTCGGAATGCGCAGCATAGATGCGTTCCAGCCAGACGCCGGCATCCTCATTGTAGGCAGAGCGTTGGGCTGCATTCAGCCCAGTGTACAGGCTGCGCTGGATCAGGAAATGATGAAAGCGGAAGCGCGTGAGACGGGTAGCGCCAATACGCTGCACACCCAGCCCGGCCACAAGACGATGCTCGCGCTCTCCCGCATGGCTAAGCATCCGGAGCGCTTCAACCGCATCGATCCCGGCCAGGTGCGCGGCAAGCTCGACGGAAAATTCCTCGCCTTCTACACTGGCGGCAGCCAGGAGATCGCGCAACGCCGTCGGCAAGCGGGCGAGGCGTTCGCCGATCACCGCCTCCACCCGCGCCGGCAGTTGCTCCCAATCGAGCGCAGGCTGCGCCACCCAAAAACCGGCTGCATCGCGCATAAGGTCGCCGCGCTCCTGCATGCCGCGCAGCAGTTCACTGGTAAACAAGGGATGGCCGCCCGTGCGACGCAGCAGTTCATCGCGAAAGGCTGCGCCCATGCGGTTGGGTTCGCTGTCCAATAGAGCATCGACAAAGGCACGATCCTGCGCCTGGCTCAAGTCGATGGTAGAGTCGCCTTGGGTGCGCTCCACCTCGTGTACAAGCGGTTCCAGCGGATGGCGTTCGCCGCCTCGTCCCAGAGCCACATCGTTGGGACGATAGGCGACAAGGATCAAGATGCGCTTGCCTGCCATTCGGCGGCTGAGGTGAAAGAGCAAGGCCAAAGATCCGGCGTCGCTCCATTGCAGATCGTCGAGCGCCAGCAGCAAGGGAGCCTGGCTCGCCAGCCGTGCCAGCACCTGAGCAAAATGCTCGAAGAGGCTGGCCTGCTGGAGCATCGGATCGAAGATGGGCGGGTGCGCGACGCGTTCTGCAAGCGCCTGGCGCGTGGCAGGATCCAGCCACGGTGCGCTGCGCGCCAGCAGCGGGCGCAGTGAGATAAAGGTTTGGAGCAAGTCGGCCCCTTCCTCCACCAGCGCCTGTACCGTAGCAGGCATGATCTGCCAGAGGCGCAGCGCCTGCTCGCGCGACAGGCTGCCGGCGCTGACGCGAGCTTGCAGGTCTCCTGTCAGCAGCCCCAGCAAGTCGCGAAACGGCAGATACGGATCGCCGACGCCGGTATAGGCATTGCAGGCGCCGGCGGCGGCAACGATCTCAGGATGGGTGACCACGGCCTGGCGTACGAAAGCGTGCAGCAGCGCGGTCTTGCCCTGGCCGGCCTCGCCCGTGACAAAGACAACACGTCCCTGCCCCTGGCAGACAGAACGAAAATGGGCATCGAGTACGGCGAGTTCGTGCTCGCGAGCGACAAAGAGCGGCGGCGGCAAGCTGAACGCATCTTCGGCAAACAGTGAGGCCAGCACCGTCGATTGCCCCAACATCGTGGCTGGCCCCGGCGCGATTTCTGATGTGAGCTGCGCGGCGTCTGTCATTCCTAAGCTAGTGCCGGCGCTTGGCGGCGATGGTTCGCGGCGCTCCTTGATGGCGGCAAAGAGAGTGGCCAACTCGTGATCAGGAGCAGCAGCCAACTCTTTGTGCAGCGACCGCTCCAGTTCCCGATAGATGCGCAGGGCGGCGGCATGATCGCCATTCCAAGCATGCAGCAACATGAGTTGCCCGGCTGCCGTCTGATCCAGGGGGTCGAGGCTGGCCCAACGCAGCGCAGCGTCTCTTGCCGCGGCCAAATCGTTTGTGTTCAAGTGCGCTGCGGCCAGACGGCGCAGACAATCCGCCAGGCTGTTGCGCAGGCTCACCACCGTGAGTGACTGCCAGTCGTCAAATTCCACCGCATCGCGCAGCGTGAAGCCCTCTAGAAAATCACCCTGCGCCAATTCGGCGGCTGCCATCAGTAGGATGCGACATTCGGCGCAAATCTCGGCGGCGGTATGGCCATGGCGGCGGGTTTGCTGCAGCAGGCGCCGAAACTCGACGACATCAATCCACAGTTCCGATGCCGCCAGTGCGATCAGGTCGCTGCCGCTCTCCAGCACGCCTGCGCCGAGCACGGCGTTGAGCGACCAGAGCGTGCGGCGCAGATTGGCGGTTGCGCGCTTGGCGTCGTAGTCCGGCCACAACAGGGCAGAAAGCGAAGCGCGGCTGACCGGTCGCTCGGCCAGCGCCAGATAGGCCAGCAGTGCGATTGCCTTGCGTGTATCGACTTCCACGCGCTTTCCATCGCGCTCGAGGATAGGCGGCCCAAAAAAACGCACATGAATTTGGGGCATGGCTTGCCATTTTACGGGTGTGCTCGGTTGTTGGCAAGCAAGCGCGCAACCCTGCAACGCATATTCGCCTTTTTCCAAACGCGCAGCAGCGCTTCCGGTGACGGAGCCGTGACGCGCCCTCTTTATGCTTGACACACAAGAACGGGCGCAAACGTGGGTATGAAGAAGAAGGGGACAACTATTATGAAGACAGCAAACAACAACAATATAAATGGGCACGCCATTGTTGTCGGCGGCAGCATGGCCGGCCTGCTGGCGGCGCGTGTCCTGAGTGAGCACTTTGCCGGCGTCACCATTCTGGAGCGCGACGCGGTGAGCGACATACCGGAGTCACGCAAGGGACAGCCGCAGACGCGCCATTTGCACGCCCTGCTGGCCCAGGGGCTGAACGTCATGGCGCATTATTTCCCTGATTTGATTGAAGGGCTGCGGCAGGAAGGGGCGATCATCACTGACATGAGCAAAGGGATGCGCTGGTTTACGCATGGCGGCTACCGCTTGCAGGTGCAAAGTGGGCTGTACGGGGCCTTGATGAGCCGCCCCCTGCTGGAGTGGCAGATCCGCCGCCGCGTGCTCGCCCTGCCCAACGTGCGGCTGATCGACCAGTGCGACGTGGAAACACTGCTGTTCACGGCGGACAAGCGTCGCGTCACCGGCGTGCGGGCCATACAGCGCAGCGCAGACGGCGCAGCAGCCGACTATGCGGCAGACCTGGTGATCGACGCCGGCGGGCGCGGTGCTGCCGGGCTAAAATGGCTGGCAGAGGCGGGTTATGCCCAGCCTGACGAAAGTGTGGTCAAAATCAATATCGGCTACGCTACACGCGTCTATCGTCGCCGCCCCCTTGATCTGGAGGGCGCGACCCTGCTGATTGTATCGCCGGAAGGGCCGAACGATAAGCGCAGCGGCATCGCCTTCCCGATGGAGGGAGATCGCTGGATTGTCTCGCTTGGCGGCATCAACGGCGATCACCCACCGCTAGACGAGCAAGGCTATCTCGCCTTTGCGCGCTCACTGCCCGCGCCGGATGTATATAACCTGCTCCTCAAGTTGGAGCCGATTTCGTCCATCATGCCCTATAAATTTCCGACCAGCGTGCGCCGTCACTATGAGAAGCTGGCACCCTTCCCAGAAGGCTACTTGGTGATGGGTGACGCCATTTGCAGCTTCAACCCGGTCTATGGACAGGGCATGACTTGCGCCGCACTGGAGGCGCAGGCGCTGGATGCAAGCCTTGCCCAGCGCAGCAGCCGCCGGAATCTTGCCCGCGACTTCTTCCGCCGCGCGGCCAAGATTGTGGATAACCCTTGGAAGATGGCGGTCGGTTCCGACTTCTGTTTTCCTGGCACAGTGGGTAAAAAAGATGCCGGCGTAGATTTTATCAATGCGTACATGGCACGCGTACAACGCGCCACGCAGCGCGATCCAGTGGTGCTGGGGGCTTTTTATAAAGTGATGAACCTGATGCAACCGCCCGCTAGTCTGTTTGCCCCACGTGTATTATTGCGCGTATTGCGCCACGGCAAGACAGCCGGAGCGGCAAAGCAGACAAACATCCCGCACGCCAGGCCGGCAGGTGATTAGCGAGCACCGCCGAACCTCATGCCCCTATAAGGCAGTATAGCGCGCGACAACAAGCTGCAACAGCGGATCGATCCAGAACCAGACAGCCGGCAGCAGCAGCAGCATGGCAGTGGTCACAACGATGTCGGCAGGGCCGGCGTGCAGCTGGACAAAATGGGTGCGCCCAGCCCCGCCGACGTAGCCGCGCGCTTCCATGGCCACCGCCATCTCTTCGGCGCGGCGGAAGGCGTTGACAAACAGCGGCACGATCAACGGCAGCAGCGCCTTGCCGATCTGCGCCGGCTGCCGCCAGTTGAGCGTGCCGATCTCGCCCCCGCGGCTGGCCTGCGCTTTCATCACGCGCTCCAGTTCCTCGGTCAGGATCGGGACAAAGCGCAAGGCAATCGTCGCCACCAGGGCAATCTCATGCACCGGCAGCCCCAGCCGCGCCCCCGGCTTGAGCAGAGATTCCACGCCATAGGTCAACTGCGTAATTCTGGTGGTCAGCGTCGGCAGGCTGATCAGCAGCAGCAGCGAGGCCAGCCGAATCAGGCTCAACACTGCCATGCTCACGCCGCTGCTGGTGATGCGAATCCAACCCCACTGCCAGAAGACCGTGCCCACCGGCTCCTGCCAGCCCAGCCACAGCACGGTGAAAGTCAAAAAAAACAGGATAAACGGCAGCCCGCGCAGGAAGGGACGCAGCACAAAGCCCAGCGGGATACGCGCCACGCGCACGATCAGCAGCAGCAGCGCTAAGTAGATCAGCGCCGCCAGGATCGAGCGTGTGAAGGAGATGGCGATGAGCAGGAAAAGCGTGCACAGCAGTTTGGTGCGTGGGTCGAGACGATGCACAAAAGTGTCGCCGGGAATATACTGCCCCAAGATCACATTGCGCGAGAGTTCAAAGGACATGGCTCAATGCCTCCACTGCCTGCGCCAGTGTGTAGACCGGCAGCTCCGGCGGCAGCAGCTGCGCTTCGGCCAAGGCTGCGGCCACTTGCGTTACGTCGGGTACATTGAGTCCCAGCTTGCGCAGTTCGGCCGGGCGGCCAAACACCTGCGCCGGCGTGCCCTCCATCACCGTGCGCCCGCCGGCAATCACCACCAGGCAGTCGCAGATTTCGGCCATCTCCTCCATGTTGTGCGAGATGATGACCAGCGTGATTCCCTGTTCCGTCAGCGCCAGAATATGCTCCATCAACTGGCGGCGGGCCTGCGGGTCCAGCCCGGCCGTCGGCTCGTCCAGCACCAGCACCTCCGGCTCCAGCGCCAGCACACCGGCCAGCGCCACGCGACGCATCTGCCCGCCGCTGAGCCGAAAGGTCAGCCGGTCTTTGAATTCTTCAAAACCCAGCCCGACCGCCTCCATTGCCCGCTGCACACGCGCGCGCACCTCGGCGCGATCCAGATTGAGCTTGCGCGGCCCATAGGCGATATCGTCACCCACATATTGCTCAAACAACTGCGCCTCCGGCATCTGAAAAACCAGACCCACACGGCGGCGAATGGCGCGCACGTCTACGTGGGGGGCAGCCGTGTTGTGGCCGAAAACCGTTACAGAGCCGCCTTGCGGGCGCAGCAGCGCGTTGAGGTGCTGGATGGCGGTGGATTTGCCCGAACCCGTGTGGCCCAGCACGCCTAAAATCTTGCCGCGTTTGACGCTGAGATTGACATCGTTGACAGCCTGCACCGCAAGCGGTGTGTCGCGCATGTAGGAATAGGTCAAGTGCTCGACACGGATCAACTCTTCAGTAACGGCGTCTTCATTGCCAACTGCGTTTTCCTGTCCTGTCCAGACGCCCTCATACGGATGCACGCCCGGCCAGGATTTGACGGCGGCCACCACCTCGCCAACCGTCAGCAGGTCCGCCGGGAATGCCGGGTAGCGGCGGTGCAGTTCAGCGGCTAAAGCGCTGACATGCGGCGTATCCAGCTGCAGTTCGCGCAGCCGCTCGCCCTGCTGGAAGATCGTGCGCGGCGGACCGGCCAGCGCCACCTGGCCCCCCGCCATGATCACAATGCGGTCGGCGTCCAGCGCCTCGCGCATAAAATGAGTGACAGCCACCACCGTCACCCCTTGTTCGCGATTGAGGCGGCGGGCAACCGCCAGCACCTCCTCGCGGCCCAGCGGGTCCAGCATCGCCGTCGCCTCGTCCAACACCAGCACCTCCGGCTGCATGGCCAGCACACCGGCGATGCAGACACGCTGCTTTTGGCCGCCGGAAAGCTGGTGCGGCGCGCGCGTGCGATATTCCTGCATCCCCACCAGGTCGAGCGACCAATCCACCCGCCGCAGAATCTCCGGTCGCGGCACGCCCAGATTCTCCGGCCCGAACGCCACATCCTCTTCCACAACCGTGGCCACGATCTGGTTGTCGGGGTGCTGGAAGACCATCCCTACCGTGCGGCGAATATCGAGCGTATGCGCAAGCTGGCGTGTGTTCCACGCACGCACCCACACATCCCCGGCGCTGGGCAGCAGCAGCGCATTGAGATGCTTGGCGAGCGTAGATTTGCCCGACCCGTTATGGCCGAGAATCACCACATACTCGCCCTGCTCAATCTCCAGATTGACGCCAGTCAGCGCCTGCACCGGAGGACGCCCTTCAGACTCGTAGGCGTAGGAGAGATTTTCAATCCGGATGATGGGCGGCATTCGCTGTCAATCTGTGTCAATCGGTGAGCAGGATCATGTCGTTGCGGTGCATCGCCACATCGCCATAGGTGTAGCCCAGGCGCGGCTCGATGTCGTCGGAACGGCAGCCGGCGATGCGCCGCAGATCAACGCCGGTGTAGGCAGCGATCCCGCGCGCCAGCTCATGGCGGCGTAGGTCAGCCACCGAAACGGTGTCGCCGCGCTGGAAGTCGCCTTCGATGCGGCGGATGCCTGCCGGCAGCAGGCTGCGCCCGCCGCGGCAAATCGCGTCAGCGGCGCCATCATCGACTAGCAACACCCCTGCGGGCTTGGGGCCGGTTAGAATCCACGCCTTGCGGCTTTCCAGCCGCGTTTTGAGCGCCGGAAAACGGGTGCCCAGACTTTCCCCGCCGGCCACGCGTGCGATCACCTCCGGCTCGCCGCCGGCGGCAATCACAACGTCGGCCCCAGCATGGCGGGCAATATTGGCGGCATGCAGCTTGGTGGTCATGCCGCCTGTGCCCAACCCCGTCACGCTGCCGCCCGCCAGGGCGAAAAGCGTCTCGTCAATCTTGCGCACTTCCGGAATCAACTGCGCGGCAGGGTCTTTGCGCGGGTCGGCGGTGAAGAGGCCGGCCTGATCGGTCAAAAGCAGCAGCAGATCGGCGCTGATAAGAGTGGCTACCAAGGCGGATAGATTGTCGTTGTCGCCCACGCGTATCTCTTCGGTGGCCACAGCATCGTTTTCGTTGACGATAGGCACAATCCGCTGTTCCAGCAGCGCCGACAGGGCATCGCGCGCGTTAAGATAGCGCTGGCGGTTCTCCACGTCGGCACGCGTCAGCAGAATCTGTCCGATGCGCACGTTATAGATGGCAAAAAATTGCTCCCACATCCGCATCAACTGCAGTTGGCCGACAGCGGCAAAAAGCTGTTTGCTCACAATCGTGGGCGGCAGTTGGGGAAAATTCAGATGGGCGCGCCCTGCCGCCACGGCCCCGGAGGAGCAGAGCACCACATCGTGACCGCGCTGATAGAGCGCAGCGCACTGGCGCGCCAGCTCCACCATGCGTGCCTGGTTGAGCTGCCTTTCGCCGGCAGTCAGAACACTCGTACCCAGTTTTACAACGATCCGTTTGTACATAATGCCATGTATTCTATACGTTACCTTTTGATCTGCAACAGTATAGCCGAGCACAGCCCGCTGCGCACGTCCATCCGCAGCCTGCAAGCCTATTTGGCGAATCCCGTAAATCTTATCACTGCTGGTAAAATTCATTCAGCAAACCCATTCAAAACTGGTTAGGAAAATAAACTCATGTCTACACGCATTATCGATGTCATTGCCCGCGATATCCGCTTCCCGACCTCTCACGCGCTCGACGGTTCCGACGCGATGCATCCCGACCCGGATTACTCGGCTGCCTATGTGGTGCTGGTGACGAACCGCGCAGATGGGCTGGCCGGCCACGGTCTGACCTTCACCTGCGGTCGCGGCACGGAACTGTGTGTAGCCGCAGCCGACTCCCTGGCCCCGCTCGTGCGCGGCAAGACGCTGGAAGAGATCACAGACAATATGGCGCTCTTCTGGCGCAGCTTGACCAGTGACGGCCAACTGCGCTGGGTGGGGCCGGAAAAAGGCGTGCTGCATCTGGCAACCGCCGCCATCGTCAATGCGGTCTGGGATCTGTGGGCCAAGGTCGAAGGCAAACCGCTGTGGAAGCTGGTGGTGGACATGCAGCCCGAAGAGTTGGTGCGCTGCATCGACTTCCGCTATATCACCGACGTGCTTACGCCCGATGAAGCCATTGCCCTGCTCCACCGCCAGGCGCCCGGCAAAGCGCAGCGCGAGCGTGAACTGCTGGCGACCGGCTATCCCGCCTACACCACCTCCACCGGCTGGCTGGGCTACAGCGACGACAAGATTCGCGCCCTCTGCCGCGAGGCGCTTGCGGATGGATGGCGTCACTTCAAACTCAAAGTAGGGCGCGACCTGCAGGACGACATCCGCCGCTGCGCCCTGGTGCGCGAGGAGATCGGCCCCGACAACTACCTGATGGTGGACGCCAACCAGGTGTGGGATGTGCCGACTGCCATCGAATGGGTCAGCCATCTGGCCCCCTTTGACCTCTGGTGGATGGAAGAACCGACCAGCCCCGACGATGTGCTGGGCCATGCCGCCATTGCCCGTGCTATCGCCCCCATCAAGGTGGCTACGGGCGAGATGTGCCAGAACCGCGTCATCTTCAAGCAGTTGATGCAGGCCGACGCTATTCACTTCTGCCAGATCGACAGCTGCCGGCTGGGCGGCGTCAACGAAGTGCTGGCAGTCTATCTCATGGCAGCCAAGCTGGGCGTGCGCGTCTGCCCCCACGCCGGCGGCGTCGGACTATGCGAATATGTCCAGCATCTGCAGATGATCGACTACATCGCCATCAGCGGCACGCAGGAAGATCGCGTGGTGGAATATGTTGACCACCTGCACGAACACTTCCTCGACCCGGTCGTGGTGCGCGCCGGCCGCTACATGCCGCCCAGCAAGCCCGGCTACAGCATCGAGATGAAACCGGCAAGCCTGGATGCGTATGAATTCCCCCACGGCGCGGTGTGGCGGCAAATCATAGCGGAGCGCGCGCAGGGCTGAACGCGCCCCATCTCACTCAATCAGGCCGCGGCAGCCGCTGCGCCACCAGCGGCAGGGCCGGGAATGGCTTGTGCGGCTCAAGTTGATACCAATACGCCGTGCTGGAAATGTCGTCAGCGCGGTGGTTGGCGTGGCCGTGTTCGATCGTCACCCGGATGCTGCGGCGGAAGTGGATGGCATCTTCAATATGGAAGCGATAATAGGAAGATTTGCCGCTCCAGTTGGGGCCGCCAGGCAAGGTCATGCCGTGGTAAAGGCTGTCGTATTTGTCGGCTGGACAGTAGGCGGTGTTGAAATAATCTTCCGTACCGGTGCCGTGCAGGCTGGGGGGCCACTCCTCGCCGTCGATAAAGATCATGTCGTCGCCTTCACCATACCAGTTGAACTTGCGCAGAAATGCCAGGCGATCTTCAGGGGTCGCCTCTTTCTCCGCCGCCTGCCGCGGCGGCCAAGGCTGATCGCTGGGCCAGGCCAGCGCTGCATCGGTGCGCAGATTGTGGTAGTTGATGTTGCAGCCGACATAGTGGCCGGCGCCCTCGGCTTCCAGAATCACATAGTTCCCCTGCCCACCGATATTGCGTCCGCCGAACGAGTAGGCCAAATTGTCCAGCACCTCCTCCGGCGCGCCGGCGAACATGCTGCCCGGCGCAGCGAACTCCTGGCGTGATTCTTCCAGCAGCGCCGTCCGATCCTCTTCACGCAGCCCTTCAGTCGGATTCTCGCGCCGCCACTGTGCATGAAAGCGCCCCATGTCGTCGGGGATGCTGTCATGCAGTTCATAATCGATATAGTAGTAGAAGTTCAGCGCCACATCCGATTCGTTCAGCAGAAAAAATTCTGCGCGCGTGCCAAAGGGCATCGGGAACCAGCAGTTAAAGCCACGCCCTTCGGATGGACTCATCTGCAGCGGCAGCGAGGAGAAGTTAACCGTCTGGGCATGGCCGACGCCAAAGAAGTCACCCAGCGGCGCCTCGATTGAGTACGCAGCTTCGCCGTCCCAACGCGCCCGCAGCACCAGCCGGCGCAGATAGTCCGGCTGATCACAGGCGTGCGTGCACCAGATATGGTTGATGCAGCCTGCTCCCGCGATGTCGGCCAACGCTACCTGTTGGCCGGGCTGCACAACCAAAAAATCCATATTGCCGCCGCTGCGGTCCCAACTGGAAGCGCGGCGGGTGGTGACGCTGCGGACACGGGCCAGTTCGCCCAGGGGGCTGCCTTTGAAAACGGTCATGGATCGGCTCCTCTTGGTTCAAATGGCTGGTTTAGATGACCTCTAGATATTCAAATGTGGGCAACGCTGGGAAGGGAGCGTGCGGCTCCAGTTGATACCAAAAGGCCGTAGAGGCAATGTCATCTTGCAGTGCCAGATAGCGCGGCTTGCCTTCCAGGCTCATCCGCCAGCCCAGCGCCTGCATCGTCACGCGCAGATCCTGTTTGAAGCGAATGGGGTCCATCACGTGCCAGCGGTAGAGGCCAAAACGCGTGTTGGCGCTGTTTTGCCCATCCGGGCGGATCACCTGCGGCATCCCGGAGAAAGGCGAAGAGAATTCAGCATAGCGACCTGCCGGCTGCTCAAAGCCCCAGGCGCCGCCAAAGTAGTCTTCCGTGCCCGTACCGCAGATGGTGGGATATTCGCCGTCGCCATCGATGTAGAATTTGATTTCGCCCTCACCCCACCAAAGGTTGTTATTAGCGCCCCAGGCCATATAGACGCCGACAAAGTGCCCCTGGCCGCTGACGCCGTCTAAAATCGGGTAAACCTCTTTATAGGGCAGCGGGTTCCGGCGGCGAAACTGGGCATGAAAATAAGCCCGATCTTCCTCCACGGCGGTCAACGTATAGTTGATCTGATAGAAGAAGCCATCGATCGCATCCGGTATCAAATTTTCGATTGTAATTCTAGTGTGCCGGCGGAAGGGCATTTCCCAATAGCAATTGAGGCCGCCGGCTGGGTTGACGGCGACCGGCAGCGATGTCACATTGGCGCGCACTCCCCACCCCATGCAGAAGAAGTCGCCCAGCGGCGCCTCCACCGACGGCGTCTCCTCATCGTCCCAGTAAATGCGCAAGATCAGCGCGCGCCAGTACTTGGGAAGAATCGTAAACCACATCTGCTGGACAGCGCCAGGGCCGGCAATATCGGCGAGTGTTACGGTGCTGCTGCCCGGCACAGTGATGCAGGGGGAGAGCTTCCAGCCCCTGCCTAGCTCACGCGCAGATTGAGCGCCGGTTCCTTCCGTCGCCATGCCGCCCTTGCCCTTTTCGCCGGTGAAATTTTCCGCGCTGATCGAACGAGTCTCCGCATCCGAAATACGCGCCAGGTTGCCCAGATTCAGACCCAGGCCGTTGTATATGGTTGTGTTGCTCATGGTGGTTGCTCCGCTGATACGCCAAGTCAGATAATTTCAAGTGCATTGCGGTCGGGAAGGATTGGGAACGGTTGCGCCGGCAAAGTCTGGTACCAGTAAGCCACGGAACAGATGTCGTGCCGGCCGGGCAGGTAGCGTCCTTCCGACCGCCAGCCCAGCGCCTGGATCGTCACCTTGAAATCCTGCTGAAAATTGATGGGGTCCATCACATGCCAGCGGTACATCGCCTGGCGATGCTGCGACTTATAGGCGCCGTCCGGACGCAGCACCTGATACATGCCCAGAAAAGGCGTCGTATAGGTGGTGTACTGCCCGTCCACGTCAAAATCGTAGGCGCCGCCGAAATAGTCCTCGGTGCCCGTGCCGCAGATGGTTGGATATTCGTCGTCGCCGTCGATAAAGAACTTGATCTCGCCTTCACCCCACCAGCCGTTGTTGTTGAGACTCCAGCCCATCGACGTGCCGACGTAGTGGCCGCGCCCCTGCACACCATCCAGAATGATGTACGGCTCCAGATAGAGCAGCGGGTTTGCACGCCGGAACTGGGCATGAAAGTAGGCTGCCTGTTCCGGCACGGGGGTGAGGCAGTAGTTGACCTGGTAGAAACAGGCGCCGGAGCGGGTGGGATGGCGGTTCTCCAGGGTGATGCGGGCGTGGCGACGGAACGACATTTCCCAGAAACAGTTGAGCGCCCGGTTGGGGTTTACGGCTACCGGCAGCGAATTGATATGCGCCAACGGGCCATCTGTGGGGCGTTCAGGGTTTTGCAGGCTGTAGGGCAGCGCAAAGAAATCAGTCAGCGGGCATTCCACCGACGGCTGCGTCTGCCCTTCCCAATAGATGCGCAAAATAAAGTCGCGGGTCATGATGCTGCCGCCAAACCACATGCTCTGGATGGCGCCTGGCCCTTCGATGTCCGCCAATACAACCGTCTCCTGCGCGCCCACCACCACATAGGGCCGGCACTTCCAACCGCGCCCCAACTCGCGCGCCGGGCCATCCGGCTCCGGGTCGGCCATTGCGCCCATGCCTTTGCCGCCGGTGGGATTTTCGGCGCTGATTGAGCGCGTCTGCGCCTCGCTCAGCCAGGAGAGATTGCCCAAATTGCGTCCCAATCCATTAAATGGCATGTTCCTGCACCTTGTCCGTTGTGATGGGGTCTGTTGTGACGGGGCGATGTTCGACGTTTTGATAGTCCACCAGCTTAAAACAGAGCGCCTCACGCCCGTCGCCCGTGTCCACTAGCGGCGGCTTGACCTGGCGGCAAATGTCGCGCACGTACGGGCAGCGGCCGGCAAACTTGCACGCGCTGTACCCATACTCTTTTGTTTCCATATCGGGCAAACTCATGACTTCGCTCCACTTTTCGCCAATCTTGGCGACCGAGTCCAGCAGCAGTTCGGTATAGGGGTGGGCCGGCTGCTTGAGCACACGGCTGGAAGGGCCATATTCGACAATGTTGCCCCGGTACATAATGGCAATCAGGTCGCTGACATAGTAGGCCGTCGATAGGTCATGGGTGATGTACAAAATCGTGACCTGATACTGATCGCGCAGTTCCTTGAAAAGATTGACGATATTCATGCGCAGCGAGGCGTCGATCATACTGACCGGCTCGTCCGCCACCAACAGTTCCGGGCGCGGAATCATGGCGCGTGCGACGGAGACACGCTGCAGCTCGCCGCCGGAAAACTGGTTAGGGTACCGGCCGATCACACGATCAGACGTCAGGCCAACGCTGGTCAGCGCCTGGTCAACCGCCTGGTGCGCCTGGGCCTTGTTCTTGGCGCCGGCGATGTTGCGCGCCGTTTCAAACAAGTAGGTGTCTACCGTCTTGCGGCTGCTGAAGCTCTCGAAGGGATTTTGAAAAATCGGCTGCACCTTGCGCCGGAACTCCTTCATTTGCGTATGATTCAGCGAGCCGCTCATGCTCTTGCCGTCTATGAAAATCTCACCATGCGTCGGCTGGATCAAGCGGGCAATCATGCGCGCCAGCGTCGTTTTGCCCGAACCGGATTCGCCGACAACACTCAAAATCTGCGGCTTGCCTGCTTCCAACGCCAGGCTGACGTGATCCACCGCGGCGATTTTGGTGGCCCCAATGATCCCCCCGACGCGATAAATCTTGCTGACATCGCGTATTTCCAAGAAATGCTCATTCATGCGCGCTCCACTCCTTGCCCGGCTCACGCTTGAGGCAAGCGACAAAATGTCCAGGCTCCAATTCCAGCAGCGCGGGTTCCACCTGCCGGCAGCGGTCATCGGCCAGATAGCAGCGGTCGGCAAATCGACAGCCGCTCGGCGGGTCCAGCAAGCTGGGCGGGCGGCCGCTGATCCCGGTGCGCTGCACGTCATCCCCCAAACGCGGCAGCGCGTTGATCAGCATCTCGGTATAGGGGTGCAGGGAACGCTCAAAAATGATGGCGGTAGGCGCAATTTCGACCACCTTCCCGGCATACATAATCACCATGCGGTCGGTGATCTGATAGTGTACGCCCATATCATGCGAGACGATGATAAAGGTGTTCTGCAGCTGCTTTTGCAGCTTCATCAGCATGGTGAGAATGCCGCGCTGGATCACGACATCCAAGGCAGTGGTAGGCTCATCGGCCAGCACAAACTTGGGATGGACGAAAGTAGCCATTGCCACGATCACCCGCTGCCGCATCCCCCCGCTCAACTGGTGGGGGTAGGATTGCAGCACTTCCGGCGGCAGTTCCAATTCCTGCAGATAGGCCGCCATGCGATCCAGCAGCGCCTGCTTGCCGATCGTGCGCACATCCCGCTGCAGGAAGGAGTCAAGAAACTGATCTTTGATGCGCACGACCGGGTTGAGCACACTCATAGATGCCTGGGGAATGTAGGAAATATACTCCCACCAGTAGCGGTGAATCTCCTGGCCGGAGATCACCTTCTTCTGGCCCATTTCCTCTACTTCCAACTCGATTGAGCCGGAGGCGATATACATAGGCGATTCGACGTTGCCGTAGATCGTCTTCATCAGCGAAGTCTTGCCGCAGCCCGACTCGCCGGCAATCCCCACGATCTCATTGTCATAGATATCAAAGGAGACATCTTCGACGGCCTTCACCGTGCCTTGCACCGTCCGATAAAAAGTGCTGATATTTTTGATGCGGATCATTGGCGACCTCTTCTTGTCGCAAAATAATCGGACCAACCGGTGGAAACCAGAAAGAGACCGATAAAGAGCAGCATGATGGCGAAGATGGGCGACAGGATCCACAGCCACTTCTCCAGCAGCAGCGCCTGGTGCTGCATGGCCCAGTAGATCATGGTTCCCAACGTAGCGTCCTTGAGACTGGAAAGACCGATAATGGCCAGCCCCGACTCTGCCGAGATCGCCACCAGAATCGTGTTGATAAAGTTGGCCAGCGCCCAGCCCAGCACAAAGGGCATAATTTCCAGCACAACAATTTTGGCCGAACTTTCACCGGAAGCCTGGGCCACATTGATAAACTCGCGCTCGCGCAGGCTCAGCGACATGGCACGTGCCTGCCGTCCCGGCCACGGCCAGTTGAACAGCACCAGCACACCGGCAATGATCAGCAGCGATGTCTTGCCCCCCAACAGCGCGGAGATCAAGATCAATACCGGCAGCGACGGCACGGAGATCACGATATCCATAAACAAAGTGAGAATACGGTCGGCAAAACCTCCCAGAAAACCTGCAGATAAACCGACCAGCACGCCGATAATCGTGGCGAACGCAGCCACACTCAGCCCAATCCATAACGAATTGCGAATGGACCAGGTCAACAGCCAAAAAATATCCTGGCCGAGATTGTTCGTCCCCATGATATGTTCTGCGCTGGGCGCCAAATTGCGGAAATACGTATTCCAAGCGGTCGGGTCTTCTGGGGCAAAAAAGGGTGCGACAAAACCCAACAGCAGGAATATGCTTACAATGATAAGCCCAACCACCAACCTAGGTTTGACCAGTTGCATGGTCCGCCTCGCTAGCTGCTGATAACATGAGCGCCTACTTGTACCGAATGCGCGGGTCAATAAACGGATAGACAATATCCAGCACCAAAGTGGCTGTAGCCACCGCGATGATGGAAAGGCTGACGGTGCCCAGGATCAAGTTGTAGTCCGAACCTAAAATGGCTCGGTAAATCAGCGTACCCACACCGGGATAGCCGAATAGAATTTCCGTGATCAGCGAGCCGCCAAAAACACCGCCGATGCTGAGCGCCAGAACCGTAATCTGCGGCAGAATTGCCGTGCGCGCCACATAGCCCACCATGACCTTGTTGTCCTCCACGCCGCGATAGCGCGCATACTGGACAAAATCTTCTTCCTTCGTATCGATCGCCATCGCCTTCATGCTGATGATCCACCATCCCATGCTGACGATCACAATTGACATCAACGGCAGGAACGAGTTGTAGGCTACGCTTTGAATCCACGGCCAACTGCCGGGAACGCCGCTGACCTGAAAAACAAAGGGGAAGATGGGCCAGATATAGGCAAATAAAATCACCAGCAGCAGGGCGAGAATATAGTAGGGGATCGGGTACATCACCATGGCTGCCGTCTCAATCGCTTTCGAAGTCATGCTCTTGTTATGATAGCCGGCCAATAAGCCGATCAAATTGCCCAGCGTCCAGCTTATCGCCAGCGCAGTCAGCATAAGACCCAGCGACCAGGGCAGCGCCCGCGCGATCAGGACACTGACGGGCGTGGGATAATTGGCCAGCGAAGGGCCAAAATCCCAAGTCAGCAGCACACGGTTCAAAAATGAACTGTACTGCTCCCACAGGGTTCCCTCCAGCCCAAACATCTGCGTCAGGGTCTCGCGCATGGACTGCACAAGCTTGGGATCCATCGTCGTGCCTTGCGACATAAGTCGTCCCAGGACGGCCTCGACCGGGCTGCCCGGCACAAAGCGCGGCACAAAAAAGACGATAGTGATGCTGATCCACACCACCAGCACATAGGTCAAAAGCCGAGAGAACAAAAACTTGGCAAACTGCATGATCCATCTCCTCGACGGCGATCAAGGGTGTGGTATGCGCCCCTGGAACACAGGAGCGCATACCACATACGAACATTACTGCTTGGGCTGAATCTGCGCCGCGATATACTTGAAGTTCGACCACCACCACCACGGCCCTTCGTAGTAGTTGTCGGCAGTCGGGTAATTGGTGAAGTAAGTCTCGTTGACCGGCACAAACTTGGAAGTGCCGAACATCGGGATCCAGTCCATCTCCAGGGCCATCTGCATCAGCAGATCCTTGCTCAGTTCGACATTCTGGGGGTCGTCCGACGTGACCTTCTCCAGTTCGTCCAGAATCTTGGCGATCTCATCGCTCTTATGGCGGTGCTGGTTGCCAGGGGCCGGCTCGCCCGTCGGGACGATGAACTTCTGGTGCCAGAAGCTCAGGTTGGGATAGATGTCGGCGCCGATGGCGCAGCCGGGCCAGTAGGAGCCTGCCTCATACTGGCCGGTGGCGCTGGCGGTCCAGAACGAGTTGGCTGTCATCGAATTGACGGTGGCGTCAATGCCGAATTTGCTCCACGAGTCGGCCACGGCAAAGGCCAGGCGACCGGACTGCACTTCAAAGTCCGAGGGAGCATTGATGGCAATCGACCACGGCTGACCGTCAGGCAGCAGCCACTTGCCGTCTGCGTTGCGGGTAAAGCCGACGCTCTCCAGCAGTTTGGCCGCTTCGTCAACATCATATTTCCACCAGCCCACACCAAATAGGTCAATCAGTTCGGCATCTGTGGTGGGCAATTCGCCGCCTACCCCTTGCTCCTGGAAAATTTTCGCCATGTCCAGCGCGTAATTGGTGTCGAAGGGGGCATACCCATCCGGCAGTGTCATTGCTTTCAGGCGGTCAACCAGTGGCTTGTGATAGACGTTCTGTACAGCGGCCACCGGCGGCACGCCCAGCGGAGAGACGCGCAGCATACCGGCGAAGGTGCCCAGCGACACGTTCTTGATGTCGGTTGCCAGCGCCAAAGCCCAGCGCACCTGCCACTGATCATAGGGCGACTCAGAATTGTTAAAAGCAATGCCGCGCTCACAGGGGTCGTCAAAGTCGGCATACGGGAAACCGGCGTGCCAGGCGCGCACGACATCGCTGCGCTGTGTCAGCACCTGCATCGATTCGGGTGTGATGTCCTGCAGAATGTCGATGTCATTGTTGATCATCGCCAGAATGCGCTTCTCTTCTGTGCCGACAAAGTTCCACAGCACATACTTGGGGCCGGCCTTTTCGGCCACCTGGCCGACGCTGGTCTTCTGCCAGTCATCGCGCAGTTGCCACAACGTCCAGTTGCCATTGGGGTCGGTCTTGCTGAATTTGTACTGGCCCAGGCAGACGGGCGGGTAGAACTCAAAGTTTGTGGGGTCTTCATTCTCCCAAATGTGCTTGGGCACCGGATAGAAGCGATTGCCCCAGATCGTCACGCCGAAGTCTTTGGCAAAGCGCGGCTGCGAGCGGGTCGTGTCGATAACTACCGTATACTTGTCGGTGGCTTTGAAATCTTTGAGGTAATCCACTGCCCAACCGTGAATAGCAATGGCGTCCGTGTCCATCCACATCTGGAGCGTATAGATCACGTCGTCGCTGGTGAACTCGACGCCGTCGTCCCAGAAGATGCCTTCGCGCAGCTTGATCTCAAAGCTGGTGTAGTCGTTGTTGAGCGCTTTGGGCATCTCGGCAGCCAGCGAGGGGAACTGCTCACCGGTTACGGTGTCGATTTCCCACAGATGGTCGGTGCAGAGTTCATGGAAGCCGCGGCCCATTTCCACACCAGGCGTGTACATATTAAAGTTCTCAGGCCGCTCCAGCGAGCCGCCGAGATTGTCCAAAATCAGCGTTTCATTGCGGGGGGTGTCGACAAAGGTCATGCCGCCTGTCGCGGCCGCACTCGTGCCGCCGCTGCTGTCGGCTGCGGGCGCTTGGGGCGCGGCGCATGCACTCAACAGCATGGCCACAATCAGCGTGACTGCCAGATACCACTGTTTCGTTTTCATCCCTCTCCTCACTTTTTTACCTCTCTTGGCCAATCGAGATCAACCAACTGCACGGAAGAGCACACACCTATCACACCTGTACACCTTGATTCTTGCCACGCTCCTCACCCCACGATTTACCGCCGGGTGCACAATGTCATGTCGCTATAGACGCTCCTTTCGCCTGCACCTGCAAGCCCCTTGTCCAGTGACCGGTTATCCAGTGCCCGGCATCCAATGACCTGCCTAGTCATCCTCCCAACTATGGTTTGCGCCTCGCAGGGAAGAGGCGTTGCCCGCTGCTGTTCCTTCTTTGGCTGTCCGCTGCGCACCGCAGGAACGGCGAATGATTACCTGCGCCGGCAAAACAATCTCGCGCGGCTCGCCGCTGTAAACGCCCAGAATGCGCTCGATCAGCAGTTCCCCTGCGCGCTGCCCCATCTCCCGTTCGGGCTGGCGCACAATGGTCATAAACGGGTCCAACTCCGACCCCATGCCGAAATCGTCGACGCAGACCAGGGCAATATCTTCCGGCACACGCAGACTGCGCTCGCGCAGCGCACAGGCTACGCCGGCAGCGATGCGCGGGCCAAAGGCGAAAATGGCGTCAGGACGGCCGCGTTCCAGCAGTTTGTGCGCCATGTTGTAGCCGTCACGCGTGCGCCAGCCTTCCAACAGCACCAGTTCTTCGCCATGCTCCAGCCCTGCCGCACGCATCGCCTTTTGATACCCGATCAGGCGGTCACCCCCTAAATAGGAGGGAAGCTGCGGCCCCAGCGCGGCGATACGGCGGTGGCCCAACCGGATGAGATGCTGGATTAACTCGCAGCTCGCCGTCTGCGTATCGCAGCGCACCAGGTCAAACGGATAGCCTTGTTGCGCATTGACGACGCGCGCAACGGGAATGCGTTGCCGCTGCAGCAGGTCGTAGTAGTACTCCGGCGCCGAAAAGACATGCTGCAGGACAATCCCGTCGATCTGGCTCTGCAGCAGCATCTGGAGATAGCTTTGCTCACGCCCCTTATCCTGCCAGGGCTGCGAGCTGCAGATCACCACCGTAAACCCCTGGGCTTGCGCCGCGTCTTCCACCCCAGCGGCCAGGTTGGCAAAAAAAGGATTGACAATGTCGTAGACCAGAAAGCCGATCATGCGCGTGGGCCGGCCACGCATCGAGCGCGCCAGCGCATTAGGCACATAATGCAGTTCAGCCGCAGCCCGCTCCACCTTGGCGCGCACTTCGGGGCTGGTGTAGCCTTCGCCGCGCACTGCGCGCGAGGCACTGCTGACGCTGACGCCGGCAAGCCGCGCCACGTCCTTGATATTTGCCATAGCCATCCTTACAGCCGGGGGCCACAACACAAGCAGCGGCGGGCGTTTGCCGCGCTTGCCGGTTTACTTGCTTTTGCCTGGGATCAATTGTCGCTAACAGTGAGAACGTTGCCATGCTATCATGCTGTGATAACGTTGTCAAGCCCCCAAATTTTTTTCTAAAATGGCTGCGCAGAGATTGACAGTCGGCGGCAAACTGTTTTACACTCCAGCGACACCTGTACCACTGCCACGCGCCGGGAACACACTCTGGCGCCACCGATGTATCGCCAATACGCTGCGCCCTGCTGAAGGCGCGGCTTAGGAGGGAGCCGGCATGATTGGCTTGCCTTCCATTATCCAAACGTACTGCAACCGAATCTTGGAGAAGATCAATGAACACTGCTTTTAATGGGCTTGGTATGGGCCTGGCGACACTTTCGCGTCTTTCCAGCGCGCAAACGCGCTCGATCAGCGCCGAAAACTTCAACGGGGCAAAAGGGCAAGGCGGTATGGCCACTTCCGGCACCGGCGCCGATGCCGGGCGCGAACTAGGCCAGGGCTGGAAGCTGTCGCCCTCGATCAACATCGCCGGCGGCGAAACCGTAACGCTGGCGGATATTGACGGGCCGGGCGCCATCCAGCAAATCTGGCTCACGCTCCACCCCACCTTCTGGCGCCGCCTGGTGATTCGCTTCTATTGGGATCACGAAGAGACGCCTTCGGTTGAGGTCCCTATCGGTGACTTCTTCTGCAGCGGCTGGGGCGAGCGCTGCAACATCAGCTCGCTGGCCGTGTGCGTCAACCCAGCCGGCGGCTTTAACTGCTACTGGGAAATGCCTTTCCGCCGCCATGCCCGCATCACCGTCGAAAATGTGACGCCCGACCCCCTGCGCGGCTTCTACTACCAAATCAACTACACGCTCACCGAGGTGCCGGAGGAATGCGCTTACTTCCACGCCCAGTGGCGGCGCAGCAACCCGCTGCCCTATCAGCAAATGCACACGCTGCTCGACGGTGTGACCGGCCAGGGCCACTATGTCGGCACCTATCTGGCCTGGGGCGTCAACAACAACGGCTGGTGGGGGGAAGGCGAAATCAAATTCTTCCTCGACGGCGATCAGGAGTGGCCCACCATCTGCGGCACCGGCACCGAAGACTATTTTGGCGGCGCCTGGAATTTTGAGTTCCCCGCCGGTCAATACGGCGTCTTCTCCACCCCCTACAGCGGGCTGCCGCAGGTGATCCGCCCCGACGGCCTCTACCGCAGCCAGCAGCGCTTTGGCCTCTACCGCTGGCATATCATGGATCCGATTCGCTTTCAGCAAGAGCTGCGCGTAAGCATCCAGGCGCTCGGCTGGCGTTCGCAGATTGAAGGCAAGCAGCGCTATCTACCCATGCAGGACGACATCGCCTCAACAGCTTTTTGGTATCAGACCGAGCCTCATGCCTCGTTCCCACCGCTGCCGCAGGCCAACGGGCTGGAGATTATTTAACGAAGGGAAACGCCTATGCTTGCTAACCCGCTTGCCCACGCCATCCGCATCGCCGCTGAGATGCATGAGGGCCAGTTTGACAAGGCCGGACAACCGTATATCCTCCACGTCCTGCGCGTGATGTTCGCCTGCCGGTCAGCCGACGCGCAGGTGGCCGCTGCACTGCATGATGTCGTGGAGGACAGCGACTGGACGCTGGAGGATCTGCGCAGCGAAGGCTTTGCGCCCGCTGTCGTGGCGATTGTCGATGCGCTGACACACCGCGCCGAAGAAGATTATTTCGACTTTGCCCGCCGCGCCGCCGCCACCCCGCTCAGCCGCGAAGTCAAGCGCGCCGACCTGCTGGACAACATGGATATCCGGCGCATCCTGCACCCCACTGAGAAAGATTGGGAGCGGCTCAAGCGCTACCGCAAAGCGTTGACGATGATCGACGAAGAAATCGCGCCTGAAGAGATAGCCGGCGAAGAGATAAGCGGCGAATAGCCGGCAGGCAAACAACCAACAACCACTTATGCTTGGGGAGGGCACTATGGCTCAACTAATCACCACCCTCGGTCCGCGCAGCGCCGAGCAGTTGGAGATGATCCTGCCGCACGAACATATCTTTGTCGATCTCGGCCCCATTGAAGAGGCCAACTGGCGCCGCGCCACAGCCGATCAGGTGGTGCCGGTGATGGCGCCGGAACTGGAGCGGCTGCGCGCCGCCGGGGTGACGGCTCTGGTCGAGTGCACGCCGGTTGGTGTGGGACGGCGCGCCGATATCGTGCGCGCCGTCTCCGCTGCCGCCGACTTCCCAGTCGTCGTGCCCACCGGCATCTACCGCGAACCGTGGGTTCCGGATTGGGCGCACGCAGCCAGCGAAGAGGGTCTGAGCGAGTGGATGCTGGGCGAATTGAACGGGCAAATCGAGGGGAGCGGTGTGCAGGCGGCCTGGATCAAACTCAGCGCCGGCGACGACGGCATCACGCAGAGCGAAGCCAAAATTCTGCGCGCCGCCGCCGCCGCCGCCCGGCAGACCAATGCGCTCATCGGCAGCCACACCATCCGCGGGCATGTCGTGCGCGACCAGCTTGATATGATCGAAGCCGCCGGCTACACCCCCAACCGCTTTGTCTGGATTCACACCCAGGCCGAGCCAGACTTCGAACTTCAGTTGGAGATGGGGCGGCGCGGGGCATGGCTGGAATACGATGCCATCGGCAGTGAGGCGTTCAGCGACGACTGGTTTGTCGAGCACATCCTGCGCCTGCTCGATGCAGGGTTTGGTGGGCAGCTGCTGCTCAGCCACGACCGCGGCTGGTACGACCCCTCGCAGCCCGACAGCAAGCCGCTGCCCTTCACCTATCTGAGCGAAATTTTCCTGCCCAAGCTGGCCGCCGCCGGTGTAGATGCCGCCACGATCCGCCGGCTGACCGTGGAGAATCCTTTTCACGCCTTTGCGCGTTGAGAAGCAGTACAACCGTGAGGCGGCAGACTGGGGAGTTACCCTTTCGCCATCGCATCGGGCGGATTGGACGACGAGGCAGGCGCCAGAATGGCGCCGATGGCCTGGATACAGTCGATCAGGTTCTGCTGCGAAAAACCGGAGGCGTGCGTCACCGTCAGCGTATTGCTGAACACAGGATCGCCGGCGGGGTCACGCGCGGAGATAATCAGGACTGGGGCGGTGTGTGATTGCATGGCGGGG
>JBBRBX010000042.1:0-41848 GCA_038205395.1 Caldilineales bacterium
AGCGGCAGGCCGGTCATGCCTTCTATACGCCCGGCAAAGACAGTTAGTCCAAAGACAAAAGGCGTCACCAACAACAGTGTGCTGAATGCCGGCACGGCCAGCACCGATGCCCGCAGCCACGGGCGCTGTGCTGCCGTCGGCTGCCACCAGCACCAGGCCGCGGCCAACGCAGCCGGCAGCAGCGGCCAGGCAAACAGATAGCCGAAACCGGGCAGCGCTTGGGCCGTCAAAAGAGCCAACACACCCCACCAGAGCAGGCCGGCGGCGGCCAGGGCCGCCATGCTCAGCCGCAGACGCCACAGCAGATACAGCACCGCCAACAAGGCCAGACTCAACAGCACTAAGCCGCCCGCCGTCCAAGCCGCGCCATACCAGCCACCCACGGCATACATATGCAAATTGGGATTCCACAGGCGGAGAAGCCACCATATACCCGTCCCCACCGCCACCACCAGCAGCAACCCCAACACAACCGTGAAGAAAGCAGCTAACAGTCCTAGGAGCGTGAAGGCGTGCCGCCGCCAACCATAAATCACGGCTGCCAGCGCCAGGAGCGCGGCGACAAGCGCCAGCGGCCAGGCCAATGCCAGCGGATAGTGCACGACGAACGAAGGCAGCAGCGAGAAATAGACGGCGTCCGGCTCAGCGCCAAAGCGGTTTAATGGTGCATCGCCGAAATGGCGCACGAGGCTAAGCGCCTGCTCACCATGCTGCTGCAATGTGCCGGCATCCAGCACCTGCACATTGTCTCCGCCGCTGTGGTAGGATTGGGAGCCATCGAGGGAAAAATGGACAAAGGCCAGACCGGGCGGGCCATCGGCCACAAAGGCATCAAGGTCGGAACCCGAGTTGCCGGAAATCTTCCACATCAGATCATGAATATAGGCGTAAGCAGCCGGCGCCTGCATGGCGCCCAGCGCCTCACGCACGACATTTCCATGATTGGGGCCGGTAGCGTAGAGCAGTGAGCTGCCGTTCGTACCGAGACCTTCCAGCACGAGCGAGAGCCGCACATCTTGCGCCCAGGGGTGTTGGCGCATAAAAGCCGTGGCCCCCACAATACCCAGTTCCTCAGCGTCGGTGAAGAGAAAAATCACGTCGTTCTGCAAAGGTGGCCCGGCCAGCACAGCACGCAAAGTTTCGAGCACCGTCACGACGCATGAGCCGCAGTCGCCGGCCCCAGGCGTCGTGGGCACGGAATCGTAGTGGCCGGTCAAAAGCACAGCATCGCCTGTGCCCGCTGCACCCCGCACGCGCACCATAATGTTTTCCACCGGCGTCACCTGCGCAATGCCGGAGAGAGGGGAAAGTTCGCTGACCGTTGTGCGCTGCAGCTCCGGCTGCAGACCCAACTTGGTAATCTCGGCCAGCAGATAGTCGCGCACAGCAGCATTGGCCGGTGATCCGGTCGGGTGGGGCTGGGCCGCGACAACGGCGAGATCTTGCAGCGCACGCTCAGCCGAAAAAACGTCCGCCGCTGCGCTGGCAGGCGTAACCGGCGGTACGCTGGTGAGCGGCATAACTCCGAGCCACACTGCAGCCAGCATCACCAAGACCAGCACAGTGCGCGCTGCAGGCAGACTGTAGCCGGCAGCGGAAAGATGCGTTTTTGCTGCCGGTAAAGGAGTATGAATGGATTGGTTCATGAATGACCTCACTTTACTTCTAGACCCTGCTTCTAGCCGAGTGATTCAATTATACGATCTGCCCACGGCATCCCAAAGGCGGCGATCACGACAATGTCCGCCAGCAGCACCCAGACCCGCGAACCAGGCGCAATCGTGTTCCACCACGGCAGCAGCACCAGCAATGAAATTGCCGCTGACGCCACGGCCACAGCCGACCACCACGATTGCCGGCGCACCAGCCCAATCGCCGCGGCCACAAAACCCAGCATCGCCACCAACCACAGGAGAGCAAACGCTTTGCCGACGGGGCTTTCCACTGTAAATGCACCCGGCAGCAGCCAGGGTGCAGCTGTGAAGTCCATCGGCGCATCGGTAAACGCCTCCAGGAAAAACATGATGTGCCCCACACCGTGCATCAACATGGCAACTGCAATCAACCAGCGGATCATAATGGGTCTCCTTACTAGGCAGTCGGCATGACTGGATAGCCGCCAGGCAGGCGCCTGCTACTCAACAGCAGGCTGCGCAATGGTGGCGATAAAGGCGTCAATTTTGGCCTGATTCCAACGCGAGAGTGGTTCCTCAATATAGATGAGCACCTGACCGCTTGCACCGTCCCATACACCCGCCATAGAGCGATACTTGTCGCCGATGGAGTTGATGCCTTCACTGATGGTGAACTCTACCGGTTGGCCGGCAACGCGCAACCTGCGGTGGTCAACGAGCGCACTCTCTTCACTGGCAAGCCCTTCCAACTTGTCGCCAAAGCTGCGACGGAGCTGTTTTTCAAATTCGGACTGGTTTAGTTTCAGCCAGGAGGGGGCCTGAATCAACATCAGGTGGCTGTGCTCGTCACCGGGCGTATAGCTGACCATACGGAAACCGGCTGCGTTGAATTCATAGTCGGGGGCATAGCCGGCAGGCGGTTGAAACTGGGCGATAGCTGCGGCTTGTTGGTCTACCTGAGCAGCGTCGAAACTGCCGCTCTGCGTCACCTGATTCCAGGCAAAGCTGCTGGCGGAAAAAAACAGCAGCCCGGCGCAAAGGAATAGCGCAATTGCCGTTCCGGCCAGGATGCCCAATAAAATCTTTGTATTGTGTGACATGTACAACTCCCTTTCGTTGGAAGATCACTAGCGTTGCCCCCAGCATAACAGCCCACCCTCCCGACGTCGCCTAGCATTGGAAGAGGATTTGCCTAGCCAAAGGGTAGGGATCGCAGGAAACAGGCAACGCAAAACAACAAAATTGGTGCTTGACAAACAGCGGCAGTCGCCGTATGCTTATACGTATAAGCACTGATACGTATAAACTACAGCACGTATAAGCTATTGTATGTATCAACGCCCGATGTTCTTCGTTCTGCCATATCTAGCACAACAACTTGCCGTTTATGTCTACAAATGGCCGCCGCAAACGGCCGACGCAGGCGGATGTCGCGCGCCGTGCGGGGCTGTCGCAAGCAATGGTTTCCTATGTGCTCAATGCCAGCCCAACCGTTTCGGTGCCGGAAGAAACGCGGGCCCGTGTGCTGGCAGCCATGCATGAACTGGACTATGTGCCCAACCATACAGCACGCAGCCTGCGCACGAGTAAAACATTGACCGTGGCCAGCATTATTCCCGACATCGCCAATCCGTTCTACCCAGCTTTTGTGCGCGGGATTCAAGACGTCGCCGACCAGCACGGCTATGACCTGATCATGTACAACAGCGATGGCGCTGCCGATAAGGAGCGTAAATATTTGCGTTCCGTGGAACAAGGCCGCGTAGACGGCGTAGTGGGCGTCTTTTTTCATGCCGGTGCACGGGAATTAGCGGCGCTCCTGGAGCAAGGCATTGCCGTCGTGCGGCTGGAGGCAATGCGCAAAGCGGCAGGGATTTTGCCGCTGGACAACATCTTTGTGGACAGCCTACGTGCGGCGCAGGATGCTGTTACATTTCTGCTGCAGCGCGGCTACCGGCGCATTGCCATGCTGGGCAACACGCCTGGACCAGGAGAACCACGTTTGCAGGGGTACCGCCAGGCGCTGCAAGCGCTGGCGCTGCCGGTGGATGAGGAGTTGATCGTCTGCTGTGACTTTACGGAGGCAGGAGGATATGGGGGTACACAGCCGCTGCTGGCGCTGACGGCGCCGCCTGACGCGATATTTGCCGCCAATGATGTCATGGCAATGGGTGCACTGGCGGCTATCCATGCGGCCGGGATGCGCACCCCAGACGACATTGCCGTAATGGGTTTTGATGATATTCCGCTGGCTCGTTTGCTTAGCCCCCCACTGACGACTGTGCGCCAACACCAGACGCAGTTGGGCCGGCGCGCTGCAGAACTGTTGATTGAGCGGCTTTCCGGGCAGTATGCCGGGCCTGGCCGCAGCCAGGAAATGCCGTATGAAATCGTCGTGCGCGAGTCAGCCTAGAAAAGCGCCAGCTGTTCGTCAAGCAGGTGAAAAGGAGGAGATGATCGTCAGACTACAAACATACTAATTGCTTGTTTGCACACTGTTTCACGTCACGCTGTTCCAAGTCACACTTTAAGGAGAGAACCAGCATGAAACAAAGAATCCAATTTGTTCTGGCCATTTTGACGATTGCTGCCCTGCTTGCCGGCTGCGCCGCACCCGCCGACCAGACGGCGCAGCCCGCCGCCGGCAGCGACGCAGCGGCCACTACGGCTGACGCAGGCGGCAAAACAAAGATCGTGTGGTGGACTGAGTCCGTCGAGCCGGAACTGCAGGACAAGTTCCAACAGCAGTTTGTCGACGCCTTTAACGCCGAGCACTCCGATATCGAACTGGAAGTGATCTGGCAGGAGACGCTCAATGACGTATTGCGCACGGCCATGCAGGCCGGCCAAGGGCCTGACATCGTGCAGACGCCCGGACCTGGCTACTTACTGGAGTATCTGAAGGCCGGTTTTGTCATGCCGCTGGACGATTTCGCCACCCAGTATGGCTGGGATAAGGCAGTTCTACCCTGGGCTTACGAGGCAGGCGTTGTCGATGGCAAACTGTACGGAATGCCGCTGACGTTCGAGTCCATGATCATGCTCTACAACACGGCTGTTTTCAAGGAACTCGGCTTGCAGCCGCCGACCAATCGCAGCGAGTTTGAAGCTGCCGCCGACGCCATCGCCGCTTCCGGTCGCGTGCCGATTGCCTACGGCAATGTCGGCTGGCAGCCAACCAATGAGCATCTGGTGGGGATGTGGCTCAACGCAACTGCCGGCCCCCAAGCCGTCTACGAAGCACTCACAGGCAAGCGCTCCTGGGACGATCCGGTCTTTGTCGATGCCATCAACCTGCTGACCGACTACATTGCCAAACGCGGCTATTTTGGCGGCAGTTTGGAAGATTACTACTCGCTCGACTGGGACACCTTCTTTAGCGAGCTGCAAACCGGCAAGGGCGGCATGATGACAATCGGCTCATGGGGCTTCCGCGGCGCCACTACTTCCTTTGTCGACAACCCCGACGACTGGGACTGGATGATGATGCCGTCGCTCAGTGAAGGCGTGTCGCAGGGCTTTGACCTTGCCATCGGCTCTACCGTATCGATCAATGCCAAGTCGCCCAATCCGGAAGCTGCCGCCGAGGTGCTCAACTGGATTTATGCCGACCCGCAGCGCGCCGCTGCAACCGCCTCGATTTTCTCGTTTGGCGAGTTTATCCCGCCGCTTCAGTATACGGCGGAAGACTTCCCAGCCGATACGGATCCGCGCATCAGCCGCTTCTTCTCGGAATTCGGCCAGGTGACAGGGGAAGGCAATTACGGCTACACCTCCTGGACCTTCTGGCCGGCTGAAGCTGAGACCCAGCTTTGGAAAGATATCGAGTTAGTCTGGTCGGGCGAAATGACGGCGGAAGAATACCTGGCCAAACAGCAGGAACTGTGGGACAAGGCGCGCAGCGAAGGTAGTGTGCCGCCAATCCCTGAACGCTAGAAGAAATGCAGAAACTCTGACGCAGTAGATGGACGGATGGCTGTGGTTGCCGGCGGCCGGCGCAGCCTCGCTTATTCAATCACAGCCATCGGTCCATGTTCGCAGGCCGGAGTTTTATGGTCATTTTCTGGAAGGAAATCTTACGTTATGGCAACCACCTCCACACCAGCCTATGCCGGTAAGCCCGCCAAGCAAGTGCGGCGTTCCCGCTGGCGCGGCAATCTCAAGCCGTGGCTGTTTATGGCGCCGCTGCTGCTGCTCAATTTTGTCGTCATTATTATCCCTTCGATTCTCAGCGTCCGTTATGCCTTCACCGACTGGTCGGGGATGGGGCCAGCCAATTATGTCGGGCTGGCGAATTTTCAGGAGATGCTTAGCGACCGCTTCTACTTTAAGGCTATTTGGAACAATGTGCGCTGGACGCTGGTTTTTCTCACCGTGCCGGTGGGGATGGGGCTGCTGGGCGCCACCTTGCTGGCGTCGATCAAGCGTGGCCAGATGTTGTTTCGCACGCTCTTTTTTGTTCCCTATGTGTTGGCGAGTGTAGTCAACACCTACATTTGGAAGCTCGTACTCAATCCAGTCTTTGGCGTCGGTCCATGGTTAGCAGAGCGCGGCATCCCCTGGCTGGATGTCCGCTTTTTTGGAACGGCTGCCACCTCGCTCTATGCCGTGGCCTTTGTCGACAACTGGCACTTTTGGGGCTTCCTGGTTGTGCTGTACCTGGCGGCCATGCAGGGGGTGGATGCCCAACTCTACGAGGCAGCACGTATGGAAGGGGCCACGCGCCTGCAGGAGTTTTGGAATGTCACGGTGCCGGGCATCCGGCCGACACTGGTCTTCACGCTGGTCATGATCATGGTCTGGTCATTCTTGGTCTTTGACTACATTTATCTGCTCACCCAAGGCGGGCCGGCGCATTCATCGGAAGTGTTGGCGACACTCACCTACTCGACAGCCTTCTTCAGCTTCCGTGTCGGGTATGCCACTGCCATCAGCCTGACCATGACGTTGTTTTCCATTCTGTTTATCAGCCTGTTTGCGATCCTGCGGCGTATCGGGTGGGAGGTCTAAATGTTTCGTTCCAAACGCACACCTTCGCGCATTCCCAGCTATCTGATCCTGACTTTGCTGTCTGTTTTTGCCGTAGGCCCTGTGCTGCTGCTGGCGCTGAATTCGCTCAAGACCACCAATGAGATTCGAGCCAATCCTTTTGGGCTGCCGCAAGATTGGTTGTTCGGCAATTATCTGTCGGCGTGGGTGCAGGGCGCCTTCAGCACAACCATGGTCAACACGTTGATCCTGACTGGCGGCACCATTTCTGTGGTGGTGGTGATTGGCGGCCTGGCGGCCTTTGCGCTGGCGCGCTTTCGTTTTCCCGGCGCCGACATCCTCAGCTTTTATCTGCTGGTGGGGACATCGGTGCCCGCCTTGGTCTTTATGGTGCCGCTCTATTTCATGTGGGCGCAGGTAGGGCTGATCAACAACCTGTTCGGGCTGATCATCATCTATGCCGCGCTCAACTCACCTTTCGCCACCTATCTGCTGCGTTCGTTTCTGATCTCAATTCCCGCCGATTATGAAGAAGCGGCGCGCATTGACGGGGCTTCGGACTTGCAGGTGCTGACGCAGGTCATTCTGCCGCTTTCCTGGCCCGGCTTTATGACCATGGTGTTGGTGGTTGGGCTGGGCGTCTGGAACGAATTCTTATTTGCCGTTACCTTTCTGCAGCGCCCGGAGTTGAAACCCATTTCGACCAGCGTGCTTGCGTTCCAGTCCCGCTACCAGCGTGACTGGGGGCTGACCAGTGCCGCCTCGATGCTGATGGTGCTGCCTATCATCGTGCTCTTTTTGTTCTTGCAGCGCCAATTTATTGAAGGACTGACGCGCGGCGGCCTCAAAGGCTGATACGCGCTATGTACAAGGAGCAAACTTTCATGTCTCTGCCAAAAGATTATTTGGAACGCGTCTATGCTGGGGTGCTGGGCAAGATTATCGGCGTCTATCTTGGTCGGCCCTTTGAAGGGTGGACCTACGAGCGCATTATGGCGGAACTGGGAGAGGTGTGGTACTACGTACACGAACAACGCGGCGCCCCTCTCATTGTGACGGACGACGATATTTCCGGCACCTTTACCTTTCTGCGCGCCCTCCCCGACTATGGCAATCGCCGCGACCTGACGCCGGCCCAGATCGGCCAGTCATGGCTCAACTACATCATTGAACAGCGGACGATTCTCTGGTGGGGTGGCATGGGCAACTCCACCGAACATACAGCCTACCTCCGCCTCAAAAACGGCATTCCTGCACCGCAAAGCGGGTCGATTGCGCTTAACGGCAAAGTGGTGGCCGAGCAGATCGGCGCGCAGATCTTTATTGACGGCTGGGCGATGGTAGCGCCTGGCGACCCTGAATTCGCCGCCGACCTTGCCCGCCGCGCCGCCAGCGTCTCGCATGACGGCGAAGCCATCTATGGCGCGCAGGTGATCGCCGCTATGGAAGCGCAGGCCTTTGTTGAGCAGGACATTCAAGTTCTGATCGACACGGCGCTGCGCTTAATTCCATCCAACTCCATCATCTACCGGCTGGTCAACGAGATACGCGAATGGCACGCCTCGGAGCCGGATTGGCGCAAGACGCGCGAGCAGATTGCCGCCTTCTATGGCTATGACAAGTACGGCGGCAACTGCCATATGGTGCCGAACCATGCCCTGATCATTCACGCCCTGCTGCACGGCGAGAACGACTTCCAAAAGTCGCTAATGATCGTCAACACCTGCGGCTGGGACACGGACTGCAATTCGGGCAACGTCGGCTGTCTGCTGGGCATCAAGAATGGGCTGGCCGGCATTAATGCGGGGCCGGACTGGCGTGGGCCAGTGGCGGATCGCATGTATTTGGCGACGGCGGAAGGCGGGCGCGGCATCACGGATGCCGTGAGCGAAGCTGTCCATATCGTCAACAGCGGACGGGCGCTGGCCGGAGAAGGGCCGCTGTCATTCAAGCAGGGGGCGCGCTTCCACTTTGAACTGCCGGGCGCCGTGCAAGGCTTTATGGCGGAAGACAGCCCTGAGGTGCGCGGTACGGTGACAGTCGAAAATGTAGCCGGCCACAGCCGCAGCGGCAGCCGCAGCCTGGCGCTGCATTATGCAGGGCTGGCGCCCGGCCGCAGCACGCGCGTGGCGACGCCAACTTTTATTCCCTCCAAACAAGTCGGCGACTATTTTTTGAAGCGCGGCTATGCTCTCTTTGCCTCGCCCACACTCTATGCCGGTCAGCGCGTGCGTGCCGGCGTAGCAGCCGGTGCGGCCAATCCCGCCCCCATAAGCGGCAGCCTGTATATTGCGGTCTACGGCGCCAATGACGAACTTGTTCTGCAGCGAGGTCCCCAGGTGAACCTGGACCCCGGCGCACAGCAGGTGCTTTCCTGGCAGCTGCCGAGCACCGGCGGCAGCCCGATTGCCGCTGTGGGCGTAGAACTGAGCCAGAGCGCGGCGGGCAGCCACAGCGGCGCAGGAACTGTCTACCTCGACTATTTGACCTGGGAGGGTGCGCCGGACTGCGTCCTAGCCAAACCAGCGGGTGACGGCGTCATGTGGCGGCGAGCCTGGGTCAATGGCGTCGATCAGTACGAAGATCGTTGGTGGGAAGCCTACCGGCTGGTGCAGAACAGCGGACGCGGTCTCTTTATTCATGGTGGGCGCGATTGGATGGACTATCGCGTAGCCGCCACCATTACGCTGCACATGGCGGAGGCAGGTGGCTTGGCCGCCCGCGTCCAGGGAATGCAGCGGTACTACGCTCTGCTGCTGCGGCGCGACAACAAAGTGCAGTTGGTTAAGGCGCTCGACGGCGACAATATTCTTGCCGAGAGGGAGTTTGCCTGGGAGTTTGGCGAAACCCATGACTTTGCACTGCGCATGACCGGCAGCCAAATTGTGGCCGAAATTGACGGCCAGGTCATCTTTAGCCTGAGCGATGATGCCGACCCGCTGCACGGCGGCGGAATTGCGCTGGTTGTCGAAGAAGGTCGCATCATGAGCGAGGCAGTCGAGGTGACGCCCTGAGCAGCTGGCGGGCGCCCTGATTCCGACAGAGCAGGCCGCCAAAACAGCAACAAAAAAGGCGCCGGTGACGGCGCCTTTTTTTTTATATAAAAGAGTACCAGGGTTGTCCCCCGAAAGCCGACCGGTGAGGCCAGCCACAACCCTGGTGAATCAATAGTACCACTGGGCGGGGCAAAAGGCAATAGGTAAGCAGAACATTTAACAATGTCTTAACATTCGCTGCGTCTGAAGTAAATCTGAGCGCTACCTACCTTCCGGCGCCCTATGCCTTGCAGCATAAGGGGGCAAGCACACACTTTGGTGAAAAGAGCCTTCAAATTCTTATCAAGCACGACATTTGGCGCTTGTACTCGCTTATGAAACATGATAGCGTTGAATAAATGCTTTGTGCTAGATAAGGAGTATCTATGCAGTATCGGCCGCGATTACGCATGTTAGCCTTAACTTGTATGTTGATGTTTGTTACGCTTTGGCTTCCAGCGCGACTGGTTGCACAGGGCACGCCGGAAGCGCAACCGGCCACACCAGGCGGCCCAATTGCGCTGGGAGCCGAGCAGGTGGATATCCAGCCGGGGCTGGCGCCTTTGGTGCTGGGGAACCCAACCGACGTTCTGCCCAATCGCTATATTGTGGTGTTCAACGCCAACCACAGTTTGTCGAAGCAGTCTGTGCGCGCCAAAGCGCTGCAAGCCGATGCGCTGCAGGGAACGGCTGTTTATTACATCTATGACGCAGCTCTTAACGGTTATGCAGCTCAACTCAGCGCTGATGCGCTACAAACGATTCGCAAGGATGTGGATGTCGCTTTTGTCCAACAGGACCAAGCTGTGGCAGCCAGCGAAGAGCAGTTCGATCCACCCTGGGGGCTGGATCGGATCGACCAGCCCAGCCTGCCGCTCGACAGTCTATATCACTACACGACAACCGCCGCCGGCGTCCATGCCTACGTGATTGATACAGGGATTCGCAGCAGCCACAGCGAATTTAGTGGGCGGGTAGGTGATGGCTTTGACGCGATTGATGGCGGCGCGCCCGACGATTGTGACGGACACGGCACACATGTGGCCGGCATCTTGGGGGGCAGCACCACAGGCGTGGCCAAGGAGGTTACGCTGCATGCCGTACGTGTGCTGGACTGCAACGGCAACGGCACGGATTCAAGCGTCATTGCCGGCATCAACTGGGTCAGCAGCCACCACATGACGCCTGCCGTCGCCAACATGAGCCTGGGCGGGGACCCATCGTCGGCATTGGATCTGGCGCTGCGCAACTCCATGGCAACGGGTATTACTTATGTAGTGGCCGGAGGCAATGCGTCCACCAATGCATGTGACGAATCGCCAGCGCGTGAGGCGTTGGCAATAACTGTGGGGGCCACCACTGCCGAGGATGCGCGCGCCTGGTATTCCAACTACGGGAGCTGTCTTGATCTCTTTGCACCGGGCGACAAGATTGAATCCGCTGCAATTGGCAACGACAACGACTATGTCGAGCTGTCGGGCACTTCGATGGCGGCGCCGCATGTCGCCGGTGCGGCGGCTCTCTATCTCGCTGCTTTCCCGGATGCTTCGCCGTCCGAAGTGGCCGACGCGCTCATCAACTTAGCCATTCCAGATATCGTTATCGATCCGGGTCTGGGATCGCCCAACTTGCTGCTTTACAGCGGAGAGTTCCACACACCACCGGCAACGACAGAGCCGACCGCCACCCCCAGCCCAACACCAATCATAACGGAAACACCGACACCAATAGCAACGGCAACTTCGACGCCCACGGCAACGGCTGCACCGACAGCAACTCCTACACCGGGTGCAACATTGGCCGTCAGCGCCATTACACCTGACTTCGGCTACAACGACACCCCCAATGACATTACCATCAGTGGGTCCAATTTCAGCTTGGATATACAAGGGATGATTGGCGGCACACCGCTGCTGGCAGTCGAAATGGTAAGCGCCACTGAACTGCGGGCAGTGGCGCCGGCCGGCATGGCGGCGGGCGTCTATACAGTCAGCCTGAGCAACAGTGATAATACACAATCCTACGATCTCGTTGATGGCTACACCGTGTTGGAGGCAGGCAGCGATGACTTTAGCGCCGGCAGCGAAGATTTGTGGAGCGACCCAGCGGCAGCACGCCAGGGGCAGCCGCTCTCTTTAGGCCTCACTGTGCACCGTCATGGCGGCAATGTAGCGAGCGCAGCAAAGGTGCGTTTCTATCGCCGGATGGACGATGGCGCATTGGTAAAAATAGGAGATGTGAGCACCCCGCCGCTGCCGCCGGGAAACGACAGCATAGACGCAGTGTCCATCGCCTGGAGCACAGCCGGTTTGCCTGCCGAGGTGACGGTTGTAGCAGTCATCGATCCGGACAACGCGCTAAAAGAAGCTGTCCGCAGCAACAATCGCGTCAGCCGCACGCTGCATTTGCTGCCGGTGGCGGAGGACACGACGGCGCCAGTGGTGACGGGCATCATTGTCAATGGGGGAGCAGCAGAAAGCGTCGGCGCCGAACTGAACATTGCTATCGGCGCAAGTGACGAGGGTGGCTCCGGAATTGCCGCCATCTACTTGGTTGAGCGGGAATTCATTTCCGCCGCACGCCAGTGGGTGGCGGTGCAAAACAGCGGCTGGCTGCCTATTGCGCCATCCTACACCATGACGCTGACCAATCGCGGCGGGCTGCGCTTTATCCAGGCCTGGGCAAGTGACGGTGCAGGCAATATCTCACAAGGAATCGTGAAAACAAGCATCAACTACAACCCGTCTGAAACCAAAGCGCTGGCTGGGCAAGTGCACGTTTATCGACGCCTGCTGCAAAAGGGGCAGACACTCAACGTGCTTTTGCAGTCTACACAGGGCGATGCTGATCTGTATGTATGGGCGCCGGATGGCAGCAGCGCCGGCTACAGCAACGGCAGAGTTGGAGCAGCGCAAGAGAGTGTTATTGTCACGACGACAGAACCAGGTTTTTATCAGGTTGAAGTCTATGCCTACAGCGACGCTACCTATCAGTTGCGAATGCTGCAGACTTTGGAGAGTGCCGGCGTCGGCAACCCTGGCGCCATCGATCCCAACAAGACGGCGCGCACCCTACCTGTGGTGGACCCCAGCAGTGTCCCTGCCGGTCAGGTGGCCGTGCCGCCGGCGCCGCTCGCCGACACAAACAGTGAAAAGCTCTTCCTGCCCGCTGTACAAAAGTAGCCATCCGCTTGCGCCGGCACTGACGCGACAGCAGCAATGAGCCATCAAGGCGCCGCTTTGGAATCAGCCGCGCCGGTCACCAGCAGGCCGGCGCGGCTCTTCTCCAGCAGATCTTGCAAGGCAAATTTGCCGGCGAGGGCATAGAAGTCGGATGCAGAAGACTTGACCGTGTACGTTCCGGCCGCTTCATCAAACGCACCCACATCCAGTGTAAGCGTTTGACCGCCATCTGCTGTACCGGACAGCACCAGTGTAGCTGTGGCTTGTGGCGAATCCAGTCCATAGGCAGGCTGCACCGTCTTGCCCAGCGGGCGCACCATCTGCAAAGTTGCCAACCCACTGGCCAGCGACGCAGCGACAGCTTGGTCCACATGCTCATCCGAGGCCTGGTCCGCCAGACCCCAGGCGCCGTCCGCCCCCTTAACCAGTGTAAAGCGCCCGTTGCCATTAAACAGTTCGATACGGCTGACGGCAGCGGGATCAATATCAACATAGCGCGTATCGATCCAGCCGCCAAGGTCACTGCGGGCAGCGCTCGCCAGTGCGCCGGGCGCCAGATAAACAGCATCCTGCCCATCCAGCCGCACATGCGTCGCATTGGCATTGGGCGAAGAGCCAACATAGAGGACACTGGTTTTGCCATCGTGATCCAGTTCGATACGGTGTACAAAGTCGCTGGCGGCTACCTTCAGACGGGTGTGGCTGGCTGCCGTATTGGCGACTAGGCGGGCGGTGTCAACCGACAAAACATCAGAGATCAGCCGCGTCACATCAGCAGACTGCACCGCAAAGCCATCCGCGTCAGGGTCTGACCAACCGCCGCCCTCTTTCGCCAGGGTAACCGAACCTGTCGCATCACTAATGTGCACGCGCGTGACAGCTTCTGCAGCCACGTCGCGCAGCAAGGGCTGCGCCGCCTCCCGCTGTGCGGCCGGACGCAGCATCCAGCCGGCCAAAGCCAGCTGCAGCAGCAGCACAGCCGCCAATATCCAGTTTGTGCGACTCATAAATACTCACCCAATAATGGTTGCACTGGCAAACTCCTCGCGCTCGGCCAACTGCATCGGCTGCTCGCGCTTGCGCCACGTATATGCCGCTGCTCCGGCAGCGACCAGCCCGCCCAGGACTAGAAAATAGGTAAACAACTCCCAAAACTGCTGCTGCGTTGTGCTCAGCGTCTCCAATAAGCGAGTGGATACGCCGCGGCTGCGCAAGCCAAGCAGATCGGTGTCTTCGACTGCCCAATCCACTGTATTCTGCACAAACTGAATATTGTTGAGCACCTGCTCCCCCACAAGGCTGGCAGATAATTGGAGCATCGCGTCATCCACAAATTCGCTGCTGCCCACCACAATCAGACGTGCGCTGTCGCTTGCCTGCGTGATCGGGGTGACGAGGGGTGCGGTTGCACTCAGGGCGCCCGTCGCAGTGAGGGCCGTTTGCTCCCGCAGCGGATTCGCTTTGCCGGCAAAATAGCTAGAGAAAGGGCCTTGCAAGCTGACCGCCAGCGGCTGCACCCCCAACTCGCCTTCAACGCCAAACCCTTGATCGGGGTAACGAGTAAAGTCAGGCTGGATGCTGGAGTCACTCCGCAGCCAGGCATTGGGGCTAGACTGCAAAAGGATGGTCGCCGTAAAGGTGGGTGCAAGCGTGGCTGTCACCACCACTGGCGACGTCCAATAGAGCGCCACATTGGCAAGATTGCCGCTGATGCCGACGGCGCTGTTCATACCGCTGGGGCGCACATCAATAAAGAAGGGGTAGTTGAGCGCCTGAATTTCCTGCACCTGAATTCCGTTTGCATTGCGGCTGACCGGGCTGGGAAACGGCTGATTTTGCTGGTCCAGCACCAACATCTGCGGCACTTCCACTCCATAGTGGCGCAGTTGGTCAGCCAGGGCGCCTTCCAACGGCTTCAACGCCAACTGGCCGTTGTACGCACCCTGGCTGATGGCATAGTTGCCTGCCAACACAATTACCGAGCCGCCGCGCATTAAAAATTGATCCACGGCAAAGCGCTGCGTATCCGTCATATTCTGCGGCGCAATCAGCAGCAGCACATCCACACCCGTCGGTGGTTCACCATCGGCCAGATCCACATCCCGCAGCGTATACTCTTGGCTCAACTGATTGCGGAGCAGGCTGTAAGACTGCAAGGGCGGCTGCATCTGTCCAAACATATCCTGTTGAGCGACGGCAGGCGGTGCCCAGAGACCGATTACCTTGAGAAAGCCTGTGGCGGTGCGCAAGGCTGCGGCTTCAATGGCGCTGCGCACCGCGGCTTCGCTCATGTCATTTTGTGGATAAATGATCTGCGCCTTGCTTCCATTGCCTGGCTGGCCGCCGCCGGCAGCGTCCACAGCTTGGCCGGGTTCCAGCACCATATGCAAATAGAAGCTTTGCTGGCCAAACAAGCTGGTGGGAATCGGTTGGATGCCGTAATTTTGCGCCAGGGTCTGCACCGGCATTTTTGCCCCTGCTTCAGTAGGGTCCATCTGAGCAAAGACAAGCTTGCCGCCTGATTTTTGCGCCAATTCTTCCGCTACACTGCGGATTGTGGCCGGTGCTGCCGCCAGGCTTTCCGGCAGCGTGTGGGGCGTCACATACAATGTGAGATGCATTGGCTCCGTCTGCGAAGCCAACACAGTGTCAATACTTTGAAAGCCGTAGAGCGTTTTCTTGATGGCGCCGGTAAGATCATATTCCAAGTTACGCAGACGCACATTCACCCCCCCATCGACGTTTTGCTCCACCTGGATCAGATCGCCGAAGTTGAGCACAATATTCTGATCGCCATAGCGAACCAGAATATCGAAGTAAGCATTGATCACCGACGCCTGGTAGCGATCGGACACCTGAAAGGGCGTCGGCTGAATCCCATAGCTTTGGTTGGCCTCCGCTTCCAGGGCAGGATTCTGCGCCGGATCGACTACTTCGGCTGTCACCTTGCCCTTGCCGGCAATGGCATACTCGCGCAGCAGATCCTCAACCTGGGGCCGCAGCGGGTCAAGCAATGGATGGCTTTTTTCGCTGATGTAGGCGCGGATCAGCAGCGGCTCCTGCATACTGCCAAGCAGTTCTTTCGTCGTCTGCGCAAGCGTGTATTCATGCTGAGCAGTTGCGTCGTAGCGCAGCGCAGAGAGCGGCGCCAGCCACAGGTTTAACACGAGCAGATTTGCGCCCAGCAGTGCTATACCTGCACTGGCATTACGGCGATAGCGGCGCGTGGCAGCCCCCTGGCTCCAACGCTTACGGTCTAGTGTAAAAACAGTCAGCAGCAAAAAGAGAGTACAAAGAGACAAATAGTAAAAAAGATCGCGCAGGTCAATTACACCCCGCTCAATGCTCGTAAACCTGCTGCCCGTGCCGACGCCGCGCAACACAGTGCTCAACGGCTCTCCCACCATTGCGAGCAGCAGCGGCGAGCCGGCCAGATAAAGCAGCCCACCCACCACAGCGGTCAACAGCAGCGCCACAATAGGATTGTCTGTAAGCGCCGAAAGCCACTGTCCCAGCGCAGCATAGGCGGCAGCCAACATCAAGGCGGCAAGATAGCCTCCCAGCACCGGCCCCCAATCGAGAGGGCCGAGCGTGGATACGACAATAGGAATCGGCAGCGTCAACAACAGGGCCGCCACAACCAGCGCCATTACCGCCAAAAACTTGCCCAGCACAGCCTGCCAATGGCTCATCGGCAGTGTCATCAGCATTTCGATTGTGCCTGAGCGCTGCTCCTCACTCCACTGGCGCATGGTCAGCGCCGACACCAAAAAAATCAGCGTCAAAGGCATCCAGCGGAAGAGAGGGCGAATGTCGGCGATACCGCGGGCGAAAAAGCCGGAGACCCAAAAGAAGACAAAGCAGGTGACAACCAAAAAGATAGCCAAAAATAATAAGGCGATGAAAGAGCCTAAAAAACTTTCCAGCTCTTTGCGCATGACGGCTATGGTTTTCTTCATAAACAAAACCTCTATTCCATGCAGGGGCGGCGGCGGAACGCAACGAGACCGCAGATTGATGCCGTCCACCACGCAGTGGGCGATAGTCTGTGTTGGTCAAGCCGCCAGGCGGGCGAAGACATTTTCCAGCGTTTTACGGTCAGATCGCAGTTCGCGCAGCGGCCACTGCAGGCTGCTCGCCAGCGTAAAGACTGCCGGACAGATGTCACTCTGATCATCGCCTTGGATGCGATAGGAAGGATAGCCACAGTCGGAGGCAATAGGCGTCACATTGCGCACCCCCGCCACAGCCTTCAGGCGCTGGATTACCTCGCGCACCGGCGTGTTGAGCACAAGCACGGCATCATTGCTGGATCGCAAATCGCTCAGGTGGGCGTCTGCACGGATTTCACCGTTGATCAGGATCAGCACACGTTGGCACAGCGCCTCTGCCTCACTCAAAATATGCGTCGAGAAAAGTACAGTGCTGTGCTGGGACAGCCGCTGTATCAGGTGACGCATCTCCACAATCTGGGTTGGGTCAAGTCCTACTGATGGTTCATCCAAAATCAGCAGCGACGGCCGGTGCAGAATGGCTTGCGCCAGACCAACCCGCTGGCGAAAGCCCTTGCTGAGTTGACCGATCGGTTGGGTCAGCCGCTCCTGCAGGCCAGTGGCGTAAATGGCCTGTGAAAGCCGCTCACGCTGCTCGCCGGCCGAAATGCCGCGCAACTCTGCCACCAGACGCAAATAGGCCTGCACCGAAAGTTCAGGGTAGGCAGGCGCATTTTCCGGCAGATAGCCAATGTGCGCCTGCGCCGCACGCGGATCCGCCACCACATCAATCCCCTCAACGTGCACTGCTCCCTCGTCGGGCTGCAGATAACCGGTCAAAATTTTGAGCAGTGTGGTCTTACCGGCGCCGTTGGGGCCGAGCAAACCGACGATCTCTCCGCTCCCGATCGACAAGGAGACCTGCTTGATGGCGGGCTGCGCTGCGTAGGCTTTGGAAACGCTGCGCAGTTCGATCATGGCTGGTTTTGGGTGCATCGCATCTCCTTAGGCGCAGCAGGACATGGCCGCGCGTGGCAGTGCAGAAGTACATCACCTGTTTTAAGCCGCGCAATTTGGAAGCGGATGAAGTAGAGCTTAAGAAACGATGAATGAAGGAGCGCGCTAAGCGATCGGCAAGACGTAGAAGTAGACGGCCAGAAAATGGCACACACACGCCGCCAACACAAACAGATGCCAGATGGCGTGGTTAAAGGGAATGCGATTGCCGCGATAAAAAATGGTGCCGAGCGAATACAAAATGCCGCCGCCCAAAAGCAAAGCAATGCCGGTGCGCGGCAGATTGGACAGCAGTTGATAGGAAGCCACCACCGCCAGCCAACCCATACCTAGATAAAGCGCAAGCGATAGATTGTGGAAGCGATGCAGGAAAAAAATCTTGAAGACAATCCCGGCAGCGGCCAGGCCCCAGATCACGACCATCAATACGGCGCCGAACGTGTCGCCCAGCGTCAGCAGCAAAAATGGCGTATAGGTGCCTGCAATCAAGAGATAAATGGCGCAGTGATCCACCAGCTTCAGCACTGCCTTCGCACGCGGCCCTGGGATCGCATGATAAAGGGTGGAGGCCAGAAAAAGTATGATGATCGAGCCACCGTAGATGCTGAAAGCCACCACGCGCAGCGTATCATCCATCTGAACAGACTTCAGTACGAGCAGCAGCAACGCAATCACGCCCAGCAGCACACCTGCGCCATGCGACAGACTGTTGGCGATTTCTTCGGCCAGCGAGTAGCCTTTGGCTACCACCGGTGTCATTTGATTGGTCATTTCAACTCCTTGATCCCATCCAGCTTGAGCAGCACATTTCGTACCCCGCAAAACAAGCGAGCTAAACAAGTTTGCCGCTGCGAATGGAGCATTCATTCTATACTAACTTTGCCACCTGCGCTAGACTGTATTAGTTGGACAAAAACAAAATGCGCTGAGTGAAATGATTTTGATTATTTTGCCGGCTGCTGCAATTGGCCTACAATGCACTGTTACAAGAACTTTTGTTCGATTGCTTGAATTGGCTGATGCCGGTTGCCGGCTGGGTGGGAAATGAGGATGCGATGGCTCTAGACAAACTGGTCGTGCGCGGTGCGCGCGAGCATAACCTCAAAAATGTGGACATCGAAATTCCGCGCGACAAAATGGTTGTGATTACTGGACTGAGCGGGTCAGGCAAGAGCAGTCTGGCTTTCGACACGATCTATGCCGAAGGCCAGCGCCGTTATGTCGAGTCTCTTTCGGCCTACGCCCGCCAGTTTCTTGGTTTGATGGAAAAGCCGAACGTCGATCATATTGAAGGTCTCAGCCCCGCTATCTCAATCGACCAGAAGGGATCGGGGCGCAATCCCCGTTCGACGGTCGGCACCGTGACGGAAGTATACGACTATCTGCGCCTGCTTTATGCCCGCATCGGTCAGCCGCACTGCCCCAACTGCGGCCTGCCGATTGCGCAGCAGACACCCACGCAGATTGTAGACAGTATTATGGATATGGCGGAAGGCACGCGCCTGTTAATCTTGGCGCCGCTGATCAAGGATCGCAAAGGCAACCACAAGTCGGTCTTTGAAAACATGCAAAAGCAGGGCTACATGCGTGCGCGCGTCAATGACGAGATCTATGAACTGGCCGAGATTCCTGATTTGGATCGCTACAAAATGCATACGATTGAGGCGGTGATCGACCGCCTCGTCGTGCGCCCGCAGACACTTGACGAGAACGGCGAGCAGTTGGGCACGGATCTGATCCGCCTGAGTGACTCGGTCGAGACGGCGCTTAAATTGGGCAACGGCGTGTTGATCGTCTCGGATGTAAGCGACCGCGACGCGCCGCCCACAGACCGCACCTACAGCGAGCATTTTGCCTGCGTCAAATGCGGCACAAGCCTGCCGGAGATTGAGCCGCGCACCTTTTCCTTCAACAGCCCGCATGGCGCCTGCCCAGCCTGCACCGGCCTCGGCGCTTTGCAGGAGTTTGACCCGGAACGTATCTTTGACGAAGAACTCTCCATTGACGAAGGGGCTGTCCTGCCCTGGCGGCGGCAGAATGAAGACGACGGCGAAGGCTATTACCGACAGTTGCTCCACGCCGTGTGCAAGCAATACAGCATTCCGACTCGCGCGCCGGTAAAAGAGTTGAGCCTCAAGCAGCGAGATATACTGCTGTGGGGGCCGCCCAAAAAAGGCGAAAAGATTCGCATCGACTTTGTCAACAGCGACGGCCATAACCGCCACTACGAGACCTCTTTCAGCGGTATTATTCCCAATCTGCAGCGGCGCTACCAAGAGTCAAGCAGCGAATACATCCGCAGCAAACTGGAAGAGCATATGAGCGTGCGCCCCTGCGCCGTGTGCGCAGGCAAACGGCTAAAGCCTGAAGCGCTGGCAGTCACCGTAGCAGGCAAAAACATCTTTGAAGTCACCAATGCACCAGTTGACGACACCCTGGCCTGGGTTAAGTGGCTGCAGGGGGCGGATGCAATCACCTGGCAGGAGCAGCGCGCCAATGCACAGAATGGGGACGGCGCCGCCAACGGAGCTGCCGCCACGCTGCCTGCTTCCCCCTTAGGCCAGCGCCAGCGCATGATCGCGCAGCAAGTGCTGAAAGAGATTTCGGCCCGCCTGGGTTTTATGGTCAACGTCGGCCTCGATTATCTGACATTGGATCGCACCGCCGTGACTTTGTCCGGCGGCGAGTCGCAGCGCATTCGGCTGGCGACCCAGATCGGCAGCCAGTTGATGGGGGTGCTTTACATCTTGGATGAGCCGTCGATTGGTCTGCACCAGCGCGACAATGCGCGCCTGATCGAAACGCTCAAAGGGATGCGGGATTTGGGTAACACCGTACTGGTGGTTGAGCATGACGAAGATACGATTCGCGAGGCGGACTGGGTGGTGGACATGGGGCCGGGTGCAGGCGAACATGGCGGCTACGTCGTCTGTTCGGCCCCGCGCGAAGAGTTTATCCATTCGCCCAACAGCTTAACCGCCCAATATTTGCGCGGCGAAGTGCGCATTCCGGTGCCGGAAGAGCGGCGTGAGGGCAACGGCAACTATCTTGTGGTGCATGGGGCGCACGAAAACAACCTCAAGAACGTAGATGTCCGTTTTCCACTAGGCAAATTTGTAGCCGTCACCGGTGTCTCAGGCAGTGGTAAGTCGACGCTGGTGGTGGATGTCCTGTACAAAAAGCTGGCGCAGTCGATGTATCGCGCCAAGGATCGCCCCGGCGCCCACACCGCCATCGAAGGCATTGAACACCTGGACAAAGTCATCGATATCGACCAAAGTCCAATCGGGCGCACGCCCCGCTCCAATCCGGCCACCTATGTGGGTCTCTTCACTTATCTGCGTGATCTGTACGCCACCCTGCCCGAAGCGAAAGCACGTGGCTACCGTCCAGGCCGCTTCTCCTTCAATATAAAAGGCGGCCGCTGCGAGGCGTGCCAAGGGGACGGCATCATCCGCATTGAAATGCAGTTTCTGCCCGATGTCTATGTGCCGTGCGAAGAATGTAAAAGCAAGCGCTACAACCGGGAGACGCTGGAGGTGCACTTTCGCGGCAAGTCCATCGCCGATGTGCTCGATATGACTGTTGAGGAGGCGCTTGAGTTTTTCCAGCATATCCCCCGCCTGCGCAATAAACTGGAGACACTGAATGCCGTCGGCTTGGGCTACATTAAGCTGGGGCAGTCGGCCACAACCCTGTCGGGCGGCGAGGCGCAGCGTATCAAGCTGAGCAAAGAACTGAGCCGCCGCGCCACCGGCAATACGCTGTATATTCTGGACGAACCGACAACCGGGCTGCACTTTGAGGACGTGCGCAAGCTGCTTGAAGTGCTGCACGAGCTTGTCAACAAGGGCAACACGGTGCTGGTGATCGAGCACAACCTGGACGTGATCAAAAACTGCGACTGGCTGGTTGATATGGGGCCGGAGGGTGGCATCAAGGGCGGCTACGTCATTGCTGAAGGCACGCCGGAACATATTGCCGCCCACCCCCAAAGCCATACCGGCGCATTTCTGCGCCCGATGTTGACCGAAGAAAACTACGCACGGGTGTAACAATACCCGCTACCCAGGCTCGCCCTATTTGTTTACGGCGGGCCTGGGTCTTTTTTATGGCATCCTCACCAGCGGCAAAACGATATGCGACGGGTGGGCAGCGTCGTGCAAAATCGTTTGCCAGGCGATGGCCGGTTCAGTATCAGTCCCTAGCGGCTGCCCCGTGTTGAGATTGCGATCCCAGCGCGGGAAGTTGCTCGACGTAATCTGCAGCCGGATGCGATGGCCAGCTAGGAAAACATTGCTGGTAGCCCACAGGTCAATTGTATAGTGGTAGGGGCGACCCGGCTCAATCAGCGATGGCGTCTCGCCCTGTGCAGCGTTGCGCGAACGAGCGCGCACAACGCCGTCACTTAGGTTGATCGATTTTCCATCCGGAAAGACATCGTTGAGCCGCGCCACAAAGTCCGTGTCGGGCGCTGAGGAAACAGCCCACAGATGCACCACAAGCGGACCTGTCACCTCCAAGTCCTCCGCCAAGACGTCGCTGGTATAGACCAGGACATCTGCGCGCGCCTCAATTTCACGCTGGTCGTAGGGGCCGGAGGGGAATTCGGGGGTCAACAGCGTGGCGCCGCCACGTGTGGGCGTCGGGTCAGCCGGATCATAAACATAGTAGTCAGGAGCTTCCTCTCCCGGCGCGGCAGGAGCCAGCCGGTTCCCCGCCTGCAAGTAATAGGGCACTGCCTCGGCGCGCGCCAGAGGCCAATCGGCCTCAGCGCGCCAGATGTTGTCGCCCATGACAAAAATTTTGACCGGCGGCTCATCCATCAGACTGGTGTCAGCCCCCTTCAGCCAATGGTCGAACCAGCGCAGTTGCAGATCCTGCAGATTCGTCTGCAGATCGATAAAGCCACTTTGTGCGCCATAGCCAAAATTGCGCTCTCCTACCAACCCGCCCAGCGCGCTGTGGCTCCACGGCCCGATCAGCAGCTTGGCCGGTGCTCCCTGGCTGCGCATCGTTTGATAGTTGGCGAGCGTGTCACCCAAAAAGATATCGTACCAGCCACCAATGGTAAGCGTCGGTGTTTGCACCCCGCTCTGCCGCCCGGCAATGGTTGCGGAGGCATTTGGTTCAGCACTGTGCGAGAGCGGGTTTGCTAGAATGTCAAAGTAGGCAGGGGCTACAGGCTGCCGGCGCAGCGGCGCAAACTCATTCAGCGGCAGTGACCAGTAGCCGGCAAAGCCGAGTTGATCCATTTCGTCGGCCAGGACGCGAATTGCGGTGGCAAGCGCCTGTGGTTCCTGGGCATGGCGCCGCAGCAGCACGTTCAGCCCCATACCGAGATGCCAACTGGCAGTCGCTCCCAGTTCCAGCGCACCGCCCCTTCCCCCCACGCCATTGAACGGATCGCGCCAGGTTTCAAAGGGAACCATGGCTTTCAGCGCCGGAGGTCGCTCAACTGCCGCAGCCCACTGTGTAAAGCTGAAGTAGGAAGCCCCATACATCCCTACCTGGCCATCACTAAAAGGCAGCGCCGCCGCCCAGGCGATTGTGTCCACCCCATCCTGCGCTTCATGCACAAAGGGATACCATTCGCCATCGGAGACACCACAGCCGCGCGTATCTTGAACAATTACCACATAACCGCGCCGCACGGCCTGAACCGGATCGAGCAGCGAGCTGGCCAAGGGCAGATCTTTGCCGTAGGGCAGCCGGGTGAGCAGCACCGGCCAGCGCCCGTCATCTGCAGGACGATAAACATTGGCGCGCAGTGTTATACCATCGCGCAATTGCATGGGCACGTCCAACTCAACTGCAACGGCAACCGGTTGTAGAGACATCGCTTACCTCTTACATATGCTGATTTTTAGAGAGCCAGTATAGCACCGAACACAATTGCGCAACGAGTGGGGGCGCGGTCCAGTTGACATAGATTCATCGGTGCGAGTATGCTTCGACAAAAGCAGTGCAGAAGCAGCATCGTCAAGCACAGCAAAGGATAAGACCATGCCGAATCTAGTCGAACTGATAGGGCAACAGCTTTCTTCCGATCTGCGCAGCCGCCTCGTCGCCATAACCGGTGAGGCTCCGGAGAATATAGACGCGGCAGTCGCCGCTGCAGTTCCCACACTGTTGTGTGGAATCACAAACCGCAGTGCTACACCGGAAGGCAGCCGGCAGTTGTTGGATGTAATGGCCGCCGGCGCTCTGCCGGACGATTTTGCCGCCCAATTCGGCGGGGGTGAGGCCATGCGCACGCTGCTGCGCCAAGGATCTGCTTTGGTTGCGACACTTTTCGGGAGCAATGCGGCGGCGATCACCAGTACACTGGCGGCAGCCAGCGGTATCAGCAGCAGTTCAGCCGCGAACCTGCTGGCAGCGTTAGCGCCGCTTGCAGCAGCCAATGTAAGCCGGCAATTGGGAAGCGATGACTACAACGCCGAGGCCGTCACCAGGCTGATGGCCGAGCAAGGAACGACTTTACAAGAGGCGCTGCCTGCTGCACTGAAGGATGTAGTTCCCTGTGCGGCCCCGGCAGGGTTGCCAGTAGCCGCTGCACCCCCTGAACCTTTGCCGGCAGCAGCAGCAGCGGCGGCGGCGGCGGCAGCCGCTAGCGTACCGGCGGCGGCACGTGCGGCAGCACCAAAGCCGGCTGTGACCAAAGCGGCCACACCATCGGCCACACCATCGGCCACAACATCACCGCAGCGCACAGCGCCGCCACCACCCCCGCCGGAGAAGCGCTCCATCTGGCGCTGGTTGCTTCCGCTCTTAATTGTGGCCGCGCTGATCGGGCTGCTTTGGTATTTCTTCCGCCCACAGCCGGTCATAGCGCCTACGACGCCAGTCGCAGCGACAGCCACGCCGGCAGCAACCGAGCCAATTGCACCGGCAGCTGCCCTGACCGAGACCGAAACGGTCACAAGCACCGCCGAGATGACGGCGACCGAAGCGCCGGCAGCAGGGGAACCAATGACGGCCACAGGCGAAATCACGGCAGTATCCGACATCACGTCTACTTCAGGGGTGACGGAGACTGGGGGAGTAACCGAAGCGGCAGGAATGACTGAAACTGCGGCAGTGACGCAGACCGCCGAGGTCACCGAAACTGCGGGGGTGACGGAAACTGAAAATGCCGCGCCAACTGCAACAACAGCCGCTGCACCAACGCAAGTCACAACGCCGACGGCCGCTCCCACACCGACGGCGGCCGCCTCACCAACTGCGGTAGCCGTCGCACCAACCGCTACACTGGCTGCTACACCGGCTGCCACCTCCACCAACACACCAGCCGTCGCACTGCCGGCGGGGCCAAACGCAGCTATCTGCAGTGCCATAGCTGAGGCGCAGGCTCTGCTGCCTGGGCCGACGCTCACAACCGAGACCGACCTGGCGGAGCTTGAGACTTTCGTCGGCCAACTGCGCATTGCGACCAATGCCGTGAGCAGAGCCGCCGATTCTACGCCGGACGTCGATATAACAGGCGTCACCGCTGCCTTCGACACGCTCGAAGGTTTCGCCAGCGCACTTTCAGGAACAAAGGTCGGTAACGCAGCTACGACTGCGAAGACTGCCGTAGATGGTATAGACAGCGCCTATACCGAACTGAGTACAGCGGCAGGCTGCCCATAAGTCAATTCATTTGGTTAGTAAGAAGCTGTTTTTTGTACATGAGCCGGAGCCAGGCAGGGCACAGGACTTTGTGCCCTGCCTGGAAAATGGTATACTATTTTCGTAGTTGGGCCGGTTGCCATCCGCACCTGATCCACCGGTTTTACACGCCGGCCTGGTATCGCAAGAGAGAAATAGCCTCTTGCTCCTCCGCCGCGACTGGGTCAAGCGGCCGCCTTTGCCGGCCATCACTTTCCCTGTGAGGCGTTTATGTTTACAGATATTTTGGTACCTCTGGATCGCTCGCCGCTCGCCGAATGTGTCTTGCCGCACGCCCTTGCCATTGCACAGGCGCTTGACGCGCGCATTGTGCTTTTGCATGTAATGGCACAGGCCGGCAAACAAAACGGTTTGCGCGCGGTTGACCCGCTGGAATGGCATATTCACCGCGCGGAAGCCGAAAGCTATCTGCAATCCGTCAGCGAACGCTTGCAAGAGGCGGGTGCAAAAGTCGACAGCAGCATTCGCGAAGGCAATGCTGCTGAACAAATCTTAGCTGCCGCCGACGAAATCAGCAAGGGGTTGATTATTGTCAGCAGCCACGGCCAAAGTGGTCTGACGGGCTGGAACATCAGCAGTGTCGTGCAGAAAATTATTCTGCGCGCACACACGTCACTGCTGATCATTCGCGCTTACCAGCCGGTGCAAGAGGAACTCAGCGGTTTGCAGTACAAGCGGCTGCTGGCACCGCTCGACGGTTCTCTACGTGCGGAATGCGTTTTGCCGCTGACGAGCACACTGGCGCGCGCGTTCGGCGCTGATGTTGTGGCAGCTCATGCCGTACAGCGGCCCATCATGCCGCGGCGCACCCCGCTCAGCGCGGAGGACAACGAGTTGGCGGAACGAGTCGTCGAAAGCAACCGCAATGCGGCAGAAAGCTATCTGGCGGATGTAAAGACGCAACTGGCGCAGACAAGCGTCGAAACGCGGCTGCTGACCGCAACAAACCTGGCCTCCGTACTGCACGAGTTGGCAGATCAAGACAAGATTGACCTTGTGATTCTCAGCGCTCATGGCTATTCAGGACAATTGACGTGGCCCTATGGCAGCGTCGTCACCAGCTTTATCAGTTATGGAGCAACACCCTTGCTGATTTTTCAAGATGCGTCTGCCGAGCAGATTGCACCCACCCATGCCGAGGTGGCGATGAAGAAAGCGGGTAGACGGTAAATGATTGATGAGCAGGAGCTGACCCAAGAGGCGCTGCGCCAATGGGCGCACGCAGTTGCCGGCCAAGCTGCAGCGAAGCCTGGGCCAGGAGCAGAACCCGGCTTGATTGCAAGTCTGCCGGCCCAGGAAGCGCAAATTCAAGCGGCAGTAGCCTACTTCCAAGCGGCGCCCGGTCAACAGGCACTTTCCCATGCAGCCGAATGGCTGCTCGACAATTTTTATCTGGCCCAGCAGTCTTTACGTCAGATTGACAAAGATTTGCCAGCGGGCTTTTACCGGCAATTGCCTAAGTTAAAAACAGGCAAATTCGCCGGCTATCCGCGCGTGTACAGTATTGTGCAGGAACTGATTGCGGCCAGCAACGCGCGCCTGGACATGCAGCAGATAAGCTACTTCGTCACCTTCTACCAAGAGATCCAGCCGCTGACTACGGGCGAGTTGTGGGCGCTGCCGATCATGCTGCGGTACAGCATTCTGGCTCAAATGGCGCTCGCGGCTGAGCAGTTGACGCCGGAGTCAGCACAAGCGGCTGCGCCGGCTGCGCTCCCACCAGCTCTGCCTTTGGCTGGAAAGCCGGGGGCCGATGAAGTTGTGGCCGGCTGCTTTGCCAGTCTGCGCGCGATCTTAACGCAAGACTGGCGCAGCTTTTTTGAAAGCGTCAGCCGTGTAGAACGAATTTTGCGCACCGACCCGGCCGGCGTCTACGCCAGTATGGACCGCCAGACACGTGACCATTATCGTAAGATCGTCGAAGAGCTGGCGCTGGCTGCCAAAAAGAATGAATGGGATGTCGCCGCCGCCGCCATTACTTTGGCCGAGACGGCAGCCGCCCCGCGTCCCACCGCCCTCCCCGGCTACCAAAGCATCGCCGCCGCCGTCAATGGGCACGATGCCGTCACCTGGATCACCGACGTAAGCGCCAACAACCGGTTGGCTACCCATGTCGGCTACTATTTGCTTGGCAGTGGCCGGGAAGCGTTGGAAAAAGCGCTCGGCCGCCGGTTGTCGCCGTTGGCAAGGCTGAAGCGCTGGGCCGGGCAGCACCCAACATTCATTTACATTGGCCCTATCCTGCTGTTGACAATTGCGTTGACGGTTGGCGCTGTCGCTTTTGCTGAGCAGCAGGGCGGTTCACTCAACCAAATCGTAATAGCAGGCTTACTGGCAGTTCTGCCCATGTTTGCTGTGGCCGTGGCAGTAGTCGACTGGCTCTTTTCCTTGGTGCTGCGCCCACGCATTCTGCCCAAGTTGGACTTTACACAAGGCGAAATTCCCGAAGCATACCGCACCTTGATTGTAGTGCCGGCTCTGCTGACAGGCGCAGCCGAAGTCGCCTCACTGCTGCGCCAGATTGAGCAGCACTCGCTGCGCAACCAGGGCAATAATCTGTATTTTGGTTTGTTGACTGATTTTGCGGATGCGCCACAAAAGGAGATGCCGGGCGATGCCGCCTTGTTGGAACAGGCGCGCGCCGGCATTGCTGCGCTCAATGAGCGCTATTCGCCAGAGACGCAGGTGAATCGCTTTTGTCTGTTTCATCGCCGCCGGCTGTGGAATGAACAAGAAGGAGCGTGGATTGGATGGGAGCGCAAGCGCGGCAAGTTAAACGAATTAAATCGCTGGCTGCGGAGCGACACGGGCACCTCATTTACCACAATTCTGGCTTCCAGTGAGGAGCTGCGTAAGGTCAAGTATGTGATTACGCTGGATGCCGACACCATCTTGGGAAGCGAAGGCGCCCGCCGTCTGATAGGTGCACTGGCTCATCCCCTGAATCAGGCACGCAGCGATCCGGCCACGGGCCAGGTGGTTGAGGGATATGGGCTGCTGCAGCCGCGCACGGAGATCACACCCACCAGCGCCAACTATTCACGCTTTACGCGCATCTTTGCCGGCGATATCGGCCTCGACCTCTACACACACGCCGTCTCCAATCTCTACCAGGATCTGTTTGGCAGCGGCATTTTTATCGGCAAAGGCATCTATGATGTGGATGCATTTGAGACCAGTCTTGCCGGGCGTGTGCCGGAAAATGCACTGCTGAGCCACGATTTATTCGAAGGCATTCACGGCCGCGTAGGTCTAGTAACCGATATTGTCGTCTATGAAGACTATCCACCGACCTATGCTGCGTACATGCGTCGCCAACACCGCTGGACACGCGGCGACTGGCAGTTGCTGCCGTGGCTGCTGCCCTGGCTGCCGGGCATCCAGAGCGCAGAGGTGCGGACAGGCTTCCATGTCATCGATGATTGGAAAATAGTAGATAATCTGCGCCGCAGCCTGCTGGCCCCCAGCCTGCTCCTGCTGCTGCTGTCGGGTTGGCTGCTGCTGCCTGGCCCAGCCTGGGTCTGGACGTTGGCTGCTTTGGCCGCCCTTGCCGTGCCGACGCTAATCGGCGCACTTACGCCGTGGGTGACCAGGTTGACCGCGCCGTCAGCGACGACCAGCCCGATGAGCAGCGGACGACAGTCACTGCGCTCGCTGCGCGAAGGCGCCACGCGCTGGCTGCTGGGGGTTGTCTTTCTGCCGTATGAAGCACTCCAGATGCTCGACGCCATCAGCACCAGTGTGGCCCGTGTGTTTTTTGTTCATCGCAATTTGCTGGAGTGGATGACGGCGGCCAAAGCAGCGCGCTTTGACCAAGGTGGACGCGAGCGCACATGGCGGCATATGATCAGTACGCCGGCAATTGCCGTGGCCGTCGCTTTACTGGTGCTCTGGCTGCACCCTTATAACCTGATTGTGGCGCTGCCGCTGCTGCTGGCTTGGGCCGCGGCGCCTGAAGTGGCGTATCGCATTGGCCAGCCCATCCGGCGGGCGCCGGCCCCATTGACAGCCCAGCAGCGGCGGGCGCTGCATAGCCTGGCCCGCCGCACCTGGCTCTTTTTTGAGGAGTATGTCGGCCCCAATGACCATTGGCTGCCGCCTGATCATTATCAAGAGAGCCTGCACGGAAGCGCTTCTCCCTACACGTCACCCACCAACATTGGCTTGCTGCTCCTCTCTACACTTTCCGCCTACGACTTGGGCTATATCGGCGTGCTGAGCTATGTCACCCGCTTGCGCTCTACATTCGACAGTCTGGGGCAGTTGGAGCGCTATCGGGGCCATTTTCTCAATTGGTACGACACACGCACGTTGGAACCGCTGCCGCCAAGGTATGTATCGACTGTTGACAGCGGGAACCTGGCCGCCTGCCTGCGCATCGTCAGCCAAAGCTGCCGGCAAATTCCACAAGCGTATGTGCTGCGCTGGGCGCGTTGGAATGGCCTGGCCGACAGCTTTACGCTGCTTGATGACTTTGCGCTGAGTCTGGAGGCCGCCAACAACACCGCCGCCGCCGCCGAATTGCGTGCGCTGACGGATGAGTTGTGCGCCGAGCTGCTTGCGGCGCACGACGATCCGCGGCGGTGGCTGCCGGCCTTGGATGCCTTGGCTAACCATGGTTGGAAGCGGCTGGAAACAATGTTGATGCGCCTGGTGGAAGAGAATACTGCGGTCGTGGATACCATGGCCTTAAGCAGGCTGCGCATTGCCACACATCATATCAGCAATGATCTATATGTGCTCCAGCGCATGGTGCATTTGCTGCTGCCGTGGCTGCCGATGATAGAAGATGCGCCCGCGTTGTTCACACAAGCCGGGGCAGCAGCCGCCCTGTCCGGCAGCAGCCGCGTCAGTGAAACATATGCGGCGCTGGCGGCGCAACTGCCGGCGAATTCGACCTTGGCCGATCTGCCCGCCCTTTGTGTAGCGGCACGCCACTCGTTGGCTCATCTTGCCGGCGAAGTAGAGCAATTGGCGAAACAAGGAGACGCCGCAGATCAAATTCAGACAGCGCAGGAATGGTGTGAGCTGCTGGATGAGCGGCTGGAGGCGGCACGCCAGTTTGGCCAGGATATGGCCAATGGGTTGGCCGACATTGATCAGATGGCGGAACGCTACTTCCAGGAGATGGATTTCGCTTTTCTCTTCGATGAACAGCGCAAGATCTTTCGTATTGGCTACAACGTCACTGCCGCCGTTGCCGACAACAACTTTTATGACCTGTTGGCCTCAGAAGCACGCATTGCCAGCCTGGTGGCGCTGGCAAAACATGAGGTTCCACGCAGCCATTGGCTGCACCTGAGCCGCCCGCTCACGCAAGTAGACGGCGCCCGCGTTCTTCTTTCGTGGAGCGCGACGATGTTTGAATATCTTATGCCTACGCTGCTCATGCGCAGCTATACAGGCACATTGCTGCATGAGAGCGCCGCAGCGGCGGTCGACGTACAAATTGAATATGGGCGCAGCAAAGGTGTACCGTGGGGCATTTCCGAGTCCGGCTATTATGCCTATGATTCCAGCCAAAACTATCAGTATCGTGCTTTTGGTGTGCCGGGACTTGGTTTTAAGCGCAACCTGGCCGAAGATTTGGTGATCGCACCCTATGCCTCGCTGCTGGCCCTGCCCTTTCAACCCCAAGCGGTTGTCACCAATCTCGAGGAATTTATCCGATTGGGTGCGCTGGGAACCTACGGGCTTTATGAGGCGGTGGACTTCACGCCTGCTCGTCTGCCTGCCGGACAAAAACATGCTTTGGTCCAGGAATATATGGCGCACCATCAAGGCATGATCTTAGTCGCTCTGGACAACTACCTGGCCGTACCGCCGGCGACAACGCAGCGCGATCTGCTGACCGAAGGCGCCAGGTTGGAGCAGGCAAAAATAGAGCCGACCAATCTGATGGTGAAGCGCTTCCACGCTGACCCGCTGCTCGACAGCCAGGCCGTCCTTTTGCAGGAGCGCGTACCGGAAGATGTACCGTTGGAATTTCCGCAGCCGGGCGAGTTGGCCCCTGTGCGCCGGATCGCGCCGGTTGTCAGCGCTACCCCCTGGCAGCCGCCGGTCAGCGATTCGCCGGGGCCACAGATTCACTATCTTTCCAACAGCCGTTACAGCCTGCTGCTCACGGCTGCCGGCGGCGGCGTTTCCCGCTGGCACAATTTCGAACTTACGCGCTGGCGACCGGACTCGACACTGGACAACTGGGGCTGCTGGGTCTATATCCAAGACTGCGAGAGCGGTGTCCTGTGGTCGGCGGCACAGCAGCCGGTCGACGCCCGTGCCGCCAGCCAGACTGTCCGCTTTTACGCACACAAGGCTGAGTTCCACCGTATCGACAATGCTATTGCCGTGACGATGGAAGTAGGTATTGCGCCCGACCATGACGTTGAGATGAGACGCGTCACCCTGCAAAATCACGACGACCGCCCACGGCGGTTGTCGGTGACCAGTTATGGTGAGGTTGTGATGGCTGTCGCGGGCGGCGATGAACGGCACCCAGCCTTTAACAAGTTGTTTATCGAAAGCGAGCCGCTGCCGGACGCGCAAGGGCTGCTCTTCCGCCGCCGCCCCCGCTCCGCCGATGAGCCGGTGGTGCTGCTGGCGCACCTGGTTATCGGCTCCGGCAAAATACCGCCACAGGAGCACAGCTTGGAAAGCGACCGCGCCCGCTTTGTCGGCCGCGGCGGCAGCCTGCGAGCGCCGGCTGCGCTGGCTGATGGCTGGAGCGCGGCGCAGCACGAAAACGGCGGCAGCCAACTGAGCGGCACAGTGGGCGCTACTCTCGACCCGATTTTCAGCTTGCAGCGCGAGTTGGAACTGCAGCCCGGCGAGAGTGGGCAGATTGTGTTTCTCACCCTGGCCGCCGGCTCACAATCGAAACTGCTGGATACGGCGTCGCAGTACACCACGCTGCTGGCCGTCGAACATGGCTTTGCCCAAGCCCGCTCGCGTGCTGAGTTGGAACTGCGCCAGGCAGGCTTGTCTACGCTGGAGTTGGAGCGGTACCAGACACTGCTGAGCGCACTGCTCTATCCGGTAGCCAATCTGCGCGCCAATCGCAATACGCTGGCCGCCAATCGGCGCGGCCAGCCTAATCTTTGGAGCTTTGATATTTCCGGCGACTACCCAATCCTTCTAGTGACGATTGAAGACAAAGATGGTTTGGGTTTGGTGGAAGAACTGCTGCAGGCGCACATCTACTGGCGACGGCGCGGGCTGCTGATCGACCTTGTCATTCTCAATGAACAACCTGCCGGCTATAACCAAGAAATGCGCGACCAACTGCAGCGGCTGTTGGCGCATATGCAGAGCGAGACCTGGCTAAACCGGCGCGGCGGGATTTTCTTTCTAAATAAGGGGCAACTGCAGCCGGAGGAACGCACACTGCTGGCAAGCACCGCCCGTGTTGTGCTCAGTGCTGGCCAGCACAGTCTCGCCACCCAGCTAGAGCCGCTGCTGCGCCAGCCGCAGCCTCTGCCCACGTTCAGTCCTGAATATACGGAGATGGTCAGCCGTCCAGCAGCGCAGCCGCTCCCTCGCCCAGCAGGCTTAGCCTTTGACAACGGCCTTGGCGGCTTCAGCGACGACGGACGCGAATATGTGATGCACCTGCAAGCGGGACAACTGCCGCCGGCGCCGTGGGCCAATGTGATCGCCAATGCACAGTTCGGCTGCATTGTTTCCGAATCCGGCGGCGGCTACACCTGGGCCGCCAACAGCGGCGAGAATCGCCTGACACCGTGGGCCAATGATCCAGTCATAGACCAGCCGGGCGAGGTGCTTTATCTGCGCGACGAGGAGACGGCGGAGATTTGGTCGCCGACGCCGCAGCCTTGCGGCGCAGAGACGGCGACAATGGTGCAGCATGGCGCCGGCTACTCTATCTTTACCAGTCGCAGTCACGGACTGAACCAGCAGCTCCGGCTGTATATTGATCCGGATGCGCCAGTCAAGATTGTCCGTCTGCGTCTTGATAACCAGTCAGATCAACCACGGCGCATTACGGCCACCTTTTATGCGGAATGGGTGCTGGGGGTGAACCGTGAGCAAGAAGCGCCGTTTATTATCCCAGAATTTGACGACAGCAGCCAGGCCCTTCTAGCGCGCAACCCTTGGCATCCGGAGTTTGGGGAACGGGTGGCGTTTGCAGCCGCCAGCAGACGGCTGCATGGCCTGACTGCCGACCGCCGTGAATTCTTGGGTCGTTTAGGCAGCATGGCGCAACCGGCGGCGCTGCGCAGAATTGGACTCAGCGGGACAGTGGAGGCCGGTCTTGATCCCTGCGCTGCCTTGCAAGTTCACATCGACCTGCCGGCGGGCGGCAGCGACGAAGTATGGTTCCTGCTGGGGCAGGGAGCCAATCGTGAGGAAGCGGTCTCCTTAGCTCATCGCTTTCAACAAGCGGAAGCGGTGGACCAAGCCTGGCAGGCGACGCATACACTCTGGGAAGAGTTGCTGGGGGCCGTACAAGTACGTACGCCCGATCCGGCCATGAACCTGATGCTCAACCGCTGGTTGCTCTACCAAAGCCTTTCCTGCCGCATCTGGGGTCGTTCAGCGGTCTACCAGTCCAGCGGCGCCTTTGGCTTCCGCGACCAACTGCAAGATGTGATGGCTATGGTGCACACGGCCCCAGCTCTGGCGCGGCAGCAGATTCTGTACGCCGCGGGACGCCAGTTTGAGACGGGCGATGTGCTGCATTGGTGGCACCCACCGTCCGGGCGCGGGGTGCGCACACGCTGTTCGGATGATCTGCTGTGGCTGCCCTATGTCACTGCCCACTACATCGAGGCGACCGGCGACCTGGCGATTCTTGACGAACGGATCAGCTTTTTACAGGGGCCGCCATTGGCAGCCGGTGAGGACGATCGCTATGGCGAATATCCGTCCACTTCGGCCCTCTCTAGCCTGTACGAACATTGTCGCCGCGCCATCCGCCGCGGCGCAACGGCTGGTGAACATGCACTGCCTCTGATCGGCAGCGGCGATTGGAATGATGGGATGAATCGCGTGGGGGTTGAAGGCCGCGGCGAAAGTATTTGGCTTGGTTGGTTCCTGCATGCCACTCTCACCCGCTTTGCTGCTGTGTGCGATCAGCGCGCAGACCAGGAGCAGGCGGAGCAATACCGGCAGAAGGCGGGCAGTCTGGTGCGGGCGCTGGAACAAAACGCCTGGGATGGTGGCTGGTATCTGCGCGCGTTCTATGATGATGGGGAGCCACTTGGCTCGGCGCAGAACCGTGAATGTCAGATTGATGCCATCGCACAATCCTGGGCCGTACTGTCCGGCGCCGGCGACCTTGAACGCAGCCGCCAGGCAATGCAGGCTGTGCTGCAGCGGCTGGCGCGTGAAGAGGACGGGCTGCTGCTGCTCTTTACACCACCCTTTGACAAAACTGCGCACGATCCTGGTTATATTAAGGGATACCTGCCCGGCATCCGTGAGAATGGCGGGCAGTATACACATGCTGCAACCTGGAGCGTCTGGGCCTTTGCTGAACTTGGTCAGGCGGATAATGCCGAACGGCTTTTCCGGATGCTCAACCCCATCTATCATGCCGACAGCGCCGAGAAGGTGGCGCGCTATCGTGTCGAACCCTACGTCGTAGCGGCCGACATCTATGGGGTTGCGCCGCATATCGGGCGCGGCGGCTGGACGTGGTACACCGGCTCGGCTGCCTGGCTTTACCGTTTGGGGCTGGAAGGGCTGCTGGGCCTGCGCCGCAGCGGCGCCGCGTTGACCATCAAACCCAACCTGCCAGCGCACTGGCCAGGCTATGAAATTGACTACCGCTATGGACAGGCAACCTACCATATTCGCGTCCGTTCAGGCAATGGCGTAGGTGCGGAGGCTCTACTGCGCGTCGACGGCATAGCAGTGGAAGGCAAACAAGTGTCCCTGCATGACGATGGCCAAGAGCACAACGTCGATGTATTGATCGTGCGGGAACCAGTGAACGCTGTGTAAAGGATGACATGGCGCTTGGAGTAGTTTTTAGAGAAGAGTCACCTGTTTGGCAGCTAAACAGGTGACTCTTTTGCGTGTTCGGAACATCTATGCCAATATCCGTCTCTGCAATTTCTTGACCAGTCAATGAGGCACAGATGAATACAGCAGACAGCACAACCATATCGGTAGGACGGCCACAAGCGAAGCCGGTTCTTACTTTTTTTCGCCGCCACCCACTGGCATCCGCCCTCACGGTGTGGGCTGCCGATCTTCTACTGATCAATGTCCTGATATGGTTGGGCAAAACGTATCTGCCCACCAACTTGGACGCTTCGTTTGCAGCGTTATGGCCTGGCGTGATCGTCTTGGCCATCTTTGTCACCGTGCTGGGCTGGTGGCGGGCAATCGGCTTTAATGGTGCGGCGCAGTGGCGTGACCTGCGCCTTCTGATCCTGCCGGCGGTTGTTATCCTCGTACTGCCGCTGCTGGCAGGTGTCGAGCCAGTGGAGGGAGGCAGCCTGCTCTATCTGTCGGTCGGCTATCTGCTGGTTGGGCTGCGCGAGGAGACACTCTATCGAGGGCTTATCCTGCGCATCCTGCGCCCACTGGGCGTCATGCGTTCGGTGCTGCTAACTTCCGTCCTCTTTGGGCTGGCGCATCTTACCAATTTGTTTGTGCGCGCCAATCCGGCGCTTGTCCTGGCACAAGCGGTAGGCTCTTTCTGTGACGGTGTCGGCTTTGCGGCGCTGCGTCTGCGCACCAATACGCTCTGGTTTCTGATTGCACTACATGCCGCCCATGACCTACTGTTGAAGTACACCACTTTGCCGGCCATCCCACTGGACGTCGTGCAGGTCACAATCCTGCTTATTTATGGCTTGTGGATATTGCGCGGCTGGAACAATCAAAGCGCCGGCGAGGAGAGCCTGGTGGCCTAGCTAAGCGCAAAAGGAAGATAGCGCCTTCAAGGCTCCACGCGCACATGAGTTAAGACCACGTCGGCATCGTCAAAGTTTACGGCAAGCCGCTCTTGACTGTCCTTATCATAGAGACCGATCCCAACCGCGTAAATGCCGGGTGGCGCATCCACCGGAACCGTCAATTCGTAGCGATCTTCGACCACCTGGCCTATCTTCCAGATAGAGGTGGGCGCAGCCCCATCCTGAGGCATGCGATCCTGCTGCGCCCACACAGCATCCGGCGGCAGCGTCAAATGAATAAAGACCGCATAGTCACGCTCCATGGCCGCCAGCCCTTCCCACCACAGACTCAAGCCCAACGCATCACCGCGATGCAGACTGCGCTGGTCGACGTTGTAACCGACCAGCGCGATCTTGTCGTCAAAATTGATGTGTATTGGATTGGGTATGCCGGCGGCGCTCTGCAAAGGCGCAACCGCAACTGCACCGAGCGATAAGCTGTCGCCCTGCACCGTCGGGAGCCGCACACCGGAAGCGTATTCATACATGCCGACTTCAACACGCAGCCGCCCAGGGGCGGGCAAACCGGCCGGGAGCCGCAGCCGATGCCGGTCAACCACAATGTCCCCCGCCGCCCAGCCGCTGGTGGGGCGGCTGCCTTGCGCAGGATGGCTGTCACTCTGCGCCTGGACAATGTCCAGTTCATCCACCAGATGAACAAACACACTGTAGTCAACAGGCAGCAGCGCGTCGCTGCGCCAATAAAGTGTTATGTCAAATTCATCTCCTGGCCGCAGTGGGCCGGAGTCGTAGATATAGCCGATCAACTGCACATGCGCACCGACAGCTTTGGCTACTGGATTGGGAAGCGCAGCAGCAGGCGCCGCCAGCGGCGGTGGCGCATAGACCGGTGCAATCCAAAGAAAGGGGACGGCAGCGGCCAAAATTGCCATGCCCAGCGCTCCAGATGCGGCAACTGCCGTCTGCCAGGCAAGCGGCCACCACGCCAGCAGCCCCACTGCCAGCAGCGGCATGGCCGCAGCAAGCGCAGGAAACAGCAGCCTTCCTTGTGGATAGTTGATTTGCGCCCAGCGCACCAGCGCCAACCCGACCGCAAACGACCACAAGAGCGCCAATGCAGCGGTGAGCCACGACAACTGCCCAGCCTGCCGCCGCTCGCGGCGCAGCGCCACCACAAGCCAGCCGCCCAACCCGGCCAACGTCAGCAGACTGTACAGCCAATAGACCCAGTCGTCTACCTTGACATTAAACCAACCAAAAACCGCCCAGGTGGAACGCCAGACACCGGGTGCGAGTGCCCACAGTTCAGCCGGCCCGGCAGCCTCAGTCCGCGCGGGCAGCAAGGCAAACATGCCGCTAAGCCCCAATGGATCTGCATACAACTGCCAGTTGCGCCAGTACCACCAGCCTGCAACCAGCAAGGCTACGGCAACGACCACGGCGCCGCTCTCCAGCCACAGCCGCCAAGAGCGCAGCCGCCAGGCAGCAATCGTGAGCGCCACCAAGGCAAAGCCGCCCAACAGAAGGCCGCTTAGCTTGCTCAGCGCCGCCAGGCCGACGAGCAGACCCAGTACGAAAAACCAGCGCCACCTGGGCCGGCTCTGGCTGACGGCAATGCGCAGGCACAGCCAGACACCGGCTGCGCAGATGGCGGTCACCAGGTTATCATTTGAAACCGAAGCACTTATAAATAGAAACTGCGGGTTGAAAGCCACCAGCGCAGCAGAAAGCGGAGCGACGGCCAGCCAGCGAGGCGCCAAACTGCGACCGACGGCATAGGTGCAGACAATAGTGAGAACGCCAAGCAGGATTGAGAAAAAGCGCACAATATGCGCGCCCAATGCAACATCGCGCCACGGCCAGCGATCCCAAGTGCCATGCAGCAGATAATTGCGATTCCCGAAGCTGTCGGCATTGCCGACGGCTGTATGCGGGTTATAGCGCACGGCGGCATCCCACTCCCCCTGTGGTACAGCAGCGGTGAGCAAGGCAGAGAGCAGATAGTAAAGCGGCGGCTGGCTTCCCTCCTGCGCCCAGCGCGCAGCGCCTGCGGCGTCGTCCGGCTTTGCCAGCCCGTGACCTCCCGCCAGCCAGTGCACATACCCGTAATGCCATACCTCATCCGGCGCCTCAAACAGAGGATTGGCAACGCTGTAGATGCCCGAAATCAAAGTAAAGAGTAGAATGATTAGCAGCAGAGGCCAATGCCTCACCATGCAATTAACCTTACCATTTCCCTAAGCGGACCCTTATACTTGTGAAAAGCTGCACTCACTGGTAATCTAACATTATCAGGCGTCAGGAGGAAATTAGATGCGACAGAAGCAGATAGTGGCTCGCTACAGACTGCTGTTTTGGCTGCTGTTTTGGCTTCTGCTCATAGTTACAACCCTACTGGGTGGCTGCAACCAGACGGCTGTGCCGGATTTCCAACAGGATACACACATCCTGTTCTGGTATGACTGGACGGGAGCAGACGAGCAGTTGCTCCAGGGCTTACTCGATAATTTTGAACAGCTAAATACGCATACGCGCATTATTGATGCGCCCATCACAGGACAAGAGACGATCGACAGCCTTGTTCAACGTTTTGAAGAAGGCATCGAACCCGATCTGATGTTGGTCAACAGTGACATTGCCCAACAGTTGATCCAGCTAGGGCTGGTCAAAGAGCTGAGCCAGTATGGGGTCAAGCCGGGCAATTTTATGGCGACGGCGCTATCTACCGTCAGCGACGGCGATAAGATTTATGGGCTGCCCTTTGCGCTTAGTACGCAGTTGCTGTTCTACAACAAGGCGACCGTACCGGAGCCGCCCTTGACGATCAAAGAGTTGACGGAACTGGCGGCGCAACCGGACGTGGTGATGGGGCTGAACACTTCGTTTTTCACCACCTACTGGGGCGTGCGCGCCTTTGGCGGGCGCACCTACGATAGTGACGGCCATTTTGTTGTCGATCGTGGAGCGCTCACCAATTGGCTTTCTACACTGACCAGCATCCAAGGCACAGCCGGCTTTTACCTGAGCAATTATCAGGAGCAGTTGCGCAAACGGTTTCTAGCCGGCGAAATCGATCTTTATGTCGCCGACGCATCTGAAGCAAACGAATTGGCCGCCAGTATGGGCGATCAACTAGGGATTGCGCTGTTGCCCCAGGGAGACACCGGCAATCCGGCGGGGCCGTTGCTGCAAGTCAGCGTGTTGATGATCAGCGCCAACGATGAGGAAGCCGAAACGGCGCAGGCATTGAAACTGGCGCAGTTTCTCACCAACAGCCAGCAGCAATCCTTGTTGACTGCCGGCAACACAGGCCACATTTCCGCCGTGAATACGGTCTCTATCTCCCCTAGCATGCCGGAAGTAGTGGTACAGTTGGCGGCTCAGATCATTTCGGCTGTACCGATCCGATTGGCACAGCGCCCTGTGTGGGATGAGGTGGCAAAGCGTGGCATAGCATTGTATCGCGGCGTGGTGGAAGGGGCTATCGACGAGCAGGCGGCGGCCGGCGAGTTGGCAGATTATGTGAATGAACTGCAAGGTAAAAAGGCAAGTAGTAAGCAGTCATCGCCGTGCCCGCCGTTGGAGAAAAGCACAGCGCTGACGCTAAGCGTCTGGCATTCTTGGTCTGAGGAAGAAACACGCGTGTTGGAAAGTCTGGCAGACGATTTCCAAACCCTCTGTCCCAGCGTTACCTTTTCGTTGACCAGGGTTAGCAGTGGGGCCAACCTCAACACCCTTTATCGTGCGGCAGCAGAGGCAGGTAGTGGGCCGGATATGCTGATTGCCTCCACCCAATGGATGCCTCAGCTTGCGGCAGATGGGTTGATCCGTTCGCTCGACAACGAAGTTAGCGGCGACGAGCTGGCAGCCTTTGTAACCAGCGCAGTCGGCGCCGTCCAGTTTGACGATAGGCTCTACGCCTATCCTGAATCTGTGCGCGCTGTCGCTTTGATCTACAACCCCACCTTGGTGACAGACCCACCCAAAACGCTGAATGAGCTGCTGCTGACAGTGGATACTGCGCATCAATTTACCATGCCACTCACCTTCTTTTACGCCTACTGGGGCTTGAAAGCGTTTGGAAGCCAACTCTTTGACGATCAGGAGGTATTTCAATTCAACAGTGGTGGTGCAGCGGATTGGCTAAATTGGTTGCACAGCGCGAGCCGCCGCCCAGGATTTGCCTTTACTGTCGGGCGGTCTGAAGCGGAGCAGCTTTTCCTGGATCGCAAGGCCGCTTTTTTGGTCAGTGGACCGTGGTCGCTGCCCCGACTGCGCGCACATATGCCGGACGAAGAGATTGCAGTGGCGCTGCTGCCGGCGGGTCCAGTCAGCAGCGCCGTCCCTATTTTGGAAGTTGAGGGTTTTATGGTCAACAGCGCCGCCGGCACGGACGCATTGGCGGCAGGAGTGGCGTTTGCCCGCTTCGTTACAAGCGTAAGCAGCGCCCAGCGTTTGGTCTCCACCGGCGTCCATGTGCCGGCAAACGTGACAGTGGAGGTTGCCGATAAGCCGATTATCGATGCGTTTATGGACCAGGCGCAGTTGGGCGAGGGGATCCAACAGGATCAGAAGTGGCAGATCGTTCTGGCGTTGGGAGATAATTTTTATCAGCGGACAGTGGTTGAGAATGAGAACATAGAGGCTGCAGTGGAAGCATTTACACTCGCAGTCAATTCCGCCGTTAATGCGGCAGACAGCGAAGCTGCCAATGAGGCAGACGGTGAGGCGAAAAATGCAGAGCAGTAGACTTGCCGCACTGGGCAGCAGGAGTCCAGCATGCCTGGGCTAGACAATTATGCGCCGCTATTCGACCTATACAATACGACAGTGCGCTATCTCGGCCGCTTCTTGGTGCAGCGGCAGTTGCTGGCGATTGTGTTGGTGCTGGCCGTGGCTGCGGGATTCGCTGCGCTGACAGTGAACTGGGCCAAGCCGCGCTATGTGCGCTGGTTCTGGCGCAACCGCCGGCGCATCTATAACAGTCAAGGAGACAAACGATGGCCTTATCGCCTCGTGCGTGCATTTGCGATTGTGCTGCAGCAGCTAGCCTTTCCGGCCACTGCTACCACCCTGCTGTTGGTGGCTGCAGCCGAGTTTGACGCATTCGGTTGGCTGGGCGGCTTGCTGGTGTGGGCGATCCCGATCCTCATGCTGTTCTTGGTCTATCGGCTGGGAATTGCCGTTCTCTATATTTTTGTTCGCCACCAGCGTGCTGAACGCTATCAGCGCCGGCTGTTTGGCCCCCTTATGTTTGTTACGGTGGTGCTTTTGGTTCTGAGCCGGTTGACGGACCTCAACCAAATGGCGCAGATCGTTCTTTTTCCACTTTTTAACAACCCCGTCACCATCGGCGCCCTTTTCCTAGCTACGGTCGGCTTGTACTTCTGGATCGACGCCACCTATGGCATCCAGGATATTTTCAAGGGAATCATTGTC
>JBBRBX010000043.1:0-41367 GCA_038205395.1 Caldilineales bacterium
GTTCGACTTGCATGTGTTAAGCACGCCGCCAGCGTTCATCCTGAGCCAGGATCAAACTCTCCATAAAGAATCGATTCCCTCAAGAATTCGATACAAGAAATCTACAAGCCGCTCCACCTAACTTCGCAAAATCCGCTCCGCCAGGCTCGCAAACTCCTAAGTCTCTCTAGAACCCTTCTCAGTTCTGATTACTGTCTTACCACTCTTCAATTGTTAATGTGCACCGGCTAACTATCTAGCCTTATCCTGCAGCGCCCGCTCCCACAAGAAAGTTACTTCACCCTTTCGCAACCGATGCTTGCGCAGCTTGTCGCACTGGGTTTTTCGCTCGCCTGTCCCGCAGGCACAAGTGGATACTCTACCACCGTCTCGCCGCTTCGTCAAATTTCCGTTTCGCTGTTTGCGCTATTGTTTGCGTGCCGTTCATCACTTGTTAACCAAGCTATGCTCCAGCCGTACAATTGCTGCGCCCAGCTACTCCATCTTTCAACGCATTCGGTACAGATTTGCGTTAGCGACTGATTGCTCAGCTACCCGCCCAATCCGCTCGACGGCAGTCCGCAACTTTGTTCCGTCATCTGTTGCGCAGGCTGCCTGTGCTTGCCGAGTGCATCTTATTAGACTACACCCCGCTCACCCAGTTGCCCGCACCGCTTATGACGCACTGCGTTACGAACGGCTATCTTACTTGATTTGGACTTGTTCTGCAAATCCGGAGACGTGCTATTTTTACTTTAATGTGCTTGGCCTTCCGGCGCCACCGCCACCCAGAATTGCGTGCGTGGCCACCAGAGGCAAGAAGACAGATTATCACGCGGGGGGTCGCTTGTCAAGTTAGAGTTTTATTAGCGCGCACAAAGATTCGCAGCGCACTTCGGAGAAGTCCAACCCCTGTGCTATCATCAACCGGCAGCCGCGTTCTGGCGGCTGCCGCACATATAGCTTAACTGATTCATATAGACTACAATCCAACCGCAAATTTAACCGCAGCAACAAGCGAGCGATGAACAGGGGGTAAACGACGCCTATGCTCGAACTTCAACTCTATCCGGAACTGGTCGCCAGGGCGCTGGTGCTGGATGACGAACCGTTTGCGATCATGATCGAGGACGACAACCCGTGGGTGGAAGGATTGGCCCTGACCACAGCCGTAGGGCTGATCGGCGGCGCCGCCCAGACCATCGGCGGCTGGCTCACCGCAGCCAGCCTGCCCGACCCGCCGGCGCTGCAAGCTACACTCGCCGCCGCCGCACGCCAGGTGGCCGCGAGCACCAACCTGTCGCCGCAGGTGGCTGACGCCATCAGCGGGCCGATCTGGAATGCAGTGGCCGGCGTCACAGGTTATGCCGGCGGCTGGAGCAGCTTTTTGCCGCTGGTCGCCACACCTTTCTGGCTGCTGGGGTGGTGGCTCTTCTTTGGGCTGATCACCTTTATCGCCGCACGCACGGCAGGAGGACAAGGCTCGCTCAACGAAACGCTGGGCGCGACAGCCTTGATGGCGGCGCCGCAGGTGCTGCTGGTGCTGAGCATTATCCCCTTTGCCGGGGCGAGCAGTCTGCTGCTGTCGGTGTGGGCGCTGCTGATCGGCTACCGCGCTGTGCAGGCGACGCATCATCTCAGTTGGGCGCGCGCGGCCATCGTGGTGCTGGTTCCCTATCTGGTGGCGCTGCTGGCGCTGCCCATTCTGGCGCTGGCATTTGCGCTTGGCCTGGCGGCAGGAGGCTACTGATGAGTCAAACCACCTACAGCAAAGATTCGTATGTCGTGCAGCCCGGCAGACCCCGGCGCGATGATTGGCTGCGCTGGTCCAACTGGATGCCTACGCTCGATCAGATAGGTGCGGCGGCGCGGCTCAAGGTGGCCGACGCCGTGGATCCGTGGGAGCGCGGGGTGGTGACGGCCACCATGCGCCAGGGGCTGGGGTTGATCGTCCTGCTGGGCCTGCTGGCGGGGCTTCTGCCCTTCTTCGCCAATTTGTGGCTGGCTGTGCCGATGCAGACCAGCGTGCCGCTGGCCCAGGCCGCCACCAATGTGATGCCCTGGAGCCGCGCCTACCCGGCGGACTCGCTGCCCAGCATCGTCGGCAGCACGGTGCAGATGGTCGCTGGGCTGGAGCCGCGCATGCCGGGCGTCTTTGCCGCCATTCTGTCGGCGCTGGGGCTGTGGATCAACACGCCGCTGAGCTGGCTGGGGTACTGGATCGTCTATGGTCTCTTTGTGGCGGGCTTTGCGCGGCTGATGGGTGCCGCCAACAGCCTGCCCGCCTTTTTCGCCGCCACCAGCTTTGCGGCTGTGCCGCTGCTGCTGACCGGCCTGGCGCCCATTCCCTGGGTCGGGCCGCTGCTGGCGCTGGCGGGCGTGGTGCTGGCCTTTGTCGTTTACTTCCAGACCGTGCGGTTTGCGACACGGCTGGAAGGGGGACGCACGCTGCTGGCCATGCTGCTGCCGCTGGCCGTGGGCATCATTCTGCCGCTGCTGGGGCTGGGGGCGGGGATACTGGTGAGCCTCTTCTAGCGCACCAGCTCCCAGGCCAAATGCCGGATTTCCGGCAGGATCAACTTCTCCATCGCCAGCCGCACGGCGTGCGGCGAGCCGGGGGTGCTGAAGACAACTTTATCTTGATAGACGCCGGCGACGGCGCGCGTGAGCATGGCGGCTGCGCCGATCTCCTGGTAGGAGAGCAGACGGAAGAGTTCGCCGAAGCCGGGCAAAAGCTTCTGCAGCACCCGGCTGATCACATCATAGGTGCGGTCGCGGCGGCCAATCCCCGTGCCGCCGTTGAAGATGATCAGGCGCGCCAAGCCGGCGCTGAAATCATTGAGCGCCAGCAGCACCTCATCCGGCTCATCCTTGACGATGCGATAATCGACGACCGTATGGCCGGCAGCCTCGGCCAGTTCGCGGATCAGCTGGCCGCTTTCGTCCGTCGCCGGCGTGCGCGTATCGCTGACCGTGACAATCGCAATGGGGACAATCCCCTGCCCAGCGGCTTGTGCGTGATGGTCGGTGACACCCATGGGAGCAGCTCCTTTTCGCTTTACATGAAAGTTCGGGCCATTGGTCGCGTCATATTCATGCACCCCCGCCGGTGAATCAATTCACCGGCTATCGAATGCGAAACCGGTTGAAAACCGGTTAGCGTGCGGCAAAACGTTCGCCGCGCGCCAACCCACCTCGGTGGGTTTCGCATCTCGCTAGCCACCGATTTCAATCGGTGGCGGGCCGCCGGCACAGCAATCAATACGTGTCGCCGCTCTGCAAACGCAGACTTTGGTTGGGCTGCGGCAGCGTGCCAAGCCGCTCGCTGGGCGTGTAGCAGACGACCTGGTTGCGGTAGAGACCGTTGGCGGCCTGCGCCCCCACGGTGACGAACGGCTGCAGGTCACTCAAGCCGGCGGCCTGGGCGGGCGGAACATCAAGATAGTTGACCCGCACCTCGCCGTTGGCATAGAGCACGATCTGAAATGTCACCTTGTAGGCGGGCGTGACGCCTACGGAAGCCACATCCGTATACTGAAAGACAAAGCGGTCGGGGCCGCCGGCAGGCCGGAAGGTCGCCACCTCAGCCCCCGCCGCGCCGGCGTCCAGATCGGCCCACCAGCCGAATACAGCCTGCGTGACCCCGCCTTTCAGCAGCGGCAGACAGCGATTTTGCCCCGGATTGGATAGCCCAAAGAAGGAAGCATCGGCAAAGGCGATAAAGCCATCGGCATAGAGACGGGTGCTGCTGTAGACGCGCGGCGGGGCAGTGGGGCTGCCGGCAAAGGGAAAGTCGAACGGCAGCGGGACTTCGACGCTAAGCGTGTCGCTGAGCGCATAGAGCGTAGGGCTGATCGGCGTCTCCCAGGTGAAGCCGGGCGCGGGCGCAGCCGACTGCTGCGGTGCAGCATCCACCAGCACAAAGGGCAGATAGAGCGGGGCGCGTGTTTCACCGACATTGGCAAAGACCACCAGCGTTTTGACAAACGTGCTGCCGTCGCTGCGGGTGGCGTTCAGCTTGATCTGGCCGCTGTAGACGCCGGGCGTCAGGGCTGTGGGCGAGACGGCCACCGTGAGCGCCAGCGGCTGGCCGTGGCGCAGCGAGCCGCTGAAGGTGATGCCCGCCGTATTGGTGACGGTAAACCAGCTGCCCGCGCCGATCACTGTCCCGCTGAGCGAGAGCGGGTCGAGGCTGGGGTTGCTGAGCACGATGGTGGTGGTAAAGGGGGCGCTGCCGGGGGCGACAAAGTGGCTTATGCCATCGGGCGTGGCCTGCAGCCCGCTGCGCACCAGGCTGCGCACGAGACGCTCGGCATCCAGCAGGCCGGCGCCTTGTTCGCTGGGCAGCAGCCCCACATCTTGGGCAGTGGTCTTCAGCAGGCTGCGCACCTGTCCTGCGCTGAGGCTGGGGCGCAGATTGAGGGCCACGGCGGCGGCGCCGGCGACATAAGGGGCCGCCATCGAGGTGCCGGACTCAGCGCAGTACCAGGCGCCGCCGGACTGGACACGCAGATCAGAGGGGCAGAGCCGCAGCGCATTGGCGTCCGCAGACCAGGTGCTCAGGACCCGCTCGGTGAAACTGCCGCCGGGCGCGGCGATCTCGATCTGGGGGCCGCGCGCGCTGTAGCTGGCCAGCACATTATCGATGGTGAGCGCCGAAACAGCCATCACCTCGTCAAACAGCGCCGGGTAGTAGACCTGGCCGTAATTGCCGCCGGCGGCGACCAGCAGCACACCGCGCGCGTCGGCAAACTGTATGGCTTCGTAGATAAGAGTGTAGAGCGACGTGCCGGGCGGCATACTGCTGGGGGGAATTTGCAGACTCATGTTGATGATGCGGTCGCCCCGGCGGGCGGCGTCGCACAGCGCATAGCGCAGGTCAAGGCCGCTGCCGCCGCCGCTGGAGTTGAGCACCTTGAGCGGGTCGATCAAGACATTGGGCGCGCTGCCGGCGATGCCGATGCCGTTGTTGGTGGCGGCGGCGATGATGCCGGCAACATGGGTGCCGTGGCCATTGTCGTCGTTGGGCGCGGCGCCCTCCACAATATAGTTTTTGCCTGGCAGCAGCCGTCCCGCCAGGTCGGGGTGGTTGAAGTCCACGCCGCTGTCGATCACGGCCACGCGCACACTGCTCAGCGCCGGCTGATTGGCCAGAAGCTGCCAGGCACGCGGATAGCCGGCCCGCTGCGGCGCCCATTGATAGAGCGCGTAGAGCGGGTCATTGACGGAAAAAGCCATCTCGTCGGCCACGCCGGCAGCATCGTCTGCGCTGGGCTGCAAGGCATCCTGGGCGGCATAGACATAGACATCGCGCACCACAAAGGCCACGCCCGGCTGTTGGCGCAGGAGATCGATAGCCTGCTCCTCCTGCCCTGGCGCAACCTGCCACGCCTGCACAACCGTCTGGCCGGCGGCGGCGCTGAGCGAGCTGTTGTCGATACAGGGGTCATCGGCGGTCACAACCTGCAGATCCATTGCCTGCCAGGCCGCGGACGAGAGTTCGGATTGGAGTCCTGACGAAAGTGCAGGCGGAACGCCGGCAGCCGTGGGCGCAGCGCCGCCCTCCAGGCCGACAATCAGGCGGCCAGGAATATAGGGGTCAGCCGGCGGCTCCTCCTGGGCATAGGCCGCGGACGGATGGGCAAAGGAAAGCAGCAGCAGAGCGAAGGCCAGCAGCGCGGCGGCCAGGTGCGTGCGCCGCGGCGCTGTCGCGTGCTGCGCCGGCGCATCCGGGACAAAGTTGGTCGGTGTTGGTTGTACAGCCATAAATTCGCAGTTCCTTTAGGCAATGCCGAGCATTTCGGCATCGAGCCGGTCAAAAAAGGTGCACAGAAAGCGATGGCGATCAGCGGCGATGCAGCGTGCGGTAGCGGTGTAGAGCGTGGCCTGCAGTCGCTGTAATTTATACACGAATTCATGCACAGGCGTGTAATCGGAACCTGTCGGTTTGTCGTCATCCGCCGGCGCGCTGGGCCACGGCTCCGACCACAGGCGGCTGTGGTGGGTGCCGGCAAAGGCAAAGGCGCGCGCCACGCCGATGGCGCCGATGCTGTCGAGCTTGTCGGCGTCATAGAGACACTGGGCCTCCAGCGTGGCGGGGCGCACGCTTTGGTCGCGATAGCGGTGGGCCTGGATGCTGTGGACGACATTGGCCACGCGGCCCGGCTCCAGCCCGGCGCCCGCCAACAGTTCGCCGGCATAGTCGGCGGCGGCCAGATGGTGGCCGGCGCGCCCGCTGCCGGCGACGGCGACGTCGTGCAGCAGGGCCGCCAGCCGCACAACTTCCACATCGGCCTGTTCGGCAGCGGCAATCTGCATGGCAAGCCGGGTGACGCGCGCCACATGGTCAAAGTCATGCGCCGCATCCGGGCCGCCGCCGACCAGATAGAGCGCACGGGCTTGATCATCGGTCAGGTAGACGGCAGAGATTGTGTCAGGTAGAGTATCAGATAAAGTGTCGGACAGGTTGGTGGACATGGCAGCAGACTCCGCCGGCAAGTAGGGAGAAGCCGGTTGAACGGGAACGATTGAACGGAAACCAGTGGACGGCATCACAGCAGATTGAACAGGGGCCATCAACGAACTTTGGGGGCGGGCTTGGCCAGCGCCGCTGAGTCGGCTGCCGCTTGGGGTTCGACGGGAGGCATCGGACGGCGGCCGCGCACCCAGAGCAGACCGCCCGGCAGGCTGACCAGATAACCGATGAACTGCTGCAGGAGGCCAACGGCTGTACCTAAGGCGGCGCCGGCGCCCATAAACAGAAACAGCCCAGCAAAGGAGACCTGGCGCACACCCAGGCCACCCGGCGACAAGGGCACGACCAGCAGGGCAAAGACAATGATCGGGTTGATGGCAAGCACTTCCAGCAGCGTAATGCTGTTGGGCTGCAGCGCCCACGCAATCAGCCAGATGTTGACGCTGGTCAGGATGACGATCAGCAGGCTGCCGGCGGCGGTGATGAGCAGCGCGCGCGGCTGGTGGCGATAGCCGTCAAAGGCGGCGGCCAGCTTGTTCCAGATCGGCAGGGTGCGCGCCGAAAAAGGCAGCAGCCGGATCAGCCGTTCGATCAGCCGCTTGAGCCGGCGGCTGAGCAGACCGGCGACGGCGACCGAGAGCGCGGCAAACAGCAGGGTGCTGCCCACCGCCGCAAAACGCATAAAGAGCAGCCCTTCGGGGCTGAACGGGCGATGGTCAGGTTTGCCCCACAGCAGCATAACGCTGGAAGCCAGCGCCGCTGAGGCCATAAAGACGATCAGCCCGATAAAGCGGTCGATGAGCACGCTGGCGGTGGCGTCCGCCGTGCGGCGGGTGTCGCTGGCGACGGCATAGCCGCGCATCACGTCGCCGCCCACCTGCGCCGGCAGAAAGTTGTTGAAAAATTCAGCCACCCACTGGTAGGAGAGCAGGCGGCCCACCGGGACAATGATGCCGGCGGCGCGCAGCAGCACGCCCCACTTCAGCGCGCTGATGGCCACAGCGGAGGTATAGCAGAGCGCGCCCAGCAGCAGCAGCAGCGGATTGGCGGCGGCGATCTGCTGCCAGAGTGCGCCTGGGTCGGGCAGTTTGAAGAAGAGCCAGACAAGCAAGCCGATGGCGACGGCAAACTTGAGCAAATTCAGAAGCTGGGAACGGCTCATTATTGCGTGCGAGTCTGAATCGAAAAGGATTCGCCGGCCTTGCCGTTTTCGCGTGTCTGGCGCACATCCTGCACATCTTGCTTCTGCGACCAGGCCATATTCCAGACCACATGGCGGTCGCGCTTGATGGCAAAATCGTACCAGCCCAGCATCCGGCTCCAGCCTTCAATAAAGGCGAGCAGAAAGATCACCCAGACCAGCCGCACGATGCCCCACAGTTCCTTAAAGGCGATGCGGGCGACGCGCGAGTTGTCCATGCTGCTGACGGCGTAGCCGTACTTGTGCTTGAGATAGAGATGGCCGGCATGGTTGCGCCGCCGCTGGCGGATGAAGTCGGGTACGGTGGTGGGGCCGGTGTTGTAGACGATGGCGTCAGGCGCATATTTCACCGTCAGCCCATGCTTGACCACCAGCGCCTCGACAAAGGCCTCGTCCATCGCCACATCGGGAGGAATGTGGTCGAACAGCTTGCGAAAGGCAATCATCTCGCCCAGGCGCGGGATCTCCAGACAAAGCTCATGCTCCATGCGCAGACGCAAATGGCTGAGCAAGCCGGTGATATGGTCAGGCGTGTTGACGGCCACCTTCTGCGCACCGACCATGCCGACCTCCGGGTCGCGGAACATGCGCACCATATGCTCGATGGCGTATTCGTGCGGCAGCGTATCGCCCGATTCGAGCACGCAGATCTCGCACTGCGCTGCCGTCAGAAAGAGGTTGACGGCGCTGGTCTTGCCCTCGCGCCGCTCCTGCTCGATCAACTTGATGCGCGGGTCGAGCGCCATATACTCGTGCACGATGGCGACCGTGCGGTCGGTGCAGGCGCTGGCGACCACCACGATTTCGGCAATTTCAACCGAATGCAGATGCTGGTCGATGAGCGCGGCGAGCAGGTGGCCTATATTGACTTCTTCGTTATAGGCGGTGACGCCGATGCTGCAGACGATCTTTTCGAGCTTTTCGGGCTGGATGGTTGACATAGAGTAGGCCTTTTGGGGAGCGCGGCGGCTCCCATGATTGGGCGCAAACAACTAGGCGCTGACCAGTTTGACGACCGTAACACCGTCGCCGCCTTCGTTGGCTTCGCCGGAGCGCATCTGGGCAACCAGGGGGTGGCCGCGCAGCACATCGCGCACAGCGGAGCGCATGGCGCCGGTGCCGTAGCCGTGAATAATACGCGCCCAGGGGAGGCGAGCCATATAGGCATCGTTGAGATAGCGTTCAAGGCGGTCAAGACCCGGCTCGACGCGTTCTCCGCGCAGATCGAGTTCAAGACCAGGGCTGGCGCCGGCCGGGCCGCCATTGCCGCCGCCGGGCGTGTGGGCGGGCGGCTCTTCTTTGACTGCCTTCTGGCGCAGTTCCAGCCGCTTGAGCGGCAGCTTGAGACGGAAGTTGCCTAACTGCACATCCGCCTCACCGCTGGAGGGATAGACCGCCAGCACCTCACCGGATGCCTGCAGCGTGGCCACCCAGACGCGGTCGCCGATTTCGATCGGCCCGGCCAACCGCTCATCGCTGCTGCCGGGCACTTCCACGCGGCGGTTGACGGCCTCGGCAGCATGGGCGCGGCGGGCCAGTTCTTTGTCGGCGCGGGCCAGAAAGTCCTCATGGCCACCTGCCTGACTGCCTGCTTGACCACCAGTCTGGCCGCTGCTCTGGCTCCCAGCGGCGGCAAAGCTGCTGCGCGCCTGGCGGCGCAGCTGATCCAGCTCTTTGCGCGCTTCGTCCAGCTCCACCTGCATCAGTTCGCGTGTTTCGGCCATGACGGCGCGGCGGGCTTCCTCGATCTTGGCCAGTTGGTGGCGCAGGTCGGTCTCGGCCAGCTTGGCCTGGCGTTCGCGCTCGCGCGCGCGTTCGGCCACGCTGAGGGCTTCCAGCTTGGCGCGCTTGATGTCTTCGAGCAGGGCGTCGGCCTGCAGCGTATCGGGGCGCACAATCGACTCGGCGTTTTCGACAATCACCGGATTCAGCCCCAGGCGGCGGGCAATCGTCAGCGCCTGCGAGCGGCCGGGCAGCCCAATGCTCAATTCATACGTAGGGCTGAGCGATTCAACGTCGAACTCCATCGAAGCGTTGCGCACGCCGGGCGTGTTGTGCGCATAGAGCTTGAGGTCGCTGTAGTGGGTCGTGGCCAGCGTGGTGATGCCGCGGTCGCGCAGATTCTCCAGCAAAGCCATTGCCAGCGCCGAGCCTTCTTCGGGGTCGGTGCCGGCGCCCAGTTCATCCAGCAGCACCATACAGTGCGGGTCCACCTCTTCCAGAATCGAGATGATATTGATCATGTGGCCCGAAAAGGTACTGAGGCTCTGCTCGATGCTCTGCTCGTCGCCGATGTCGGCATAGATGCCCTCAAAGACGCTGAGCTTGCTGTCCTGGTCCGCCGGGATAAGCAGGCCGGATTGCGCCATCAACGCCAGCAGGCCGACTGTCTTGAGGGTGACGGTTTTGCCGCCCGTATTGGGGCCGGTGATGACAATGATATAGGTGTCGTCATCCAAATAGACATCGATGGGCACCACCGTCTGCTGGTCGAGCAGCGGGTGGCGGGCGCGGTGCAGGTCAATCACCGAGCCGGGGTGGGCCACCTCCGCGGGAGCGAGCTGGGCAGCCTGGACAGTCTCGCCGCCGGCACCGTTTTGCGCACCGGTCTGCGCTTCCTCCTGGCCCTGGCCGGCGCCCTGGTCATGGCGCTGCAGCTGCCAGGGCGGGCGGAACTCGCTCATGACCGGCAGCGTGGCGTCCAGGGCATAGGCATACCTGGCCTTGGCAAAGGTGAAGTCCAGATCGGCCAGCACCTGGGTGTTGCGGCGCAGATAGAGCGCTTCTTCGGCGACGGCGTCGGAAAGCTCGGCCAGGATGCGGCGAATCTCGCGCTCCTCCTGCAGCTCCAGTTCGCGCACGGCGTTGTTCTGCTGCACCACCTTGAGCGGTTCGATAAAGAGCGTGGCGCCGGAGGCGGACTGGTCATGGACGATGCCGTCGACAAAGCCTTTGGCATCGGCGCGCACGGGGATGACATAGCGCCCCTGCCGCTGCGTGACCAGCGCGTCCTGCAGATAGGGCTTGATGTCGCTGCTGTGCACCAGGCGGTCCAGCGTCGTGAGCAGGCGGTCCTGGGCAATGCGCAGCTCGCTGCGGGTGCGGGCCAGCGCCGGGCTGGCATTGTCGAGCACGTCCCCGCGCTCGCTGATGCAGCGGCTGATCTCGACCACAATATGGTCGCAGGGCTCGATATTAAAGGCCAGTTCCGCCAGGTGGGGGAAAACGGACTCCAGCTTGGTGAGCATGTTGCGCAGTTGACGCGCGCGCACCAGGGTGTGTTTGATCTCCAGCAGGTCGGGCGGGAGCAAAACCGAGCGCCGTTCGGCGCGGTCCAGCAGCGGGCGCAGGTCGTGGACGCCGCCAAAGCTGATGTCGTCCTTCTGGCCCAACAGTTGGTAGGCTTCGTAGGTTTGGGCCAGCCATTCCTGCACCGTAGGCAGGTCATCGCTGGGCAGCAGCGATGAGACGCGTTCGGCGCCGCCGGAAAAGGCGCAGTGGGCGGCAAGCCGCTCTAGAATTTTCGGATACTCCAAAACACGCAGCGCGCGTGGGTTCATACGGCACCTGATGAAAACCTGCGTCACTCGACGCGGGCGTAGATCATATCATATTGTGGGGGTGGGGGACAAAGATGGGAGGATTGGCTGTTAACTCTCCCATCGACTCAAGACAGTGTCACGCTGTAAGCGTGGACCTACGGGAGGGACAGCGAGAGCGAGGGGCGTGTGCCGAAGCCTGTAGGTCACGCTTGCAGCGTGACGGGACGGCTGTTACATCATTGTTTTATCACACGCAACACAATATGGATTACACCGCGATACCCGACCACCCTGAGCGGTTCCAGCGCAATCGGCTCAATCCCCAAAGGCTCGAATAGCTTTGTGCCTTCACCGAGCAGTACGGGCGCTACATCCATGTGCAATTCGTCGAGAAGTCCCGCTTTGAGCAACTGCCGGATAGTGTCGGCGCCTCCGATGACCGTGACATCTTTGCCGCCTGCGGCTGACTTGGCTTTTGCAACGACGCTTTCAATGCCATCGGTGACAAAGTGAAACTGCAAATATTCGTTTTCCCCTTTGGCGACCTTCTCCGGTGCCTGATGCGTCAGCACAAAGATCGGCGCTTGAAACTCGTAACCGGTGAAATCCCCTTCTGCCATGTCGTAGGCATTTCTGCCCATTATAACGGCGCCAGTGGCCTGAATGCTTTCCTGCAGCACCTCACTATTTTGCATTCCAGCCATGTCGGGATACAGAAGGCGCACACTGCCGCTGCGGTCATTGACAAAACCGTCCAGCGACATAGTCATACCACCAACAACTTTGGTCATGATGATCTCCGACTACACAGGCACGCGGCAGCTACTTGCCTGCCGCCCCCTTCTTGCGCTCCACGGCGTAGCCAAGCTGGCGCAGCAGGTTGTCGCGGCGGCGCCAGCGCTCCCAGACTTTGACCCACAGTTCCAAGTAGACTTTGGTCCCGATCATCTCTTCAATTTCCGGGCGTGCGCTCTGGCCGATGCGTTTGATCATGGCTCCATCTTTGCCCAGCACAATCGGCTTCTGGCTTTCCCGCTCCAGATAGATGACGGCGGAGATATAGGTGAGGGTCGGGCTGCGCTCGATAAACTCGTCCACCTCCACCGCCATGCTGTGGGGGACTTCATCCTGCAGCAGGAGCAAGGCTTTTTCTCGGATCAATTCGGCGGCGATAAAACGCATCTGCAGATCGGTGACTTGATCTTCCGGATAGTAGCGCGGGCCGAGCGGGAGCAGCTCACGCAGCAGGGACTGGAGCGCCGGAACGCCTTCGCCACCGGCGGCGCTGAAGACGGCGCTGGAGAGCAGGGGCAGATCGCGGTCGTCGCGACGGCGGTTGCGGCCGGCGAGCGGGGCCAGCAGGCTGGTGTACTCCGCAACCCGCGTGCGCGTCTCCTCCGCTCCTCCACGCCAGCGGTCGGCATGGTTGCAGCCGAGCACGAGCAAGGGCAGCTTGCGCTGGGCGTACAGGCGCAGGAGAAGCTCCGCAATGGCGCTGTCCTCCCCGGTGGGGGGGACGGTGATATCGACCAGCCACAGGACAATATCGGCGTCGTCGATGGTCTCGGCGGCGACGGCAACCATGTACTCGCCCAGCTTGTGCAGGGGCTTGTGCAGGCCGGGCGTGTCGAGAAAGAGAAACTGGGCGTCCTCGGTCGTGAGGATGCCCAGAAGCTGGTCGCGCGTCGTCTGCGGCTTGGGCGAGGTGATGGCGATCTTCTGCCCCAGCAGACGGTTGAGCAGGGTGGACTTGCCGGCGTTGGGCCGCCCGATGACGGCGATGAACCCGCTGCGGTGGTCGGGCGGCAGCTCGGGCTGGGGCGCGGCCTGCAGGGCAGCCAGCAGTTCCGGTGGCAGGTCAGCCGGCAATTCCGGCGCCAAATCAGCTTGCAGGTCAGCCTCTGACGCAAGCGGCTGCGGGTCGGATTCGGCTGGGGGCGACGGTGTAGATGGCTGCACGGCAAGCTCCTTTCAGTGAGCTACTGGGGCTACTGGGCGTTCTGCAGCGAAACGAGCGCGCCCACGACAAAAAAGACAAAACAGAAGATCAGCAGCAGCACCACGATCAACGGCAGGAGAACGACCAGCAGAGCTTTGCCGCTGGAAAGCTGATGTTCGACCTTGGTGGCGTAGTAGGTGAGCACAAGCTGGTAGATCGAGACGATAACCGAAAGACAGCCCAGCACCGGAATGACCGAAAGCAGCGAAGAGAGGATGGTGAGCGGTGCGGTGAAGGCTGCGTTCAGATAGGCATAGCGGCCAAAATCACCCACACCGCCCAGCAGCCGGGCGATCAAATAGAGAATGCCGGTTCCGATCAAAAAGCCGATGGGAATGGTGATGATGGACGCAACGTTCGCTGCGCCTAACCCGCCCAGGATGCCGGAATTGAGCAGCGGCATCAGCTGTGCGCGTGTGGCCTCAGGCAGGTCGGCCTGGGCGATAAACTGGGCAGCCGCACTCTGCACCGCACCGGCCGTCACGGCGGATTGGATCAGGCCCAGCACGGCGGCAACCGCGCCGGCGATAAACATCCAAATCACAGCCGTGGTGAGCGTAGCCTGCGGTTTTTGGCGTTCGCTCTCAAAGGTCATTTCGCTGGGGCTGGTGACGGCATGCAGCCAGCTTTGCCACGTTTCGGAAAGATTCATAAAAGCCTCCTCAACATAAATCCAGATGAGTCAAAATGTATGCGCCGCAGGCACAGCTAGATGCCGACTACACACAGAGCCTATTGTACAATAGATTGGCAGTTTGCTTACACTGGAGTCCGTCAATCAGAGATGGGTGGATAGTGTATGCTAGGATTTACCATGAACATCAACACACTTGAGATTCCCTACGAAAAACTCGCCGCTTACTGCCGGGAGAATCAAATCGAGTACCTGGCGCTCTTTGGTTCCGCCGTGCGCGATGAACTGCGTGCCGACAGCGATGTGGACTTGCTGGTCGAGTTCGACGCTGCTGCCAAGATCGGCTTCATGGCATTGGCGCGCATGCAGCGTGAGCTCGGCGCCATGTTCCACCGCTCCGTCGATCTGGTTCCGCGTTCGGGACTGAAGCCAATCCTACGCGAGGATGTTCTGCGCAGCGCCAGGGTGCTCTATGCGGCCTGATCGCCTGTACCTGGTAGATATTGTTGCGGCGGCAGATGCAATCGGCCGTTTTATCGCCGATATGGACGATGACAGCGACTTCTTTAACGATGAACGGCGGCAGCGTCAAATAGGAAATTGTGTGGGTCACTGGTTTTGAAACCGCCAAGCGCGAGTGCAAATACTTCGACAATGTCAGATTAAGGGCCTGGAAAGACAGACAGGCGAGATTTACGAGAACGGGTACGGTTATCAAGATGTTTGACGGATAACGATGCAAGTTGACTCAGCGCACCCCCGGCGACGGCTTAGGCAGGTGAATCTGCAGCGTGCCTGTCGCCTCGTTCGGCTCCTGCATCCGCCAGCCGAAGTGGGCGCTCAGATAACGCAGATGCGGGTCGGGGTTGAGCGCCTGCTCGATCATATAGGTGGAGCCGGTGAGGATGACGATGTCGCCAGGACGCTGGATGGAGCGGGCGGTGCGCAGCGCCTGGCGCGGCTCGATGGCGAGCAGGACAGGCGTGTCGCCGACCACCGCTTGAATCTCTTCCCGCACGCGCGCCGGCTCCTGCCCCTTGTAGGAGGCGCTGGTCACAATAATTGTGTGGGCCACGCTGGCCAAGGCCGCAAAGACTTTGCCCGGCACGCGCTGGCCGCTGATGCCGACCACCAGAATCTTGCCCGCTTCGCCAAACTGGTTGCGAATTTCGCCGGAAAGGGCTTCAATCTTTTCGGCATTGTGCGCAATATCAGCATAGACCCCGTCGTCGACTTTCCAGAAACGGCCCAACAGGGTGGCATTGGCAAAGGCATCAATGACGCAGCGCGGGTCGAGGGCCGGCTGCAAATGGCGAATGACTTCAAGCGCCAGGGCAGCGTTCCATTTCTGATAATCGGCATGGATCAGCGACTGGCTTGAGGGGGCAGCAGTGCGCGCCGCCAGTTCCTCGCCCAGGGAAGCGACATGCGTCTCCCCCACCACGGCGAAGGGTGCGCCGGCGTGGCCGCAGACCTGCCGCACAATGGCCAGATTGTCCGAATTGTCGTCGCTGGTAAAAAAGGGCACGCCGGGGCGGGCGATGCCGGCTTTGTCCAGCACCCGCTGCCAAAGCGCTTCGCCCAGCATCTGCACATGGTCGCTGCCGACATTGGTCAGCGCGCAGGCGACCACCTCCAGGGCGCGGGTCTGGTCGTAGCGGCCGCCGATCCCGGTTTCGAGCGCCGCCCACTGCACTTCATACTGCTCAAACAGGGCGAGCGCCAGCAGGATCGAGACTTCATGAAAGGTGTGCGTATGCGCCGGATTGTGCAGGCTGAGCCGGACACAGTAGGGGCGAATGCGATTTTCCCAGGCGGCCATCACTGCGCCCTGGCTGACAAACTGGCCGCCCACACTGAAACGCTCGCGATAGTCAAAGAGATGGGGGCTGAGAAAGGAGCCAGATTTGCCGGCGCAGGCCAGCCCCATTTCCAAAAAACGGCAGGTGGAACCCTTGCCGCCCGTGCCCGCTACATGGATGAGACGGGTCGGGTGGCCGTGCGGCCAGAGCGCAGCAATCGACCCGGCGAGCAGCTCAAGCCGGGCAAGCTTGGCCGCCGCCCACTCGGCATGATAGATCTGGTCGACGACATTATAGTAGGGAAAGTTGTAGGCCGCCGCGCCGGCGGCATCTTCAAGCATCCCCTTACGCTTCCAGCGGCATGGGCACGACTTTGGCCTGAATACGCGCCGTTTCCGCCGCGATCAGCGCTTCGAGATCGGGCACAAGTGTGGCGAGCTGCAGTTCGCTGCTCTCGCCGCTGCGGCGCAGCTTCATCTCGACAATGCCGTTTTTCAGCCCCTTGCCGCCCAGCGTGAGGCGGATGGGAATCCCCAGCAGGTCGGCGTCGTTGAACTTGACGCCGGCGCGCTCGTCGCGGTCATCGTACAGCACTTCGACGCCGGCGGCCTGCAGATCAGCGTAGATGCGTTCGGCGGCGGCGGCGACTTCGGGCGTTTTTTCCGTGGCCAGCGAGACCAGCATCACCTGATAGGGGGCTACCGTGATCGGCCACTGGATGCCGGCGTCGTCGTGATGCATTTCGATAATCACAGCGATCAGCCGGTCGGAGCCGATGCCGTAGGAACCCATCACGATCGGATTGGACTCGCCGTTTTCGTCGAGATAGGTGGCGCCCATGGCGATGCTGTACTTGGTGCCCAGCTTGAAGATGTTGCCCACCTCCACCCCGCGCACCGTGTGCAGCGCTTCGCCGCAGACGGGGCAGGCGTAGCCGTCGGAAGCGGCCACAATGTCGGCCACAATATCCGCCGTATAGTCGCGCCCATAGTTGGTGTTGCGCATGTGATAGCCGGCTTTGTTGGCGCCTGCCACCAGGTTGGGGGAGACCGTCACCAGGTCATCCACCACCAGCAGCACTGCCTCGCGCTGGATGTTGAGCGGCGAGCCGTAGCCCGCCTGTACGCCCACGGCCAGAATCTCCTCGACCACTGCCGGGCGCAGACGGCGCGCCTTGATCACATTGGTCAGCTTGGTCTCGTTCATCTCCATATCCCCGCGCACCACGCAGAAGACAAACTGCTCTTTGACCGAGCCGTCGGGCTGTTCCAGATCGGCGATCAGAAAGACCGCCTTGGCCGTCTCGCTGGTGGGGATGTTGAGGAACGCCGCCAGGTCGGCAATCGTCGCCGTGTCGGGCGTGGCCACTTCCTCCAAAGGCAAGGGCGCGGCGCTGGGCGGGGTGGGCTTGCGGAAGGTGGCGACCTGGCGGTTGGCGCTGTAGCCGCAAGCGTCGCAGATCGCCAATGTGTCCTCGCCAATCGGCGTGAGCGCCATAAATTCATGCGCCTGCGAGCCGCCCATCATGCCGACATCGGCCCCCACAGCGACCACCTCAATCCCGCAGCGGTGGAAAATATTGTAGTAGGCCTGGTAGAGATGCGGGTAGTAGGCATCGAGGCCGGCCTGGTCGCGGTCAAAGGTGTAGGCGTCCTTCATCGTGAACTCACGCACACGGATGAGGCCGGCGCGCGGGCGCGGCTCGTCGCGAAACTTGGTCTGTATCTGGTAGAGCATGGCCGGCAGTTGACGGTAGCTGCTGACAAACTTGGTGGCCAGGTCGGCGATGACCTCTTCGTGGGTCATGGCCAGACACATATCGCGCCCCGCGCGATCCTTGAGGCGGGCCATGTCGGAGCCAATCGCCTGCCAGCGTCCGGTTTTCTGCCACAGTTCAGCCGGCTGCACCACCGGCAGCGTCACTTCCTGGCCGCCGATGGCGTCCATCTCCAAGCGAAAAATATCTTCGATCTTGTGTTTGACACGCTGAGCCAGCGGCAGATAATCAAAGATGCCGGCCGCAACCTGATGGATCATACCGGCGCGCAGAAGAAGTTGGTGGCTGACGATATCGGCGTCGGCAGGCACCTCGCGCAGGGTTTGAAAGAAGAGCTTGGAGACTCGCATAAAAACACCTCAACGGTTGTGGCGGGCTGAATGAGAAAACAAGATCAAGCGGCGGCCAGATACTGTTCGACCTGGCGTTTGAGATCGGCATAGGGGACGAGACCGACGACACGGCCGACTTCGACGCCCTGACGCAGAAAAAGTAAAGTGGGCAGCCCCAGAATTTGCCGGCGTTCGGCGACGGCTGGGTTCTCATCCACATCCAGCGCCGCCACCAGCAGACGCCCGGCATAATCGGCGGCCAGAAAGCCCACATAGGCGGACATGGTGCGGCAAGGCTCGCACCAGTCGGCCCAAAAATCGACCACCGCCAGCTGCTCCGCCGCGCCCAGCACCTGGTCAAAGTCAGCGTCGGTCAGGTCAAGCGGTTGGGGCAGGCGCGCAGACGCATCCGCCTGCGCGCCGGTCTGATCTGCCTTTGGCTTGCCGCGTCCAAACAGGTGGCGAAACATAAGTCGCTTACAGACTACGCCGCGCCGGCGACCGGTTCCGTGACGACCGGTTCTGTGGCGGCCGCTTCCGTAGCAGCGGGGCGAATTTCAAAATCGTGCGACATGGCGGCGACGCCGGCCACGGTGGCGTGGGCGCCGCAATACTTTTCCACGCTCAATTCAATGGCGCGCTCCACCTTGTGCGGGTCAAGTCCGGCGCCGTAGAACACATAGTGGATGTGCATGGAATTCCACGGCTTGGGATACTCTTCAGAGCGGCCGCCGGTGACCAGGACCTCGAGGTCGGCCAAGGGCTGGCGCTGTTTGCGCAGAATATCGACCACATCGATGGCCGTGCAGCCGCCGACGCCCAGCAGGAGAAGCTGCATAGGGCTGACGCCGGGGCCGTCATTGGTCGAAAGCAGTGTGGCGTGGCCATAGGCATCGACGCCCAGAAATGTTTTCTCTTCAATCAGTTTGATTCGTGCGGTGGACATAGTGTTTGCCTTTCCTATTTTTGCCGATTCATTGGCGGATTTTTACGCTGCCGGCCGCCGGCGACCTATATCGCCGGCCCCATCAGCGCACAAACAATTCTCCTGAGTATATGATTGGGTGATTGGGATGTCAAAGGAACAACAGCACCGGAACTGTGGTATAATTTGCATAGTGTTTTCTGCCCCTAAAAGTGTGTGTTCTTAAACCAACCGAATACCAGCCCCACCGTTCATAAGGAGCAGCTATGTCCGCAGCCAAACCGTGGTTTGCGCACTACGAGAAGGGAGTTCCCCAGCAACTGGAGATTCCCGATGTACCGGTGCAGCAACTATTGACTGATGCAGCCGCCAAGTTCCCGAACAAGACCGCCGTGCGCATGATCTTGCGCTATCTGCCGCTGGGCATCGCCGTGCAGGCAAAGATCCGCTACGGCGACCTGGATCGGATGAGCAGCCAGTTTGCCGCTGCGCTGGCCAAGCTGGGCGTGGTGAAGGGCACGAAGGTGGCGATCATGCTGCCCAACATGCCGCAGCACACCGTCGCCTATTTCGCCATTTTGAAGGCCGGCGGCATTGTCGTCAACACCAACCCGACCTATCCGGCGCACGAGTTGGAGCCGCTGATGAACGCGTCGGGGGTGGACGTGATGATCACCCTGAGCGGGCTGTATGAGCGGGTGCTGGAAATTCAGCCTCGCACTGCCATCAAGTCGATCATCCTGACCGATGTGCCGGAGATGATCAACGGCCTGCTGCGCAGCCGGGTGGCCAAAACCGTGAAGGCCACGGGCATGATGAAGGATGTCACGCTCCAGCCGGGCAGTTACTGGATGAAGGAACTGATTGCATCGGCGCCGGCGCAGCCCCCGGCGGTCGCCATTGACCCCAAGCAAGATATTGCCGTCTTCCAGTTTACGGGCGGCACGACCGGCATCCCTAAGGCGGCCGAGTTGACGCACTTCAACCTGGTGGCCAATACGGAGCAGGTGCTCTCCTGGGTGCCGACCTTGAAGCGCGGCGAAGAGAAGCTGCTGATGGCGATCCCGGCCTTTCATGTCTATGGCATGACGGTCGGCATGCTGTTCACATTTGCGTTGGGCGGCGAGCTGGTGGTGGTGCCGACCCCGCGCGATACGCAGCACATCATGGAAGTGCTGCAGCGCGAGAAGATCACGCTCTATCCCGGCGTGCCGACCATGTACATCTCCATCATCAACCACGCCAAAGTAGCCGACTATGATCTGCGCAGCATCAAGGTCTGTTTGAGCGGCAGCGCGGCGCTGCCGATGGAGGTGGCGCAGAAGTGGGAAGAGATCACCGGCGGCAAGCTGGTGGAAGGCTTTGGCATGTCGGAATGCTCGCCGGTGGCAACCGCCAACCCAATCTTTGGCCAGGTGCGGGTCGGCTCGATTGGCGTGCCGCTGCCCAGCACCGAATGCGCCATTGTTTCGCTGGAAACGAATGACGCCGGCGAGTACCAGTTCCTGGCGACGGGGCAAGAAGGGGAGATTGTCGTGCAGGGCCCGCAGGTGATGCAGGGCTACTACAACAACCCGGACGAGACAGCCAAGACCATCGACAAGGACGGCTGGCTGCATACGGGCGACATTGCCAAGATGGACAAAGACGGCTACTTCTACATTGTGGACCGCAAGAAGGACCTGATCATTGCGGGCGGGTACAACATTGTCCCGCGCGAAGTGGAAGAGGTGCTGTTTATGCACAGCAAGGTGGTGGAAGCGGCTGTGATCGGCGTGCCGGATGCGCGGCGCGGCGAGGTGGTAAAGGCGTTTGTGGTGTTGAAGGAAGGCGCCAACGCCACGCCGGAAGAGATTCGCAGCTTCTGCAAGGAGAAACTGGCCCCCTACAAGGTGCCCTCCTATGTGGAATTCCGCACGGAACTGCCCAAGACCCAGGTGGGCAAAGTGCTGCGGCGCAACTTGCTTGATGAAGAGAAGGCCAAACAACAGGCAAGCGGCGCAGCCCAAGGCGTCACCGAAGCATAAGGGAAAATGAAAAACGCCGCCGGCTGCGGGTGATGCAGCCGGCGGCGTTTTTGATTGGGGGGTTACTCTTTGTACTTCTTCGGAATAAAGTCTTCCGTCGAGAAGTCGCGCGGGGCGCGCTCGCGATAGACGGCAAAGGCGAGGCCGACGCTGATGGCATACAGCACAAGCAGCGGGGCCATGACCAATGACATGTTGACCGGGTCCACCGTCGGCGTGATGGCAGCGGCGACGACGGCGATGATGACGACTGCCTGGCGCCAGACGCTCAACAGCTTGCGCCCGCTGACGATGCCGGCGCGGGCGAGAAAAGCCATAATCAGCGGCATTTCAAAGGCGACGCCGATCCAGAAGACGATGCGCGTGACAAAGCTGACATAGCGGTCAATGGTCCAAGTCTGCAGGATGATGTCGCCCAAAAAGCTTTGCAGAAAGGTAACAGCCGTCGGCAGCAGCATAAAGTAGGCAAACGCCGCGCCGATCGCAAAAAGCACCATGACGCCCGGCAGCGTGAGCAGCAGGTTGCGCTTTTCGTGCGGGTAGAGACCGGGCGTCACAAAGCGAATGATTTGATAGACGATGACGGGCATGGCAAAGACAGCCCCCATCGTAAAAGAGACTTTGAAAAAGACCGTGATGGTGTCGGTCGGGCCGATGGCGGTCGGCTGTGTGCCCAGGATGGTGAGCGGGGCGATGATGAAGCGCAGCAGCGGGTCAACAAACAACATCGAAAGGCCAGTGCCGACAATCAGCGCAGCCACGACCCATATCAGGCGCGTGCGCAGCTCCCGCAGATGATCCATCAGGGTCATGCGGTTGTCTTCCAGTGGGTCAATGGGAGGAGCAGCCTGGCTCACGCGGCGGCCTCCGCCCCTGGCGTATCGGCAGCACCCGGATCAGCCGGGCCGTTCGGATCTGCCGGCGGCGCGCTCTTGGCCGGCGGGGCGGGCGGGACATCCTGCGCGGGGAAAGGTGGCTCACCCGCTGCCGGGCTTTCTACCGGCGGCGCCGGTGGCGGCGCAGCGGCGGCAGGATCAGCCGGCGGCGCACTTTTGGCCGGCGGCAGGATCGAATTTTCGGACTCGCCATTCACAACGACAGGCGCCGCCAGTGCGGCGGCAGCCGGCGCACCAATCGCCGGCGCTTTGGCGGCGGGGGCAGCTGCCGCCGGTTTGGCGGCCGCCGGCTTAGCTGGTGCAGGCGCGGCGGGCTTGGCAGGCGCGCTGGGTGTTTTCGGGTCGATCGCCTCGTTGATAATGCGGCGCGGGTTGATCTCGTCCAGCATCTTGAGTTCATCACTGAACTGTGATTGGAATTCACTGGAGATATCGCGCAGTTGGCGGATAAACTTGGCAATCTCGCGCATGGCGCTCGGCAACCGTTCCGGCCCCAGAACCAGCAAGGCTATGACGGCGATCATCATCAATTCAAATATGCCGATGCCAAAGAAGCTGTCCATAGATTAAGTGAATTTTCTCTGAATCTCATCCAGCGCCGAACCGAGCACACCGTTGATAAAGCGGGAGCTGTTGTCGCTGCCAAAGCGTTTCGCCAGTTCGACCGCCTCATTGATGACGACTTTGGCCGGGGTGTCGGCGCTGCGGCTGCCGATTTCAAACAGGGCAAGCCGCAGCACATTGCGGTCGATAATGGCCAGTTGGTCAACCGGCCATTCCGGCGCGTATTTGGTGATCACGCGATCCAATTCCTGCCGGTTGGCGACGACGCCGCTCACCAGCCAGCGCAAGTATTCATCGGCCTCAGCGGCGATCGGAATATGGGGATCATCGCCTACTTCGCTGGGCATGGGGTTGGCCAGGCGCGCATCAACCACATCGCCTGGTCGATGGCCGACGCTGTCAACCTCGAAGAGGGCTTGCACAGCCAACTGGCGAGCCAGTTGGCGCTGTTGGATATGCTGCTGATGCGCAGCGTGGTTGCTTGTCACTGTCATTTCATACTATCCAGACACACGATTCAGACATACAATTCAGTGGCTGCGTGCTCAGCCTTAGCGGCGGGCGCACACTAGGCCATAACCAGGCCGCCATCGACGGAAAGCACATGGCCGGTGATAAAAGCGGAGCGTTCGGCGGCCAAAAAGGATACTGCCCAGGCCACCTCTTCCGGCGTCCCCATCCGCCCCAGCGGGGTGTTGGCGAGGATGCCGGCGCGCTGTTCTTCGTTCAACACGCCAGTGAGCTGTGTGGGGACAAAACCAGGGGCGACAGCGTTGACGGTGATGGCGCGGCTGGCCACTTCGCGCGCCAGGCTTTTGGTGAAGCCGATGATGCCGGCTTTGGAGGCTGCATAGTTGGCCTGGCCGGCCTGGCCGGAAATGCCGACCACGCTCGTCACGTTGATGATACGGCCCCAACGCCGGCGGATCATCCCGCGCAGCGCCGCCTTCGTCACAGCATACACGCTCTTGAGATTGGTGTCGATAACCACATCCCACTCCGCTTCCTTCATCGTCAGCAGCAACGTGTCGCGCGTGGTGCCGGCATTGTTGACCAAAATATCCAGCCCCCCCAAATCCGCCTGGACTTGTTTCACCAAATCGGCGGCGGCGGCGACATCGGTGACATCCGCCTGATAGATCAGGCAGTGGCCGCCGGCAGCGCAGATGCTCTCCTGGACAGCCAGGGCGCCCTCACTGTTGCCGCGGTAATGGACGGCGACTTTGGCGCCGCCGGCGGCCAGTTCTTTGGCGGTGGCGGCGCCGATACCGCTGCTGCTGCCTGTGACCAACGCGACTTTTGTTTGAAAATCCATACACCAGGCTCACTTCTACGGTTGCGGCGTTTTGCAGCATTTTTTGCTGGGTGCATTATACCGCCGCAAGCGGCCAGGGCGAAACAAGCGACAAATGCGGCGCGGGCGCGGGCCGGCTGCGGACCAGGGCCGGCGGCTCAGCCGGCGGCGTTGGCCAGCGCGGCGACATAGGCTTCCACAGCATCGGGGTCGGCGATCCTGAGGCGGGTGGCGCCGCGTGCGACCCGTTTCACCAGGCCGCTCAGCACATCACCGGGGCCGATCTCGACAAAGGTGGTGACGCCGGCGTCGACCAGCCACTGCAGGGTCTCGCTCCAGCGCACGCTGCCTGTCAACTGGGCGGCCAGCTCGTCGCGGATGGCCTCTACGCTGCCGAGCGGCTGCGCGGTGGTGTTGCCGATGACGGGAACCTGCGGCGGGGCGAGCGGTGTAACGGCAATGGCGGCCTGCAGTTCCTCGGCGGCGGGGCGCATCAGCGGGCTGTGGGCGGCAATGCTGATGGCAAGCGGGACAACCTTTTTGGCGCCGGCAGCGGCCAGCGCCGCCATCGCCGCCTCCATCCCGGCCGTGTCGCCGGAAATGACCACCTGGCCGGGGCAGTTGTCGTTGGCGACCTGGGCGATGCCGCCTTGGGCTGTCACCTCAGCGCAAACTGCGGCCACCCGCTCCTGGTCGAGGCCCAGAATCGCCGCCATCATGCCCGGCGAGCGCACCCCGGCCTGCTTCATCAGGCGGCCGCGCTCGCGCACAAGCCGCAAGCCGTCCGCATAGTCCAGGCTGCCCGCCGCCACAAGCGCCGAATACTCGCCCATGCTGTGGCCCGCCAGAAAAACCCGGCGCGCAGATAGCTCTCCCGGCGCAGAATTCTGCGCGCCCAGCCGGCTCTCCAGAGCACGCAGAATGGCGATACTGGTCGCCAGCAGCGCAGGTTGGGCGTTGATGGTGTCCGTGAGGGCCGCTTCGGGACCTTCGGCCATCAGGCGGCTGAGCGGAAAGCCGAGCACTTCGTCCGCTTCGTCGAGCGCCGCACGCGCAGACGGATAGGCGGCGGCAGCGGCGGCAGCCATGCCTACCTGCTGGCTGCCTTGGCCGGGAAAGAGAAAAGCGCTGTTGCGCACCTGGGAAAGAAGAGAGGATTCAGCCATAAAATTCAGCCATACACTAAAATAGTCGCCATTCAATCAATAAGCCAACAAAAAAGGGGATTTGGCGTTATTTCCAAATCCCCTGGGTGTCGGCAGCTTACTTTTTGGCCGAGGGTTTCGCGGCTGCAATATCCAACACCTGCCGCCCCCGATAAAAGCCGCACTTGGGGCAAGCCCGGTGCGGCAGCTTCGGCTGGTGGCAGTTGCTGCACTCCGTCAACTGAGGGACGCCGATGGCGTCGTGGGCGCGACGACGGTCGCGGCGGCCCTTGCTCAATTTTCGCTTTGGTAGCGGACCCATTTTAGTTCTCCTTGCTGCATCTCACTGGCATCAGCATCAAATAAATAGGCATCGGCACAAGCCGCTGCATCCCGAAACTCCGCATCAAACACGACACACATTCAGCACACGCACATTACGACTCATCTACATTGTTATCCGGCGGCCGGCGCAGCTTGAGCAGCGCCGCCCAACGTGGGTCGATTTCTTCGCCGCCCCCATCTCCAGCGGCCCCGATGTCGGCGTCATAGTGCACATCCACATCGGCCAACGGGCCTACCTCACTGAGGCGGCGGGTCAGGTTAGGGCAGACGCCGCTCCCGCTCCAGTTACAGCCCGGATACATCGGCATGGCCAGCCAGACCGCCTGGCGCACAACTTCCGAGATATCCAGGATATGGCGCTCGCTGATCAGCAGCGCCGCATCTTCCAGGAGATACTCCTCACCCTCAAACTCTTCGGGTGGGATATAGCGGCCGGTCTCCACTTCGAGCAGGGGCCGGAAGCTCTCCTCCAGAGCAAAACGCACTTCCTGCGCAATCGGCTCCAGGCAGCGGCGGCAGGTGGCCTGCACCGCCGTGCTCAGTTCGCCCGTCACTAAAACCCCGCTGTGAATGCGCAGCAGCGTAACGGCGCCGACCAGCGGGCCTAAAAACTTCAGCTCGGGGTCAAGGCCGTCCAGCGTTTCATTCAGTTCATAACGACGGGTGGCGCCCGTCGGCTCCTTGAGGAGCTGCGCGACGTTAAATTGCATAAGCTTGCTCCCGTTTGCACAGGAGAGACCACACGGTTGCGAACGCCGGCGCCGCTCCTGCTGCCGCGCGCAAACGGGCCGCGCCGGCCGCAAACAGAAGAGTAGTATAAAGCGTGCAGCGCAGCCTTGTCAAAATCAAGCAGCAATCAATGCCCACCAATCGACAAAAAGAAGCGACAAACAAGAGCGGCAGGCGAGCACCGCTAGGGTAGCCGGTGACGAGCAGCAGAAAGGGGCGCTCATTGGCGGGGCGGCTACGGGTGCGACGCCGGCACAACCTGTTCGCCGGGGGCAAAGACATCCAGCAGCCCATTGGCGACCACATAGGCCTGGTTGGAGCCGAGCGCACGCGTGGCGCGCCGCAGATCCAGGGCAATCACGGCGCCGTCGCCCAGCACGGCGGCGCCGCTCGTGCTGACCAGCAGCGCCGTGTCGCTGCCCACGGCAAAAGCTGGCAGGCGGCTGTGGGTGTAGGCCAAGGAGAACAGCCGCCCCCAGCGGTTGCTCTCCAGCACCTGAGGCTCAATCGTAACAGGCAGCAAGTCCAGGCCAGGGACGATGACTGTGCGTCCGGCCAAAAATGAACGCTGGGCGTCGATCTCCGCTGCGTCGCCCTCTTCGGCGGGCGGGCCGTGACGGGAGAACACCTGGCCGGCGATTGCCGCGGCCGCCCCATCCAGGAGCAGGGGCGTTCCCGCCAGCCAGGCTGCACGCACCGCTTGCAGCCGGCTGGGGTCGAGCAGCGACTGGTCACGGCCCAGAACGACAATGGCGGCATACGGCTCGTCCAGCACAAGCGTGTTCTCGCCTTTGCTGGAGAGCACTTGGGTGGTGACAGCTAGTGGCGCGCCGCCGGCGGCAGACGAGCCGGTGTATTTCTCCACCAGATTGTCGGCCAGCTTCTCGGCCGCGCGCTGCGCCGGCTTGTCGTTGGGAAAGCCCGCCGCCACCACCAGCAGCGGGCCGCGCCGAGGCTCTATTTCCTGCGCAAAACGGTCATAGATCGCGTCCTGGCCCGCTTGATTGCCGCCGCCCGCGATCAGCAGTGGGCCGGCGCCGGCAGGCAGCGCCAGCCCAGCGAAGCTGCGTGCCACCGTTTGCGGCGGCGGGGCCAGCGAATGGCGCCGCTGCGCCAGGTCAAAGCTGTACTCTCCGGGCGCCAGCAGATGCACCAGCACGTTGCGCAGGCTGAGCGCGCGCGGCTCCCCGACATACTGCACGCTGCCGGCGGCGTCCAGTGTGGCGGCATCGAGTACGGCTACGGTGTAAAGACCAAACACGCCGGTCAACACCTGCCCGCTCTCCACCCGCAGCCCGGTGTAGGCGTCGATGCCGGCGCCGACGTGCGGCGCAGCGGGACGCACAATGGCTTCCAACAGCCGGCCCAACCGCCCACGCTGGAAGAAATGCTGGTCAAAGATCACATCCGCCGCGCCAAAATCCAGCCCGCGCTGCGCCTCACTGTGTTTGCCATCCTGCCACAGCAGCGCCGCCCCGTTATGGAGGGAATTGGCGGCGGCAAAGTTGGGGCTGTAGCCCGCAATCATCGCGCGCGACTGCATACCGCCGCCGGCGCTGGTGCCTGCTACGACGCCGCCGCGATCATAGAGGGCGGCCAGCGCCTTCTCCACCGGCGTCCCCGCCAGCACCTGCATGGCGATGGCCTGGTCGCCGCCGAGCAGAAAGACGGCGGTGACGCCGCTCTCGAAGTAGCGCAGATTGCGCACATCTTCGGCGTCCGCACGCACAAAGATGGGGGCGATTTCCGCTGTGCAAGTCACACCGGCAGGGGCGGCGCGCCCGCAGGCGGCCTCGATCTCGACCCGGCGGCGTTCGGCATCCTGCAGATTTTGGGTGCGTTCCCCTGCGCTGATGCGCTCGGCATTGCTGCTGTATGACGCAGGCACCACGGTGATGCGCACCTGCCGATTTTGGGCGCGGTCCAGCATGGCGGCGACGATGCCGGGGTAGACATCCGAGTAGCCGCCGCCGACCGGAACCAGCAGACCCCCGCCGGCGGCAGGCTGCGCCTGGGCGGGCAGCGGCTGCAGCAGCAGGGAGAGGGTCAGCAAGAAGAACGGCAGTTTTTTCACGTCTTTTTGCCTACAATCGTGCGTGGGTCCAGCGCATCGCGCAGCGCATCGCCCAGATAGTTGATGCAGAGAACGACGATAAAAATCATCAGACCGGGGAAGAGCGCGATCCAGGTGGCAGTGGTGAGATAGGTCTGCGACTGGCTGAGCATGTTGCCCCAGGTGGGCGTCGGCAGTTGTACGCCGATTCCCAGGTAGGAGAGACCGGACTCAGTAAGGATGGCCCCGGCCAGCCCCAACGATGTGGCGACAATGATCGGGGAAGCCACGTTGGGCAGGATGTGGACAAAGAGAATGCGCCCGCTCTTGACGCCGGTGGCGTAGGCGGCGCTGATAAATTCCTGGCTGCGCATCTCCATCGTCGAGGCCCGCACCAGGCGCGCCATGCCCATCCAGGCAAAGAGACCGATGACGACGGCAATCGGGCCAATGGTCCCCGGCTGCGCCCACGGCGCGTCTAAGGCGCGCAGAAAAACGGCCAGCAAAATCAGCACAAAGAGCCGCGGCACGGAGAGAAAGATTTCGGTGATGCGGCTGAAGATGGCGTCCGTCCAGCCGCCGAAATAGCCCGACACCAGACCGATGCCCACCCCGACCACGAGCGAAACCAGCACCGCCAGCAGACCCACCGTCAGCGAGGCGCGCCCGGCATAGAGGACGCGCGTGTAGACATCGCGGCCCAGGTCATCTGTGCCCATGATGTGCTCGAGGCTGGGCGGCTGAAAGCGGGCGCGCAGGTTTTGTGCATCCCGCTCATACGGGGTAAAGAGCGGCGCAAAGGCAACCATGACGACGATGATGAGCAACACCAGGGCCGCCGCCAGGGCGCGCCAGTTGGCGGTAAAGCGGCGCCAGAAGATGCGCGCCGGCGACTGCGGCTTGTCGTGCACAGTGCGGCCTGGGGCAAGCGGGAGTGCGGCTTCGCTCATGTGTGGGCTTTGTCCAGCTTGATGCGCGGGTCGAGAAAGGTGTAGACCACATCGGCCACAAACATGGCGACGATGGTGAGGGCGCTGAAGATCAGCACCAGCGCCATCGTCATCGGCAGGTCGCCCTTGACGGCGCGCTCGTAAAAGAGTCGCCCCATGCCCGGCCAGGAGAAGATCGTTTCGGTGTAGAGTGCGCCGCCGAACAGGGCCGGAATCTCAAAGGCCAGCAGCGTGACCAAGGGGATAAGCGCGTTGCGCAGCCCATGCCGCAGGTTGATCTGCCGTTCGCGCAGCCCTTTGGCGCGGGCCGTGCGCATATAATCCTGGCTCTTGACGTCGAGCATGGAGGAGCGCATATAGCGCATATAGCCGGCGGCAGTCACCAGCGCCAGCATCGTCACCGGCAGCACCATATGCCGGAGCAGATCGCCCAGCGAGAAAGGCTGGCCCAGGGTGGTCATGCCGGAGCCTGGGAACCAGCCGAGTGTCACGTGAAAAACGATGATCAACAGCAGCCCGAACCAGAATACGGGCAGCGAATTGCCGGCAAAAGCCAGCGCCGTCAGGGTAGTATCCAAGAACGAATACTGCCGCAGCGCCGAGACAATCCCCAGCGGGATAGCGATCAGGAGGGTGACGACCAGCGCCACACCCATCAACAGCAGTGTGTTGGGCAGGCGCTGGCCGATCTCCTCGATCACCGGCTGTTTGGAAACAAACGAAGTCCCTAAGTCGCCGCGCACTACGTTGCCGAGCCATTTGAAGTAGCGCACCGGGATCGGGTCATCCAGGCCGTACTTGGCGCGCAGCCGCGCATAATCCTCGGCTGTCACGTCCGGGTTCTCTTCATAGGCATTCATGATGCCGCCCGGATAGGCGCCGGCAAGCAGGAAGACGATGACGGTGATGGCGAACAGCGTCAGCATCCCCTGTAGGAAGCGGCGAATCAGGTATTGGGTCACGGCTGGAGCCACCAGTTTTCGGAGCCAAAAGTAAAGTCAGACGGCCCCGGCGAAACCTTGAAGTTCTGCAGTTTCGTGTTGTAGCCGCTCAACAGCAGCCGCTCGTACAGGAACAGGCGCGGCAGGTCTTTGTTGATCTGCTCCGCCACCTGGCAGTAGAGCGCCTGGCGGGCGGCCACATCGGTGATGGAAGCGGCCTCGTCGATGGCGGCGTCAACATCGGCGCTGACGTAGCGCGAGTAGTTGGAGCCGCTGCCTTCGTTCTCCGCCGTCGGGATGCTGGTGGAATGATAGTTGCTGTAGAGATGGCTGTCCGGGTCCAGGAAGGGGCCGGTGGTGTAGAGCAGGATGTCGAAGGCGCCATGCTTGCGCAGGCCGTCCGAATCCCAGCCGGCGAAGAGAATGTCGGAAGGCACATTTTCGATCACCAGGTTGACGCCAACGACCTTGAGCATCTCCGTCAGCACCTGCTGGGTCTGTTCGCGCAGCAGGTTGCCGGAGGTGGTGGTAATCTTCATCTCCAGCTTTTGGCCATCCTTCTCACGCACGCCGTCGGCGCCCATCGTCCAGCCGGCCTCATCCAGCAGAGCATTGGCCTTGTCCACGCTGAACTCGCTGGGCGGCTGCGGGCAGGCAAAGATGCCGCTGGGCAGCACGGTCGTGCCGACATTAACATTGCCATACAGCAGCGTATCGACGATCTCCTGCTTATTGATGGCGTACTGGATGGCCTCGCGCACCTTCAGGTCGCTCAAAATCGGGTGCGGGTTGGCGGAGGCGTCCGCCGGTGCGTCCACCGTGGGGTCGGCAAAATTGAAGAGCAGCAGCTCATTTTCGCCCGTCTGCGCGCCGGCATAGCTGACGCCTTTGTCCTTGAGGCTTTCCAGCGCCGGGAAGTCGGCTTCGGTGATGTCCCACAAGGTGTTGATTTCGCCGGTGCCGAGCAACTGCAAGCCAACCTCGCGGCTGGGCAGAATCTTGACGATCATCTTGTCCAGATAGGGCTTGCCCGCCTCGCGGAAATTGGGGTTGGGGGAAAACTCGATAAAGTTGCCCGACTGCCAGTCGCTGAGCACCCAGGGGCCGGTGCCGATGGGCTTGCGGTTGTACTCCCAACTGTCGAGCGTGGCGGTGTCGCCGGCGGCCTGCGGCAGGATGTAGGAGAAGAGGCGCAGATAAGGTGCATAGACTTCGCTGAAGTTCACCACGACCGTCAGATCGTCCGGGCAGTCGATCGAATCGATGCGCGAATAGCCCGACGTGCTGGCCCCGGAGAGGTCAGACAAAATGGCGTTCCAGGTGTAGACCACATCCGCACAGGTCAACGGGTCGCCGTTGGAAAAGGTGACGTCCGGCTTGATTTTGTAGGTGACGGTCAGGCCATCATCGGAGACGGTGGGCAGTTCCGTGGCCAGCACCGGCACATAGCCGCCTTGGTCATCCACCTGCACCAGCCCCTCGACCACAAATGAGCTGACGGCGTCCTCGATGCTGGAAGAGCTGAGCAGCGGGTTGAGCACGCCCGGCTCCTGCGGCGAGCCGACCACAACCGTCCCACCCTTGACCGGCTCACCGGCAGCCGCAGGGGCCGCGGTTTCGCCGGCAGAGTCGCCTGCACCAGCGGGAGCCGCAGGGGCCGCCGCCGGCGCAGTGCAGCCCACCAACAGCAAAGCTGCCATGACCAGCAGCGGCACTAGAAATTTCCGCAACAGCATACGTAGAGTCCTTCCACTATCTGTCTGGGTATATAAATTGATAAACAGGAACAAAAAGACAACCGGTCTGAGGGTGCAAAATTACCTGCTCGCCACCTTAGCATGTTCTGGTGGAATCGTGCAAGATGGCGAATTTGCCGGAGAGGATTGGAGGCATGAAACCCAGGCGGAGCCGGACGACTGGCGTTCAAGCGCATCGATCATGGCGGCACGAATCCCTTTGCGTGCGGCGGTTCAATCAGCGTAGTCGGCGCTTTCGGGTTCCGTGCGGTAGGCGGGCAGTTCGTCGTTGACGGCTTCCGCCGAGAGATGGCTGATGTCGTTGACGATGGTGGCGTGCCAGCGCTCTCCGTCCCAGTCAAGCACGCTGACGGCGCAGTTGTGCGGATCCCAGCGCAGCCAATCGCCGCAGCGGTCGCCGACCCAAGCATCCAACACGGCGCCGATCAACCCGCCGTGGCTGACGACAACAACTGTCTGGTGGCGGTGCTGCTCGGCAAGCCGATCCAGGGCAGCCACGGCGCGCGCGCCGAAGCTGACGGTGGATTCGCCATTAGGTGGGGTGAAGGTCGGCTCGATCGACCAGCGATGCCAGAGTTGTTCGTTGTCGATCAAGTCGCGATAGGTGCGCCCCTCCCAATCCCCAATGCTGAATTCACGCAAACCCTCGTCCACGACGGGGTGCATCCCGATGGCAGCGCCGATGGCGGCGGCAGTGCTGCGGGCGCGCGGCAGCGGCGAGACATAGAAGGCGTCGATCTGCTCTTGCTTGGCGCACTCGGCGAAGCGCCGCGCCGTGGCGGCGACCTGCGCTTCCCCGCGCGCCGTGAGCGGCGCATCGAGCGAGCCATGCCACACCTGCAGTTTGTTGGCTTCGGTTTCGCCGTGACGGACGAGAATGACGCGTGTAGGTTTGCTGTTCATTTTAATCTGATTTCCTTGCCGGCAATTGACAGCCTGATAGGCTCATGTTACACTTGCGCCGCCATGAGACCAAACCCTTGCCCTTGTGAAACGCCGCGTGAGATGATGCGTGAAATTCTGTGTGAAATTATGCGCTTTAGGATGAGGAAGACGGGCGGGTGACGCACATCTGGAATCGGCGCGCGGGATCGAACTGATCAATCGGCAAGGCTCTCCAGAGGGGGGCTTTTTTATTTGGAGTTCACACGATGCAGCGAGCAGGGATTGCGGGGGCTACCGGCTACACTGGCAGCGAGCTAGTGCAGCGGATCGAGCGCCACCCCCAACTGGAGGTCGGCTGGATCACGAGCGAGGCCAGTGCAGGCAAGCGGCTGTCGGACGTCCACGCGCTGCCGTGGGACTACCCGCTCATCACGCTGGCGGAGGCGTATGATCGGGTGGGGGAGGTGGATGTTGTCTTTTTCTGCCTGCCGCATGGAGAGTCAATCGAAGCGGTCAAGCGCTTTGCGCAGACGGGTGTGCGCGTGGTGGATTTGAGCGCCGATTTTCGCCTGGCGGACGCAGGCGCGTATGAGCGCTGGTATGGTCAGCGACACACGGCCCCGGAGCTGCTGGCCGCCTTTGTTTATGGCCTGTGTGAAGTGAACCGCGACCGGCTGCGCGGCGCGCAGTTGATCGCCAACCCCGGCTGCTATCCCACCAGTGTCAACCTCGGTCTCTATCCGCTGGCGAAGGCCGGCTGGCTTGACGAGCGGGTGATTGTGGACAGCAAGAGTTCGGTGAGCGGGGCGGGACGCTCCCTCAAACTGCCATATCTGTTTATCGAGGCCAACGAAAATATCTCCCCCTACAGTGTGGGCTATCGCCACCGCCATATTGCGGAGATGGAACAGGTGCTCGACCATGCCGGCGACTATGCCGCCACCTATCGCTTTACCTTTTCACCCCACCTGCTGCCGATCAACCGCGGCATCCTCAGCACGATGTATGTGCGCACCCCGCAAGGAGTGAGCGAGGCGGCTGTGCGCGAGCTGTACTGCGCTGTCTATGCCAAGGAGCCGTTTGTCCAACTGCTGCCGGCAGGGCAACTGGCGACGGTGCGGCATGTGGCCTACAGCAACCGCTGCGCCATCAGCGTCTCGCCCGTCAACCCCGATGAGCCGGACGGACAAGATTATATTGTAGTGGCGGCCATCGACAACCTGGTCAAAGGCGCCAGCGGGCAGGCGATCCAGTGCTACAACATCGCGGCGGGGTTGGCGGAGACAATGGGGCTGGTCTGAGGGGCTGGTCTGATGACTTATAAAATTCAGCGGATGGAATGGATGGCGGCAAGATGAATGAAGAGGGCGAAGGGGTGGCAGGGGAGCCGGCAAGCACCGATCCCTATCTGGTCGTGCTCAAGGTGGGCGGCAACGAGTTGGATGACGAGTCGTGTTTGTTAGGACTGGTCAAGGCCGTGCAGGCGGTGATGGCGGAAGGGCACTTCCCGGTGATCGTACACGGCGGCGGGCGCGCAGTGACGGAGCTGGGCGCCAGGCTGGGCGTGAGCGAGCAGCGCATCGAGGGGCTGCGCGTGACCGACGAAGCCGGGATCGATGTAGCGGAAATGGTGCTCAGCGGGCTGATGAACAAGCGCATTGTGCGGATGCTGGTGAACGCCGGTGTGCGCGCTGCCGGCATCAGCGGCGTTGACGACGGCACGATCTATGTGGAGAAGCTCTGGCATCCCCTCGGTGACCTGGGACGCGTAGGGGAAGTGCGCGATGTGGACGACTATCTGCTGCGCACGCTGATCGCCGCCGGCATCGTGCCGGTAGTCAGCCCCATCAGCTTCGGCGCGCTGGACGCGCTGAGCTACAACGTCAACGCTGACAGCGCGGCAACGGCGATTGCCGTCAAACTGGGGGCCATCAAGCTGGTCTTTATCAGCAACGTAGCGGGCATTTTGGTGGCGGGCCGCGTGGCGCGGGCCGTGACGGCGGGGCAGGCCGAAAGCTGGATCCGCGACGGCATCATTTTCGGCGGCATGATCCCCAAAGTGCGCAGCGCCATCGACGCCCTCAACGCCGGTGTCGCGCAGGCGGTGATCACCAACCTGGCCGGGGTGCAGGACGGCTCCGGCACCGGCATTATCGGCGGAGCATAAGGGGGAAGGATGAACGCACAGGAGATCGTCGCGCGCGAACAGGCGTATGTGCTGGGGGTCTATGGTCGCGCCCCCTTTGTGCTGGCGAGCGGCCAGGGCAGCACGCTGTATGACAGCGAAGGCAAAGCCTATATCGACTGCGTGGCCGGAATTGCGGTCAACGCCCTCGGCTATGGCGATGCGGGTATCCAAACAGCGATGAACGAGGCGCTGGCGAGCGGGCTGCTGCATGTGAGCAACCTGTATCACACCGCCCCCCACGCCGAACTAGCGCAGCTTTTGTGTGAGACCAGCTTTGCCGACAAGGTGCACTTTTGCAACAGCGGCGCCGAGGCCAACGAAGGGGCAATCAAGTTTGCACGGCGCTATGGCCGCCAGAGCCGGCAGGGCGGGAAGGCAGGCAGTGAGCCAGGCAGTGAGAAGGTCAACATTCTGGCCTTTGAGAATGCCTTTCACGGGCGGACGATGGGCAGCCTGGCGGCGACGCCGCGCCCCAAATATCAAGAGCCTTTTCTGCCGTTGATGCCGGGCGTGCGCTTTGCGACCTTTAACGACCTGGCCAGCGCCCGCAGCCGGATGGATGACAGCATATGCGCCATCCTGGTGGAGCCGATCCAGGGCGAAGGCGGCATCCATGTGGCGACGCCCGCCTTCCTGGCGGGGCTGCGGGCGCTGGCGGATGAGTACGACGCGCTGCTGATCTACGACGAGGTGCAGTGCGGCGTGGGGCGGACAGGCTATCTGTGGGCGCACCAGGGCTACTGTGACCGTTTTTGCGATGGCGAGAACTGCACGGCGGGCCACTGCCGCTTTGAGCCGGATATTCTCACCGCAGCCAAGCCGCTGGCGGGCGGGCTGCCGATCGGCGCGATCTTGCTGCGGCAGAAGGTGGCGGACGTGATGCAGAAGGGGGATCACGGCAGCACCTTTGCCGGCGGCCCCTACATCACGCACGTGGCAAAGCATGTCGTGGCGCGGGTGGCGCAGCCCTCCTTTCTGGCCGCAGTGCGCGCCAAAGGCGAACTGCTGCGCGAACTGATCGAGGAGATCAACAGCCCGCACATCCTGGCCGTGCGCGGCAAAGGGCTAATGGTGGGCGTTGAACTGGATATTGACGCGGCGGCGGTCGTCAACAACGGGTATCATGAAGGCGTGCTGATGGTGAGTGCGGGGCCGAATGTGCTGCGCCTGCTGCCGCCGCTCGTGATCAGCGAAGACGAAATCCAGCAGGTTGTGGTGCGCCTGGCGCGCGCCTTGCAGACGGCAGAGTAAGAGCAGGACAAAAGGGGGTAAATAGAGCAAGAATGCCGACTATCATTCGCCCGGCGCAAGAGGCCGATGTGCTGCCGATTTTGGAGCTTGTGAACCGCTACGCCGGCCAGGATATCATGCTGCCGCGCAGCGAAGAAAGCATACGCCACACGCTGGGAGATTGGCTAGTGGCCGTGGAGGAAGCGTTCGACGCCGAGCTGCGCAACCGTGAGACACCCAACAGTGCGGCGCCGCCGCTTCTGGCGTGCGGGGCGCTAGTGCCGCTGACTGTAACGCTGGCGGAAGTGCGCTCGCTGGCGGTGCACGCGAGCTGCCAGGGGGCAGGGCTGGGTGGTTATCTGGTGTTGGAGCTGGTGCAGATGGCGCGTATGCGCAGCTTTGAGCAGGTCTGTGCGCTGACGCTGCGCGAGAATTTTTTCCTGCGGCTGGGCTTTGAGGTGGTGGACCGCTGGAGCATCAGCCCCAAGGTATGGCAGGCCTGCATCTTCTGCCCCAAGTTCCACCGCTGTGATGAGGTGGCGGTGCTGATGAATCTGGTGGAGAGGGTGGATGAAGGCGAAAACAGCCACAGTACCCCGGCGTGGCGCCACCTGCTCAAATGGAGCGAATGGCAGCCGCTGAAGCTGGCGTACAAACAAAAGCCGGTGGGGAATCAACCGGTAGAGAATCAGTTCCAGGACGCGACATCCGTTTCCAGCAGGCCCCAATAAAGAGAGATGCCGGCCTGCCAGATGAGGCCCGCCCTAGGAAGAGAAAGAATGGAAGCAATTCTGGTGCTGGAAGACGGCACGCTTTTTCGTGGTGAAGGGTTCGGCGCGCAGACGACGGTGGTGGGCGAAGTAGTCTTCAACACCAGCCTCACCGGCTATCAGGAGATCATCACTGACCCCTCCTACCGCGGCCAGATGGTCTGCATGACACTGCCGCATGTGGGCAATACGGGCGTCAACGCCGAAGATGTGGAATCGGATCGCCCGCAGGTGACGGCCTTTATTGTGCGCGAGGTCAGCCCGGTCGTCTCCAACTGGCGGGCCAATGAAACGCTGCCGGCCTATCTGTCGCGCCACGGCATCCCCGGCATCAGCGAAGTCGATACGCGCACGCTGACTCGCCTCTTGCGCGAAAAAGGCGTGCTGCGGGCCGCCCTCTCCACGGACGGCAGTTGTTCGGCGGCGGAGCTGCTGGCGATGGCGCGCGCCTGGGAAGGGTTGGATGGGCGCGATCTGGTGCGCGAAGTGACCTGCCAGGAAGCCTATCATTGGCTGGACGCCACGGGTGAGGCATGGACGCCGCCGGCAGCGCAGGGCAGCACAGCCGGTGCGGCGCAACCCGTGACGGACGCGGCCCCGCATGTCGTGGCCTACGATTTCGGCATTAAGCACAACATCCTGCGGCGGCTGGCGTCACATGGGCTGCGGGTGACGGTCGTGCCTGCCCACACGCCCGCGGCGGAAGTGCTGGCGCTGGCGCCCGACGGCATCTTTTTGAGCAACGGCCCCGGCGACCCGGCGGCGGCCCCTTATGCGGCAGACGCGGTGGCGGCGCTGCTGGAAAGCGGAAAGCCGATCTTCGGCATCTGCCTGGGGCATCAAATCATCGGGCTGGCGCTGGGCGGCCAGACCTATAAGCTGAAGTTCGGCCATCACGGCGGCAACCAGCCGGTGAGCGATGTGGATGCCACCAATGTACAGATTACAGCGCAGAACCACAACTACGCAGTGGATGAGGCAAGCCTGCCGGCCAACGTACAGGTGACGCACCGCAATTTGAATGATGGGACGGTGGAAGGGCTGCGGCTGACGGATCGTCCGGTTTTCTGCGTACAGTATCATCCGGAAGCCAGCCCCGGCCCGCACGACGCCGACCTGCTGTTTGCCCGTTTTGCCGCCCTGGTGAAAGAGCGCAGGCAGCCTTGACATGAGGTGGCACAGCGGCGTGCGGCAGATTGGAGTGGAGGGCAGACGATGAAGACGGTGGATGTGGCGCTGATTGGCTTGGGCAATGTCGGGCGCGGCTTTTTGCAGATTCTGGAAGAGAAGGGCGAGCGGCTGGCGTCTGAATTTGGGCTGCGGCTGCGCGTCGTCTGCGTGGCCGACAGCAGCGGGGTGGCGCTGCAGTCGCAAGGATTTGACCCGCGCCGGACGCGCCTGCATAAGGAAGCCGGCGGGCGCGCGGCGGCGCTGGCGGGCGGGCAGGCGGGTGCAAGCCCGGCGGCGCTTTTGCAGGAGCTGGCGGTGGAGTTGGTGCTGGAAGCGTCGCCCGTCAATTTGCAGACGGGCGAACCGGGACTGAGCGTCGTGCGCGCCGCCTTGCAGCGCGGGATTCCGGTGGTGATGGCAAACAAGGGACCGCTGGTGCTGGCGTTTGCCGAACTGCAGGCGCTGGCAAAAGCCAATGGCGCCGAGTTGGGCTACAGCGCAACGGTCTGCGGCGCGCTGCCGGTCATCAATATCGGCCGGCGCGATCTGGTGGCGGCGGATGTGCTGACGCTGGCCGGCATTTTCAATGCCACGACCAACTTTATCCTGGCCGAGATGGCATCGGGCCGCTCCTTTGCCGAGGCGCTGGCGGAAGCGCAGCGGCGGGGAATTGCGGAGACGGACCCCTCCCTGGATGTGGATGGCTGGGACACCGCCAACAAGCTGGTGATCATCGCCAACAGCTTTTTGGGTGTAGAGGTGAAGCTGGCGAATGTCACGGTGCAGGGCATCGGTGCGGTGAAGGCGGAAGATCTGCGCGCCGCCCGGACGTTGGGCAACACCATCAAGCTGGTGGCGCGGGCGGAGCGCAAAGAGGACGGCAGCTACCGTCTCTCCGTAAAGCCCACCATTGTGCCGCTGCGCAGTTTTCTCGGCCAGTGCGACGGTTGGGAAATGGGGATTGAGCTGCAGAGCGACCTGTACGGCCTGATGTTCTACAAAATCTGGGAGCGCGAGCCGCTGCCCACAGCCGCCGCTATGCTGCGCGATGCGGTGAATATTCTGACTGCAAGATAAAAACAGTCTGGTAAATTAACCCTAACAATAGCAGACTGAATTTGTTATCAGTTCCCCCCTTCTACAGTGCTGCCGCCAACGCGAACCAGCAGACTTCCTCCTGGAAAACAACTTTTTATATCCTCTTGAACTTTGCTTGACGTTTACAGCGAACGCGCAGATTCATTGTTGGCCTACCTAAATCCGGCCTACGTCTTGATAATTTCTTGATGTGTGGGCGGCAAAAACAGATCTCTTTTTTATGCCGATCGGGCGCATGATGGGAAGCATCCTGCAAGGTGCAGATCAACGCCTTGTTAAGCAGAAGTGGAGAAAACAATGAACGAGCAGCCTGTCATTATGGTGCAAATCAACGATCCGCAGTGGACTTGGGAAGTGCTGCACAGCGCCTGTGCTTTGGCTCGCGCCTGCGATGGCCGAGTTTCCCTTGTCAAGATGGTGCGTGGCAGACATGACACCTATCCCAGCGCAAAATTGGGCCTTTTGCAGCTCGACGAGCAGGACAGGCATATGCTGCAGGCGTATGCCGATACAGTCACTGACTACGGTGTGGCTTGCGATATTAAGTTTTATCCATGCTGCGACCTGTTCGGGGCAATTGCCGGTGCTGCCGACCAGGTGGGAGCAGAGACCGTGTTTGCCAAGCTGCCGCACAGCATGATTCCGTTTTGGGCTGACGCCCGTTTCGAAGTGCTGCGCCAACACCTGTCCCATCAACGCTTAGCGCTTTACAACAAGCCGGTAGAAGTGAGGCAATAACAATGGATGCTCTATTTTTGGCCTTAATCCTGGTGCTGTTTGCGCTCTGTTGGGGCTTTGTTTACCTGTGTGATGGCCTGAGCGGAAGTGAGCGGTAAATATGCTTTATTTCCTGGTGGGCCTGATAGCACTGGCGCTGTTAATTTATCTGGTGGTGTCGCTGTTAAAGCCGGAGTGGTTTCAATGACTGTCAATGGTGTTACGCAACTATTCATCTACTTGACGGTGCTGCTGGTATTGGTAAAGCCGCTTGGCTCCTATATGGCTGCCGTCTATGAAGGCAGATCGCGCGTAGTGCGCTTTTTTGCACCGGTTGAACGCTGGATCTACCAGCTGTATGGCGTGAGCAAGGAGCATGAAATGGATTGGAAGGGCTATGCGTTCGCCTTTCTCCTTTTCAACGCCCTGGGCCTGCTCACCGTATATGCCCTGCAGCGATTGCAGGCGCTGCTGCCGCTAAGCCAAGGAGCAGGGTATCTGGCGACAATTACGCCTGATTCCGCCTTCAATACGGCTGTGAGCTTTGCCACCAACACCAACTGGCAGGGGTACAGCGGCGAGACCACAATGGCCTACGCTACGCAGATGCTCGGGCTGACAGTGCAAAATTTTGTTTCCGCAGCCTCAGGCATGGCGGTGTTGGTCGCACTCATCCGTGGTCTGACCCGCCGCTCTGCCCAGACGATCGGCAGTTTCTGGGTGGATATGACGCGCAGTGTAATTTATGTCCTGCTGCCGCTTTCACTGCTGCTGGCGCTTGGGTTGGTGTCGCAGGGCGTGGTGCAGACCGTCAACGATTACGCTGTGGCTGAGCTGATACAACCCATAGCCGGGCCGGATGGTCAGCCAGTGACGCAGCAGACAATCGCCTTGGGGCCTGCGGCCTCGCAGGTGGCAATCAAGCAGCTCGGCACCAACGGCGGTGGTTTCTTTGGCGTCAACTCGGCGCATCCGTTGGAAAATCCGACGCCGCTCTCCAACTTTCTGGAGATGCTGTCGCTCCTGCTGATTCCTGCTTCACTTTGTTACACCTTCGGCAAGATGGTGGGCAATACACGCCAGGGATGGGTGTTGCTGGCAGCAATGACGGCCATCTTTGTCGTGCTGCTGTTTGGCGCCTATGCCGCCGAGGTCGGCGGCAACCCAGCCTTTGATCGCCTGGGCATCGACCAGACCACAGGCGACCTGCAGGCAGGCGGCAATATGGAAGGCAAGGAAGCTCGCTTTGGCATTACCAACTCTGCCTTGTGGGCAACAGCCACGACAGCAGTCTCCAACGGTTCGGTCAATGCCATGCATGGATCATTCACCCCTTTGGGTGGTCTCATCCCCATGTGGCTGATGCAGTTGGGCGAAGTGATCTACGGCGGCGTTGGCTCCGGCCTCTATGGCATGTTGATTTTCGCCATTATCGCCGTTTTTATTGCCGGATTGATGGTAGGCCGCACGCCTGAATATTTGGGGAAGAAGATCGGTGCTTATGAGATGAAAATGGCCTCGCTGGTCATTCTCATTCCGCCGGCGCTTGTACTGGTGGGCACAGCGGTCGCCGTAATTGTCGAGCCTGGCCTGTCCACCATCTTCAACACCGTGCCAGCTGCGCATGGATTCAGCGAGGTGCTTTACGCCTTTTCGTCAGCCGCCAACAACAATGGCAGCGCCTTTGCCGGTCTTGGGTCGAATACGCTCTTCTACAACACTGCACTTGGCCTGGCAATGTTCTTCGCACGCTACTGGCTTGCCATCCCAACTCTAGCCATTGCGGGAGCCATGGCCGCCAAGAAACAGGTGGCAGCCGGCGCCGGCACGCTGCCCACCGATACACCTTTGTTCGGCGTGCTGCTCGTTGGGGTGGTGCTTATCGTCGGCGCTCTCACCTTTCTGCCGGCGCTGGCGTTAGGTCCCATTGTCGAACAGATCA
>JBBRBX010000044.1:0-40851 GCA_038205395.1 Caldilineales bacterium
CGGTTCAATCGCACCTTGCGCACTCAGTTCAATAAGGCAACCGCCTATCATTCTACCCAAGGCCTCTTGGCTGTCATCTCTCAACAAACCACCCTTTTCAATGCCTAAACTAATTTCCACCGAATTAGATACACTACCCAACTAACTGGCGTTTGTCCTGCCTTGCAGGTGACGATGTTCCTAAAAGAGCAGGCGCCGGCCGCTTCTGGCCACCCGTACAAGTTTTTTAGCTGGTCATAACGCCTGCGTTTCGCTGTAGAACTGCGGACCAGGCTGCGCCAGTAAGCGCGCAATTGGGCGCAGATCCATCCACCACTGCTGCTTGGGGCGTTGGTGCGCCACATCATAGGTGCGCAGCACATCTTCCAGCGGTGAAAAGTGATAGCCGTTGCCGGACAGCCCGACCACAGCGGCTTCGTCGGAGTCGGCCAGCGCCTTTTCTTCTAAAAAGTTGATACAGCGGTAGGCAAAGCGCGTGGCCAGAATGCGGTCAAACGGCGTCGGGTCGCCCCCTTGCTGCAGGTGGCCCAGCACTGACATGCGCACTTCATATAGATCGCCGCCTTCAGCCTCAAACAGATCGGAGATAAACTGCGTTGTATAGATCGGATGGGCGTTCTCGTTGCGGATCATGACGCCCAAGCGTTTGCCTTGTTGAAAACCGGTATTGAGCAGCCGGACATCCTGGCGCAGATCGTCCAGCGTAATGCCTTCTTCGTTGAGATAGGCGCGCTCGGCGCCTGTTGCCAACATGCCCATCAGCGCCAGATAACCGCAGTAGCGGCCCATGACCTCGACGACAAAGCAGCGGCGTGACGCAAGAGCCGACTGCTTGATCTTGTTCATCGCATCCACAATGTTGTTGAGTGCAGTGTCGGCTCCTACACAAAGCTCAGTGCCCGGCAGGTTGTTATTGATTGTCGAGGGTAGACAGACCATCGGAATATTGAAGGCGGGGAAATTATAGCGTTCTTTGACCAACCACTGCATCGCTTCATAGCCTGCCCAGCCACCAATAAACAAGATGCCATCGATTTGGCGTTCTTCAATCGTGCGGGCGATAGCATAGAAGTCGCTGCCGCTGGGCACTTTGCGATTGGTTCCTAGTTCCGAACCGCCCATCTGTGCCCAGCCATCCACATCCATCCACTCAAATTCGTGCATCTCATTGTTGATCAGCCCTTGAATGCTGCCTTGTATACCCAGCATGTGGTGGCCGCGATCCAGCCCCAGGCGCACGGCGGCACGCACCGCCGTATTCATGCCCGGCGCCAGCGCACTGGCGGTGAGCATTGCCAGACGCAGCCGCCGCTGGCCGCGCTTGGGTGCATGAGGCAGGGCGCGCACCATGGTGCGCAGGATATGAAAACACTCTTGATAGCCGCGCCCGCGCAGTTCCATGGCTTGGGCAAAGTCAAGCCGGCGGATGGCATCGTTGATGGCATGGGTCTTTTCCACACAATCCATCAGCGGCACGCGTGAGACGCGGTTGCCCTTCATGCCAATCATGCGCGCGGGTGTGTCCGGCTCGGCGCTCAGTACTTCGTCCACCGCTGCTTCACCCACCAGCGTGCTCATAATGCGGTCGTAAGCGCTGGGTGAACCGCCACGCTGCACGTGGCCCAGGATTGTCACCCGCACATCTTCTTTGAGCCGCTCAATAAGCGCATCACGCACATGCTCGGAGGTAATTTTGTTGCCGTTGCGGTCGATGGAGCCTTCGGCGACAATTACAATGCTGTCGCGGCGGCCTGCCCGGCGACCGGCTGCCAGCACTTCACACATTTTTTCTTCCCAGTTGTCTACATCGGGCGGGCTTTCCGGGATCAACGCCCAATCGGCTCCGGTCGCCAGCGCGCTCATCAGCGCCAGATAACCGGAATTGCGCCCCATTACCTCAACCACAAAGGCGCGCTGATGCGAGGCAGCCGTGCTGGAGAGCGCATCAACGGCGTTAATGATGCGGTGCAGAGCACTGTCGGCTCCGATTGTAATATCAGTGCCCGCCATATCGTTGTCAATCGAGCCTACCATGCCTACAATCGAAAGATGCGGGTGCGCGTAGGCAGTCTCTGCCGGCAGTTCGCCCAGCGCAATCAGCTCATTGATCAACAAGGGCCATTCCGACCGCAGCGTATCGGCGCCGGTGAGGCTGCCGTCGCCGCCAATCACAACCAACCCATCGATCCCACGCTCCAACAAATGCTTGACAGCCTGGAGTCGCCCCTCGTGTGTGCGGAAGTCGGCGCTGCGGGCTGTGCCGATAATGGTGCCACCCTGCTGTAAAATTCCGCCGACGTCATTCCAACTCATAGGTTGGATAAACTTGCTGCCCTCGATCAGCCCTTGGTAGCCCTCATAGATGGCATACACTTCGGCGCCGCGGTCCAGAGCCGTACGAACCACTGCTCGCACCGCTGCATTCATGCCCGGTGCATCGCCGCCGCTCGTCAACACCCCTATTCGTTTCATTCTGCAAAAACCTTTCCAACTTTTTTATTTTGCAATGCAAAAGTAATTTGTCTCATTATAGCAGACATGCGTTTGTTGCAGCAGGGTTCTTACCCTTCTTGATGGCGCGGGCGCCGGATTACATCCGATTGTCAGGCGTGGCTTTCTTTACATAAAATATAGTGATTTGACATTTCTGTCGGCTCCACCTATGCTGTGCATCAGTGCAGCGAAGTAGTGCTATTACGCATGGTAATTTGCCCGTACAGGCGGATGCACGAGTGCGTTTTCTTTTGAGGAGTAAAGTATGGCTCGACGACGAAGTGCCGCGCGTATCGGTGTGACGGGACTGGGGCAGCGGGAAGAACTGGCGCCCGGCGTTTTTATCAACACCTTTTATCGCGGCTGTACACCCGGATTTATTTATACTGATGAAGGTATTGTACTCGTAGATGCACCACTGATTCCGACGCAGGCAGTCGACTGGCGGACGCAGATTGAGGAGGAGTTTCCGGATGCGCCGTTTTTATGCCTGATCAACACTGACCATCATCGCGGCCATGCTTTGGGCAACCAATACTTTTTGCCGGTGCGCATCATGGCGCATGAACGTGCTTACAAGGAGATGTCGGGCTACACGGAAAATTTCAAAGAACGCGTGCGCAACAGCTATAAGCGCGAGCCGGAAATTCAAGTCCAGCTCAACAACATTATTATTGTGCCGCCCGATATAACGTTCACCCAGCATGCCACGCTGCTCTACGGCGAACGGCGCATAGAACTGATTTATGTGGGTGGCCATACGCCTGCTACCTGTATTGTATGGCTGCCGGAGGAAAAAATCTGTTTTGTCGGCGACATCCTCTGGGTGGACCAGCATCCGTATATGGCGCAAGGCAACACGTTGGAATGGCTGCGGGCGCTTGAATATATTCGGGAGTTGGGTGCGAAATATCTGATTCCGGGACATGGCCCCGTGGTGGGGCCAGAGTCGACAGTGCGGGTGGGGGAGTATATCGAGTTCATGCGTATGCGCGTGCACGACTACTATCTCGCCGGCAAGAACAAGAACGAGACCAAGAGTGGGCTTGTGGGCGAGATGTTGGAGTGGTTTCCCGTGCCGCCGGAACGCAAAGCCAAGATTGAAAGCCAAATCAAGTCTGGCCTGAACCGCGTCTTTCGAGAAATTCAGCGAGAAGAAGAAGAGGCCTCCGGCAAGGTGGTTGTCACGCTGGATGAGGATGAGGAAGAGGATGACGCTTAACCAAAAACAAATCGGAGATGTTCTTTATGGCGCACACTGTCGAGTCGCGCATTGATACGCCCACAACGGAACTGCGTGAACAACTGGACCGCGCCGAGCGCCAACTGCCGACGCTCACCAGCAGCGAACTGCCAGATTATCTGCGCATCTTAGATCGGGTTGAACTTCTGCTGGAAACACTGATCGCTGATGCCGTTGACTTACGCCCGGAGATGACCCGCTGGCTGGGCTTGCAGGCTCGCTTGGGGTCACAGGCGGGGCGTCTCGTCAAACTAGCGCGGCCTTCCGGCGGCTTTGCCGCCTTGCGTGCGGCCAACCCGCCCGCCACCGGTTCCTGGTGGAATTTGGATAGACTAGTCGCTGCCGATCGCAAGCGCGGTGGGACGCGTCTGTTGATGACGCTGGTCGTGGTGGCCGGCGCATTAGCGCTGGCGGCATTTGTCTACCAACAGTGGCTGGCGCCCAGCCCCGAAGTCGTGTTGACTGTCGGCGCGCTCAACAACGTCGAGCAAATGGTGATGGAGCAGAAGTGGGACGAGGCCTATGCTGTGGTGGAACAGACGCTGCAGAAAGCGCCTGACAACAGTGACTTGTTGATCTGGGGCGGCGTGCTGTCCGAGCAGCGCGGCGCTGCCGCGCAGGCTGCCGGCTACTTGGAGCGGGCACAGCAGGTGATCGGCGATCCGCTGCGTTATCAACTGGCCCTCGGCATGCACCGGCTGCAGGCCGGCGACGCCGCCGGCGCTGAAAACGCCGCCAATGCTGCGCGCGCCATTGACCCCCAGGAGCCGCAGGCAGTCTTTCTGTTGGCCAATGTGGCCGAGCTGCGGGGGCAGACACAGCAGGCGCTTGACCTGTATCAGCAGACTTCTGATCTGGCCGAGGCGGACAACCCCCAGTTGACTGTCGTGTCCAAAATGCGCTATGGAATGCTGCTGCAGCAGATGAACTTTACGCTGGACACCCCTGTGGCCACTGGTGAGCCGGCAGGTACACCCGCAAGTGCAGCAACGACTACGCCATCTCCCTGATGCGCCGATTTCTGTTCGCGTCCGGCGGCCGGCGCACCGGCTTTGCCCTTCTGCTCTATACAATGCTTGCGCTTGCTCTGACCTGGCCATTGGCTGCGCACTTTACCACCCATGTTACAGGCGACGGTATTGACGATCCCTCGCTTGTCTGGAACCTGTGGTGGTTGAAGCTGCGGCTGGTCGACCAGCTCAACCCTGATATTTTTCACAGCGGTTGGATGTTCCACCCGGTAAACATCAACCTGGCTTTTTACACCTTGACCCCGCTCAACGGCTTGTTGAGCATTCCGCTGCAGGTTGCCTTTGATCTGACGCCGGCCAATAATCTTCTGTTGTTGTCGGCGTTTGTGCTCAGCGGTCTGGGCGTCTACTTACTTGTCCGGCAACTGCTGCAGATTTGGGGCTGGCACGCAGACCCTGCCGTATTTGCCTCTCTCCTAGCGGGGGCCATCTATGCCTTCGCCTCTGCCAAGCTCTTTTATGCTGCGTTGGGCCAGTTCAACATAGCCAGCAGCCAATGGATCCCTTTTTGCATTCTCTATCTTGTACGGATGGTGACGGCGGCCAATCAACGTAACCGGCTGACTGCGGCGGCGCTGGCCGGCCTGTTTTTGGTCCTGCAGGCGTGGGCGGAATTGACTTATGCTTCTTTTCTACTCATTTTTATTGGTCTGCTCTTTGTGTGGATGCTGCTGTCTGCACAAGATTGGCAGGCGCGCCTGCGCGGCTTGCTGCCGTTTGGATTGATTGCCCTTCTATTTGTGATCGGTATTTCGCCTTTCTTGGCCGCAATGGCGCCCGATTTGGCAGCGGAAGGAGACTTTTTTGGCCGCGGCGGTGGCTTTGCCGCTGACTTTAGCGCTGACCTGCAAGGGTATCTTGTTCCTACCCGCTTGCACCCATGGATAGGGGAGTGGGTGGCCGGATTAGGCTTTCCAAACGATAAAGGACAGCATATCTATGTGGGTTACAGCGTGTTTCTTTTGGCTTTGCTCGGCGCGTGGGCCTTGTGGCGCGGTGGCTTGTCTGCGCCGGCTACGCGCCGTTGGTTCTGGTTCTGGGTTCCAGCGACTGCGCTCTTCTGGTTGTTGACACTAGGCCCACAGGTTCGCTGGGGTGGGCAGCCGCTGCCATTAGCAGGGCCTTTCGCACTTGTCAGCCGGCTGCCATTTTTTAGCGGCAACCGCTATCCCAGCCGCTACAGCGTGATGCTGCTGCTGGCGCTGGCGATGTTGGCTGGAGCCGGCGTCTACTGGCTGTTCACCCGCCGGTGGCTGGTGCGCCACAGGCGAGGAGCCGCCGCCTTATCGATCGTGTTGGCGGCTTTGCTGCTGGTCGAGCATATCTCCATACCGCTGCCGTTAAGCGAGCAGAGCATCCCGCCGCTCTATGGACAGGTGGCAGCGGCTGCGCAGACCACCGCGGCAGATCCCGAAAATACAGGTGTGCTGCTGGAACTGCCGACTGGTTGGCGCAACGGCGCGCGCGTGCTGGGTAAGTCCGATCTCTTGATCATGGCACAGTTGCGCTACCAGACTGAGCATGGACTGCGCCGGCTGGGCGGCAACACCAGCCGCAACCCGGAATTTAAGTTTCAATACTTCACTGATGCACCGCTGTTAGGCGATCTGATTGCTCTCTTCAACGCCGGTCAGTCCCATATGACGCCAGTGATTGACAGTCAATTGGATGACATGATTGCCCGCAATCGCCCAATCGCTGCCCAAGTGCTGGACTTCTTGGGCGTGGAATTTATCACCGTGCATGTGCAGAAATCGCCGCCTCAGCTGCTGCGCTTTGTTGAGGCGGTGCTGCCGTTGACTCTGGTTGACGAAGAAAGTACCACAGCAAGTGACGGCTCGCTTGACACCATTCGTCTTTACCGCATGGCTGCACCGCACGCTGCGCCGGCCGCTGTGCAGATTGCAATGGATGGGCCGCTGGCCAATCTGTATTTGGGCGAAGGCTGGTCACCGGCTGTGCCCGGAGCCGGGGTGCGCTATGCCACCAGGTCGCAGCCGGTGCTGCTGCTCGATCTGCCGGCGGCGGGTGGCAGTGTACGGCTGGAGTGGGCTGCGCCCGCCGCGATAGCAGGAGCCACGGTCAATGGGGCTGCTGCAGAAGCTATCGCACTGGACAGCAGTCAGTTGCGCTGGGAGATCAATGTGCCGCCGGGTGCGGCAGCGCGTCCGGTCGATCACATGAGCCTGCAGTTGGAAGGGCCGGGCGTGGCGGCAGGTGAAGCGGCTGCGCCTGAAGCGCCGACGGATGGCTGGCGTGTAGGTGAGACAGGCAGCAGGCTGCCGGCCGGCGTCAGCCTGCTGCTGCGCAGCGCTGGTCAAGAGGCCGGCGACTTCGCCCACATCTGGCTTGATGGTGTAGACGTGGCCGGCGGCGGACGGGGCTATAATCTGGCCGCATTGGATGCAGCAGGTCAATTGCTGGGGCAGGCAACCTTCGACACCTTTGCCACCGCGCAGGAATCCCAAGCCATGGCGACATGGCTGCGCAGTTGGCCATCAGGAACGGTGATTGCGGGGGCAGTGCGCGATGAAGCCAGCCTGCAGTTGACGCAGGAGGCAGTCGACGCGTTGGCCGCGACCGGCGTCACAGCTGATCTGCGCGGCAAATTTCGTTGGGGCCACGCCTTTGTGGGTGCGGCAGGCGCCGCCTATGGGACAGCATTAGAAAGTGCAGAACTGCTGCGCCCGGCAGTTGCTTTTGTGGGAGCGCCGGTCGATGGTGAGAGGGTATACGGCCAACTGCAGGGCATTACGATCCAAAATAAGTAAGGAGAAGAGTAACGATGCAGCGAACAGAGCCGGTGCGGGTGGCAGTCGTTGGTCACGGCTATTGGGGGCCAAATCTGGCTCGTAATTTTCATCAATTGGCGGAGGCTGAGTTGGTCTATGTCGTCGACGCCAATCAGAGTGCGCTGGCGACGGCGCAGCGGCTGTATGGTTGTGCCGTAACGACCGATCTCGCCGGCGTGCTGGCGGATTCGTCGCTCGATGCGGTGGTAATTGCCACGCCGGTGCGCACCCACTTTGCGCTGGCGCAGCAGGCACTGCTGGCCGGCAAGCACGTACTGGTTGAGAAGCCCTTGACGATGGATGTGGCGGAAGGGCAGGCGTTGACGGCGCTGGCTGCTGCCCGTGGGCTGGTGCTTATGGTAGGTCATGTGTTCGAGTTCAATTCCGCCGTGCGTTACATCAAGCAGGCCATCGACAGCGGCGATCTGGGCGATCTGCTGTATTTGTACAGCCGTCGCGTCAATCTTGGTCGCGTGCAAAGTGACGTGAATGCCTTGTGGAGCATTGCGCCCCACGACATCTCTATTGCCCTTTATCTGTTGGGGCAGATGCCGGAGGCCGTGCGCTGCCAGGGAGCCAGTTGTCTTAACGGTCAGGTGGAAGACGTCATTTTTTTGACCCTGCATTTTGCCGGCAATATCTTGTGCCATGTGCACGCGAGCTGGCTGGACCCCAGCAAAACGCGTGAAATGACGGTAGTGGGCAGCCACAAGATGATTGTCTATGATGACGTCAGCGCTGAGGGTAAAGTGCGCGTCTATGACAAGGGCGCTTTTCGTAAAGGCGATGTCACCTATGGCGATTTTCAGTACAAGCTGCACAGCGGCGACATCTTGATCCCGCGTCTCGATTTGCGCGAGCCATTGCACGAAGAATGTGCGCACTTCGTGGATTGCGTGCGCAGCGGTTCGCAGCCGCTGACCGATGGGCACAACGGGCTGCGCGTGCTGCGGGTGCTGGCCGCCGGTCAGCAGAGCTTGGATGCCGGGGGTGAACTGGTGGAGGTTCGCTAACTGCAGGCAAGCTATGGGACGGGTGCTTCTTGTGGCCTGGGCCAAACAAAATCATCTGAGTGATGTGGGCACCAGCAGCGCCTGGCCCACATAGACGGTATAGGAGGCGAGACCGTTGCAGACCGCAATGCGATAGGCGCTGGCGCCGTAGCGGCGTGCAATACTGTAAATCGTCTCGCCGCGCCTGACAACATGGTATACGCCGCGGCAACTCCACGCTGCACTCTGCTCAATAGTTGTTTGGGGGGCAGATGCGCCGCTTGTGCCTGCTGCTTGTATGGATGGCGACCACGGGCTAAGCAGGCCGGCGATAACGATGCAAAGTGCAAGCCGGCGCGAATATCTTTGTCTCATTGGTCCCACTCCTCAATGTGTGCGACATGACCAACGATAATTTGTGAAACAATGAACTTTGTCAGTCCTCTCCATGATAGGCCATTTTGGGCAAAAATACGTTGAGCTTTCGAGCCGCTTTTTCTACGTCAATTGCCGGATTCAGTAGATGGCGCACAGGACAAAAGTAGCTTATGGGTGGTATTATGTTCATCTATTCGACGCGTGACAATAACGTCAGAAATTCCTATACTATGTAAAGATAAAGAACATAAGTCGCTATTTGCTTGGTGTTTTATCAACAGGAATTGTTAATTCACCGTTTGCAAGTGCACGTTGCCGTGGGGCCAGGGTAATCGTGCCAGGTTTGCAGCCTTTTTCTCTGTCTTGCCGCTGCTGTTCATGTCAGCGCTTGCCGGAAGCTCTTTGCTATGGCTGCTATCTGAATAGCGCTCCACGGTGGTGTGCAAGTCAACCAAATGTCTATGCACTCACCATCGCCGTCTCATCGTTGCCTGTTTATCCCATTGCTCCTCCAGCGTTGTCTACGCTTGCATTGTTTAGGCGCGGCGCTTGCCACGGCCTTCCTCTTGCTGATTCTGGTCACCGGCTCTGCTTTGGCACAGCTTGTTCCCCAGCGTCAATGGGTCGTCTTTCGCCAGACCGACGGTCTTCTCTCTAGCGACATCTACTCCGTTCTTGTTGATGGTGATGCGGTCTGGTTTGGCGGCAGCAAGGGCGTCAACCGCTTTGATGGCCAGTGGCAGTCGTTTCCCATCAGTTTAATCGGTTCAGAGTTGAATGCGCAGCACAACCGCAGCGAACTGCCTGCGTCCCCAGGGATTGTCACTGCTTTGGCGAAAGCCGGGCGCGGCAGCGGTATCTGGTTGGGAACCAGCAACGGGTATGTTGCCCTCTGGGACGGCACTAAATGGCAGTTAGCGGCTACTCTAGGCAGCACCATCAATGACATAGCGGATATAGAGGGCATACTCTGGTTGGCGACGGATGATGGGCTTTATTTGTACAGCAGCGGCAGCATACGGCCGGCGCCGGCTTTGTCCGGACAGGCAGTGTACAAGATCGCCGTCGTCAACAATACTGTTTGGTTGGGGAGTGACCGAGGCCTATGGCAGCTTTCTCTGGCAGCCACCGACGCACAGCAGACGCCGGTTTCCCTTTTTGACGCCACACAACTGGATGCATTGGGAATTACTGATTTGGCGGATGCGGATCCGGCACTCGCCGTGCCGCTGGCGGGTCCAATTCAGGCATTGTGGAGTGACGGCGCCGGCAGCATTTGGCTGGGGGCCGGCAGCATCGTAGCCCAGTTCAACCCGCAACTGGCGTTGGGCCGCAGCTTCGAGCCGTTTGCCGAAGAAGGGCACTCGGTTACGATTACGGCCATTACCGGCACACCAGGAGAGCGTATTTGGATTGCGTCTGAGGGCGCCGGTGTGGTGCAATATATGTTTGCTGATGGTCAATTGGCGGCTGCCAATAATTTGGGCAGTTCGTCTGATGGCGGTCTTGACACTGACACCGTGCGCGCATTGGCTATCGACCACTCCAATACGCTGTGGTTTGCTTCCCCTGTCGGTGTATTCCGCTATCAGTGGTGGGCCTGGCTGGAGAGTGATCCGCGGCTCGATGGCCTGGTGGTGAACGACCTTCTGTATGATCAAAAGGGGGCGCTGTGGGTGGCCACTGGTGGCGAGGGCGTCCAGCAGCGTACAAGCCTCTATGCACCCCCCATCTCTTTTTATCCATCTGAAGAGGGTTTGCCTTCTGAATTTGTCAACGTGCTTGAGCAGGATGCGCAAGGCAATATCTGGGCTGGCACCGCAGAGGGGCTGGCGCAGTATGCCGATGGCGCCTGGTCGGCACCGCTTGGCAGCACGCATTTGCCATCCCCCACCGTCAAAGCTTTGCAGGCTGACGCAGCCGGGCTGTGGATCGGAACAACCGGCGGCCTTGCCTACTACACCCCAACCGATGGCGCCCTGCATGTGGAGCCGTTGTTTGCCGGCAAGCCGGTCGCCCGGCTTGCCCTTGATGGGCTGGGCCGGCTGTGGGTGGCAAGCCAGAACGATGGTCTACAGTTGCGCAGTGCGGATGGTGGCTGGCAGGCAGTGCCGCGCCCGGAGTCCGGCGGTGCGCCGGCTTCTCAGGTGACGGCTCTTTTGCCGGACCCGGAGGCGCTCGGTGCCATGTATGCTGCGTTCCTGGATACGGGCATCTACCGATGGACGGGCGAAGCATGGGAAAATGTGGATCGCCGCCATTGGATGCGCGGCGACTATATCTATGCGCTTGCCCTGGATCAAGTCACGGACAGCCTTTGGATCGGCAGCGAAATCGGACTGTCACGATTAGATGTGCTCAGCCTCGTCACCTACGATTCCCATGCTGGGATGCAAAACGGGGCGATTCGTGCTATGGCCGCCGCAGAGGATGGCGGCTATTGGTTCGGCGGGCAAAAAGGGCTTTCGTTTTATAAGCAGGAGGTTACGCCGCCCTGGATCAGTCTGCAAGGCACCAGCAGCCCTGGTTTGGTTAACTCTTTAGATAGTGTGCAAGTCTATGCCGGTCGCACAATTCAGGTAGTCTTTACGGTGGGCGATATGCAATCATTGCCCCAGGAGTTGGCTGTTTTTTACCGTCTAAACCGCCACGGCGTGGCAAATCCCTGGCGCGAAGTCATCAATTCACCGTTGGCGCTGCGCGTGGAAACGCCTGATACGGTAGATTTAGAACTGATGGTGCGTGATCAAAGCTTTAACTACTCGCCACCGCTTCTCAAGCGATTGGCAGTAATTGCACCGCCGGCAACAGTTGCTTTGCCGCTTTTGGGCGAGGTGGAAGACCGCATTTTTCAACTATTGCTGGTGTTTGGAGGACTAGCCTTTTTGGGGTTTGGCTATGTCTCTTTTGAAATTTTTCTTCACAACCACCACGTAAATGAGGCCATCCGACGCGGCTACAATCCCTATATCAGCGGCGAACCAGTGCGGCAAGCAGAAATGTTTTTTGGACGCCACGAGCTACTGCAGCGCATTGTGGCTACTTTGCACAACAACAGCATCATGATTCACGGCGAACGCCGCATCGGCAAGACGACCCTGCTTTATCAATTGACCAACGCGCTCCGCCATATCCAGGACGATGAATATTGGTTTGTGCCTGTTTTGGTGGACTTAGAGGGAACGCCAGAGGAGGGATTGTTTCTTCAGTTGGGCGAGGAAATCTACCAGACTGTACTCAGCCTGCCCGATCTGCCGCTTGTTTCTGTGCAGCGGCTCCAGTTTTTGACGTGCCATCGATATGTTGACCGCAGTGCACCCGAAGCTGGAACGCCGCAGTACACAGACCGCGAGTTCAGCCGCGATCTGCGGTTTATGCTGCGTCTGTTAAAAAACTACGCCGAGCAGCAGCAGAATGGGAGGCAGCTGCGGCTGATTCTTTTGCTGGATGAGGTTGATACGCTCAGCCAGTTCAACCATATCTACCAGCAGCAGTTGCGTCGCATTTTTATGCGCGATTTTGCGGCCACACTGGGTGCTGTCGTGGCCGGCATTGCCATCAGCAAGGAGTGGGATCGAGTGGAAAGCCCCTGGTACAACCTTTTTAATGAGATCGCAATGGCGCCTTTCTCCGATGCCGAGGCGATTGAGCTGCTGGTCGAGCCGGTGCGCGGCTTTTATATTTTTGAACCGGCTGCACTGGAGTTTATCGTCAGCAACAGTGACGGGCGTCCTTACCGCCTGCAGCAGTATGCGCTGGAGGCAGTTAATCACATGCTTGAGCACAAGCGGCGGCGGATTCGTCTGGCCGACGCAGTGTTTGCCCACACGCAAATTTTGGCCACAATGATAGAACGGCCACAGGACGCAGCCCACCCCGATTTTCGACCATCTGAACAGAGACAAGCAGTGGCTTCAGACGCTGCGCCCACACAACTGGGCTGTCGTGCAGAAGCATTAGGATTTGTTGAGGGCAGCAACTGCTGACGAATAAATGCGTGTTCCTTATGTCGTAGGGCGCTGGGTGCGCGATCGCAACCACTATGGGCGCCAACGCCTTTTTACCTATCTGCTCAATACCTCCGACTCTGCCGTGTGGGTGGTTGGTTCGCGCCGTATCGGCAAGACAAGCCTGCTGCGCCAGCTTGAGTTCGTGACTGACCATCCGCAAAGCGATCTGGTTCCCTTGTTTTGGGATATGCAGGGCTGCGCCAACAGCGGCGATCTTTCGTTTGAACTCTACATGGCCATCGAGGACCAGGCGGAACGCTTTCAACAGCTTGGCATTGATGTGAGTGAACTGGAAGGGCAGGACGCACTTGTTATCCTGCGCCGGCTGGGGCGCTGTCTGGCGGCAGGCGGCAAAATGCTGCTGTTGTTGATCGACGAGGCCGAGGTGTTGATCAACATTGCCCGCAGCGAGCCTAGCTGGCTGGCACGTCTGCGCAAGGTGCTGCAAGATGGTCATCAGCGCACCATCTTGACCTCAACGAAGCTGCTAGCTCAGTTAAATGAGGTGACGGCCGGCTGGGAGACAAGTCCCTTTTTGTTCGGTTTCAGTATGGTGAATCTGTGGAGCCTTGACAGTGAAGCCGCCAAGGCGCTTGTTGAACAGCGCCAGTCCGATCAGCCGCTGCAGATAAATTCAGCGCTTGTTGAGGATATTCTTGAACAGACCAATCGGCACCCTTATCTCCTGCAATACCTGTGCCAGCGGATCTGCGTCGAGCAGGCGGATGGGCAATTAGGGATGCGCGCCATCAGCGATGAGGATTTGGCCCATGATCATCTGCTGGCCGGCTTCTTCCAGATCGACTTTCAGCACTTGACGCAACTGGAAAGGCGTATCCTGCTGCAGGTGGCTGAGTCTACGGTTATCAGCCAGCCGGAACTATTGCGCTCCCTTAACGACCAGCCCGCTGACCGGGTGCGCACCTTTTTGTGGGGCATGGAAAAGCTGGGCTATGTGCGCCAGGTGATGGGGCAGTGGACGGTCGGCAACGAGTTTTTGCGCCGCTGGATCAACCAAGAATGGGATACGCTGTACAGCCTTCAGGCTACAGAGCTGGACGAACACAATTTCGAACAGCTTCTGCAGCTTGGCCATACGCAGGAGGGACAGGCGTTTGAGAGCGAGGTGGCTTATCTGGAACTCAACTGCAGCGATCTGATGAATCGGCAGCAGCGGGCCGATGCGGGGGCCGGCAGTCTGGAACATGAATTGGATCGTCTGCAGCGCTATCTGGTTGCGGCGCGACTTGATTTGCAGCGCACGCAAAACCGTGCAACGCAGCGCGCTTTGGGTCGTTCCGATGATCATACTGCCGGCGACGCTGCCTCGCTATTTCGCCCCTATATGCGGACTGACGTATAATCCCGATCTGGGAAATTACGTCATGACCAAAATATCCGTTCCGCTTGTCGACCTCAAAGCGCAGTATGCCGCCATTCGCCCGGCTGTTGATCAGGCCGTGCAGTCGGTTTTGAATTCAACCAATTTTATTATGGGGCCGGATGTGGCGGCCTTTGAAGATGCATTTGCTGCGTTCTGCGGTGCCGCCCACTGTGCCGGTGTGGCCAGCGGCACTGCTGCATTGGAACTGGCGCTGTGTGCCTTGCATGTCGGCCCCGGCGATGAAGTGATTACGGTCGCCCACACCTTCATTGCTACGGCGGAAGCCATCAGTGCAGTCGGCGCCCATCCCGTCTTTGTCGATATCGACCCGCTCACCTATACGATGGACCCGGCTGCCTTGGCCGCCGCCATCACCCCTGCCACGCGCGCCATTATTCCTGTGCATATCTATGGACAGCCGGCAGCGATGGATGCAATCATGGCGATTGGCCGCCGCTATGGCATTCCGGTGGTTGAAGATGCGGCGCAGGCCCACGCTGCCACCTGGAACGGGGTGCGTGCCGGATCGCTCGGCGACGCCGCCTGCTTTAGCTTTTACCCCGGCAAAAATTTGGGCGCGTATGGTGACGCCGGTGCAGTGACATCCGCAGATGCCGCCGTTGTCAGCCAGGTGCGCCTGCTGCGCAATCATGGCCGCCGTTCAAAATACCTGCATGAGGTTAAAGGCTATGGCGAGCGGCTGGACACACTGCAGGCGGCGGTGTTGAGCGCAAAACTTGCTTATTTGGACGAGTGGACAGCGGCGCGGCGGCGGTTGGCTGCCCGCTATTCGGAACTGCTCAGCGGCTGCGAACTGCAGCTTCCCTATGTGGCGCCCCAGGCGCAGCCTGCCTGGCATTTGTATGTTGTGCGCACTGCCCGGCGCGACGCCCTATTGGATCACCTTCAGCGCGGCGGTGTAGGCGCGGGTGTTCACTATCCTGTTCCGCTTCATTTGCAGCCCGCCTATGCCGATCTGGGGTATACACGTGGCGCGCTGCCGGTGAGCGAGGAGGTGGCTGACACCTGCCTGAGCCTGCCCCTTTATCCAGAAATGACTGACGATCAACAAGATTATGTCGTCGCCCGCATTCGTGAATTTGTCGGCGTTCATGCAGCCTAGCCGCAGCGATACGCTCAGTATTGTGGTGCCTGCGCGCAATGAGGAAGCAACCATTGCCGCGGTTGTCGAACGCAGTTATGCAGCTTTTGCCATCTTGGAATGCAGCGGAGAGGTGCTGGTCGTTAACGATGGCAGCAGCGACGGGACGGGAGCCGTCCTCGCGCAGTTGGCTTCGCGTTACCCTACGCTGCGTGTCTTCACCCACCGGCGCAGCCGCGGCATGACTGCTGGGCTGCAGACCATGTTTGGAGCCGCCGGCGGCGACATCGTGATCCTGATGCCTGCCGATATGGAATCGGATCCTCTGGTGGATGTGCCGGCGCTGGTCAATTTCATGGAAGCCCATGATCTCGATGTCGCCGCCGGCTGGCGTCAGGAGCGCAAGGACAACAAGGTGCTTGCCAGCCAGGTGTACAATTCGGTCATGCAGGCCATCGGCGGTGTACATGTGCATGACGGCAACTGGATCAAGGCCATGCGCCGTGAAGTCGTGGACAGCTTTCCGCCGCTGCGCAGTGACTGGCATCGCTTTCTTTTGATGATCGCGGCGCACAACGGGTACCGCATCGGCGAGACGCCCACTTTCTACCAGCCGCGTCCGGCAGGCAGCAGCAAGTTTGGCTGGGAGCGCATCCCCAAAAGCTTTTTGGACGTCCTCGTGCTCAAGTTTCTGCTCACCTTCAGCGAGGCGCCCATGCGCTTTTTTGGTGGTCTGGGTCTGGTTGGGTTGGGGATCAGTCTATTGATCTTTGTCTATCTGGCCGCTTTGTTTCTCTTTACCCAGACGCAGCAGCGCCCCATTTTTATCGCCACAGGCGTGCTTGCCATCATCAGTGTGCTGCTTTTTCTTGTGGGTTTTCTCGCCGAACTGATTGTGAGTCAGGGCGAACGGATTGCTATTCTTGAGCGCAAGCTTAGTCGTCCAGAATGATTGGCTTTCGCCGTCAGCGAATCTCCACCCGCCCGCATTCCACCGTCTTGCCCGTCTCGTTGCCTTCCGTATCCATCACCCCCACCACAATCGGATAGTTTCCACTGGGTGTGATGGGATTCAAGTTGACATCAACTTCATCGCGCATAAAGTCGCCGTGTTCCCAGGTGGTAGTGGGCCAACGGCGCAGCGTCTCATTTTCGCGATAGAGACGCTCACCCCAAACGCCTTCCGGCCCCACCATGCGCACGGTGGCCACATAGTCATGCATAATCTTTCCGTTTGCCTGCCACCACAGCCGAACATGCACCCACCCGCTGGGCGGATGCATTCGTTCATCACGCGCCGCTACCTGCGGCGTTGTGATCTCGCAGGCGCTCAGGGTGAGGCCGGGCGCTAATTCCGCATTGGGTTGAACCGTGTTTGCCGCTGGCTTGGGCAGTTGTGGAAAGCGATGGCGCACAGCGTAGCCGGTCAGCTTGATGCCGGTAGGAAACTGTTCGGTCACGAGCGGGTAGGTCTGGTTGAGCCAGCCTTCGACTAGATGGGCATCGTCAATGCCGTCGAGATGGCTCTGTGTCAGCCAAAGGGTGGCAACGCCTGACGCTTCAATTCCTTGCAGCGGAGGCGCAATCACTTGTTCGACGCTCTGCGGGTCGATAGCGCCGCCAAAGGGAAAAAAAAGCGGCAGTTCGTCGCGACTGTACCGTTTACGCAGGTACCAGTTGAGCGGCGTGCGCGTATAGTCTACATGCGTCACCACAGCGGCCGGCAGACCAGGGCTGGCGTCCTGGTAATCGGCAATATAGTTGGCCGCAGAGCGCCACTCCTCACGCAGCATTGCTGGACTCCACAGGCGCGGCAGCGCTGCGACCAGGAGCAAGAGGGCCGCCGCCGCCGCCAGCCCACCGGCCAGCCGCCATTTTTGCCCTAATGCCACCGCCCCACGCGCCACGGCCCACAGCGCAAACGGCGCAAGGTAAAGAAAATAACGATCCTCCGCAAAGACAGTGTCGTTGCGTGCCAGCAAGAGGTTGCCCATCAGCAGCGGGGCGCCTAGCCATGCCCATAAAAACAGGCGAGCGCTCGGCATATAGGCGCCGCTATCGCTGTCTGCTGCTGCACCTGCTGTGCGCAGCAGCAGGCCTGAGAGCAGCAGCACACCAAACCAAGCCAAGGCGATTTGCAGCCAGGGCGAAGGCCAATCCACACGCCAGATGCCGGCCATTTGAAGTTGGCGCAGCAGATTGGAGGCGAAGTTCATAAACGCCTGGCCCGGCGTACCGTCATTCGCGTTGGCGAGCCAGGCATTGCGCGCCAGCGGTAAAAAAATCAACCCGGTGAATGCCAGCGCCAGCGCACCCTCTGCAAAAATCGTCAACCCGTTCGGCCCTGCCGGTTGGCGGGCGTCTGGGCTGCGCCGCTTATGCAGCCAGTGGAACAATGGCCCCAGCAAAACCAGGCCTGCGGCAGGTAGAGCGAAGGCAGCGAACAAATAGCTGTAGATCGCCAGGCTGAAAGCCGCAACCATGGCCAGCCACCAACCGCGGCGCCTGGCTTGAATTGGACTGCTGCAAGCGACCGTCAAAAAATAGGCCGCCCAGATCAGCGCCGTCGCCGCCGGCTGAAACATGCGCAGTTCCTGGCTGTACCAGACCAATGCTGGGCTGAGCGCCACCAGCGCACCTGCCAGGAGCGCCGTTGGCCGCCTGCTGAGCTTTCTTGCCAGCAGCAGGATGCCGAGTACGGTCAGCACACCGAGAAAGCTTCCCAACATACGCAATGCTGCGTCGTTGTCTCCGAGGTTAAACGGCTGCAGCAGCACGCGCCAGAAATGCAGTAGCAAATAATAAAGGGGCGGATGCTTATCTTTGACGAGATGAAAGGTGCTCTCCCAGGCGTAGTCCGGGGTGGAGCGCGCCCAGGTCATGCTCACGGATTCGTCAAACCAGAAGCTGTGATAGTCAAGCTGCCACAGCCGCGTGAGCAAAGCGAGCAGCAGTATCAGCAGTTCGGGGAGGCGCGAGCGCGGCGACAAAATGATCCTTTCTAGCCGCGTGCGTCGTCGAGACGCAAGTGGAGTTCGGGCAGGCGCGCACGCTGCATGAAGCGGCGATAAGCACGCACTTCGGCGAGCAGTTCGGCGATTTCGTCTTCAATCTGTCGCAACTGCTCACGCTGCGGCTGACCGTCGCCGGCGGCAATGCGCACCGTGTCTCCTGCCAGCCATTCCACCAGGTAGATATTGCCGCGCGCTTCCAGCCAAAGCAGTGCGTGGCGCATGATCGCTTCCGTTGTTCCCAATCGCGCCGCCATGTGGTTGATGTCGAGCAGGGCTGTCGTCGCCATAACAAGCGCCTCCTGCTGTGAGGGTGCAGGCTGTGACGGTGCAGGCTCTCGCGGCGGTGTCATCTGGTGAGGATGGTTGAGCGCATACTTACACATGCCTGCCACCGCACGCAAAACGCCGCCTGCCGAATCATCAGCGGTATATTGGCCGCATAGATACACGGTCTCCGGCTGCACTGTGTTGAGCAGCCAGTGCAGCAGTGCTGGAGAAGGAGGTATGCTCCACAAAACCAGCGCCGGCGCTGCTGCCGTGCCGTCTCCTCTTTGCATTGCTTGCCAGCGCGGTGCATAAGTGATGCCGGGCGGCAGGCTATCCAGACGCACACCTTCGACGAACCAGGTGGCCTCTTGCGGCGGGGGCAGCGAATCGCCCAGGTTTGCCGTCTCCACCTTGCGCAGATCGATGACCTGGAGCGCCGGCTGCTTTACAGTTACGTTGACTGCCGCAACCGGCTGCGCCGGGCGGCTGTCAACGTACATCAGTTGCAGACTGCGGTCGCCTTTGTATTCATTGACATTCAACGTGTAGACTAGATCGACAGGCCCCGCAGGCAGTTCAGAGTCAGCGCCCCCAAACCAGACGACCGGCAGTTGATCGCCACTTTCGCCGCGCACAGCCAGCTTGCGGTGCACGCCTTCACGCCCCATGCGACGATCATCCGTCACAGTCAAACCATAGGTGACGAACTGCGGCGTCGGATTGCCGGAACCAAAAGGCGCCAGCCGCGCCAGTTCGTCTGCCAGCAGCAGGCTCAAGTCGTTCAACTGGACTTCGGCGTCGATTTGCACACCCACCCGCACCGAATCGTCGCTGTAAACTTCCACCTGCCTGCTCAACTCACGGCGAAAAGCGTCGATGTTCTCCGGCAGCAGACTCACCCCTGCCGCGCCGGAGTGACCGCCGTGGCTCAGCAGCAGGTGGCCACAGGCGGCAATGGCGCTGCCGATGTCTACGCCGGGCACGCTGCGCGCGCTGCCGCGCGCTGCCTGGCCGGACGGGTTGAGCAGAAGCACAGCAGGCTTGCCAAACTGTTCCACTAACTTAGAAGCCACAATGCCGACCACTCCAGCATGCCAATTGGGGTGAGCCAACACCAGCGCGTTGTAACCAAGCAAACTGGGATCGCGCTCGATTATTTCATTGGCGGCGCGTGTCGTTTGGCTGGTCAGCAGCCGGCGATCCTGGTTGAGTCGTTCCAGCTTGGCAGCAAGTTGTCCTGCACGGATGGCGTCGCGCGTGGTCAAAAGCTCTACCGCCACCGTGGCATCTTCCAGGCGCCCCAGCGCGTTCATGCGTGGGCCGAGTTGAAACCCGATACTTTCAGCGGTGAGCGCAGCCGGATCGATGCGTGATATGTTCATCAGCGCCAGCAGCCCTGCGCGCTGCGTGGTGCGCAGCTTGGCCAGGCCCAGCTGCAGTAGATAGCGAGCATCGTGCACCTGCTCCGCCACATCGGCGACAATGCCCAACGCAACAAGGTCCAGCAGCTCCTTTTCTTCGCCGGCGCGGCCGGCGAGCATGTACAACTGCTGCACCAACTTGTAGGCAACGCCGACGCCCGGCAGGGTGCGCAGCGGATCGCCGGCAGGCAGGAACTTGGGATTCACAATGGCGTCGGCGCGGCGCACACTCTGCACCCCTGCTTCGGCGGCGGACAGCCCCCACAGCGGGTCAACCCCTACTACCAGTTCTTGCAGTTCGGCGGTGAGATCATGATGGTCGGTGATGACGACTGTAAGACCGTACTCCTTGGCCAGTGCAACAGCCGCACCTTCGGCAATGCCGGTGTCACAGCTTACCAGCACCTGCACAGGTGATCCCGCCGCCATGGCTGCGTCAAGCTTTGAGCGCAGCATTTCGACCTTGATGCCGTGGCTCTCGACAAAGCGGTTGGGTACATGGAAGCGCACGGTATCATCGCCCGCCAGCGCCCGCAGCGCTGTAACCAGCAAGGCTGTGCTGGTCTGTCCGTCTACATCAAAGTCGCCCCAGATCAGAAATTGCTCGCCGCGCGCAATGGCGCTGTGCAAGTGCTGCGCTGCCTCAGCGACGCCGAGCAGTGTCGTGGGTGGGGCCGGCAGATATTGCTGTGGGTCGAGAAACGGGATCGCCTTCGTCGGCGTGTCGATTCCACGCTGGGCCAGGATGCGCGCCACGAGACGATGGCCGCCGCTAAGGGCGAGCAGTTCGGGCGATGGTTCGACGGCAGGAGCAAGAATCCAAGGCAGCATTGGGCAGTCGATCTCTAAAAGGCCAGCTCTTCCACCTCGTCCATGGTGAACTCAAGTGAGCCTGCCACGTCACCGCTGAAAAAGTCGCTGGGATCGGTCAACTCCATCACATCGCCTGCCTGTGCGCCGCGGTTGCAGCGGCTGCGGTAGACGCAGAAGTTGCAGTAACGCTTGCGGTTGGCGAGCGTGTCTTCCACCTTGGGAAAATCTTCGACATTTTGGCCGGCGAGAATGGCCGCAATCTGCGCTTGCAGCCGATCGTGCACGCGTGCGTGCTGTGCGCCGTCATAGCGGAACACAATCGGGCTGTTGGGAGCGGCGGTGAACCAATAGCGCATCTCCACTTGCTCGGGGCGAACTGGCCCCCATGGCAGGGCGTCCCCCGCTTCCACCAGCACGTAAGGATAGACCAAACTCTGCCAATGCTCTTGCAAAACGGCGCGAGTAGGGGCGCGCTTGCCGGTCTTCCAATCCAGAATTACGACAGGCCCGTCCTGCTCGGCGGCGATCAGATCATATTTCGCCGCCAGCCTCACCGCCATCGTTTGTGCAATGCCGGCACTTTTCCATTGCACTCGCACGGTCGTGCTTAGCAGTTGCTCGATCTCCTGCACGTCTTGTGGCAGGTCTCTGGGCCGGTGTTGGAGGTAGGCTTGATAATTAGCAGCCAAACCGCTGTCATCTTGCCCCTCCGCCTGCGCCATCACCTGCGCCGGATCGATGCCGATCTCCGTGCGTTCCACCAGACGATGGAACTGCTCACCACGGCGCATCAACGCTTCATGTTCATGCACCGGCGAGGCCTCAATCGCAGGCCACGGCAGTTGCTCAATATAAGCCAGCCAGAAGCGGCGTGGGCAATCTTTATACGCCTGCAAACTGGATTGTGTGAAGGAGAAATTGGCTGGCAGCATAGCAGAGCTATTTTACCACAACAGCAGCAAAATCCTTCTGTCTGGAGCCTGTGCTTATGACATTTACATGGGGAGATTCCGCCAAATCCGCTGGTAAAAACTGGCTGTCTGCATGGTATACTAGCCAACTATGGCTGCAACACTTGCTGGTTTCAAAAGCCTTGGCGTGGACTCTGGAATCGTCCTTCAACTTGAAATGCTGGCGGCCAACGCATGGCCGCCGCCTGGCAGCTGCCAATGGTCAGGTCCGCCGCACGTTGGAACTCGACGAATAATCTTTCACTTTTACCCGTGATCCAGTTTATGAATGGAAAGGCACACGTATGAACACCATTTCGTTTATGACGGCCAATTATGTGGCGCGCCAGCTTGACTACAATATGACCAAGGGTTGGATGGAAGGTGATGACGCCACCAATGCCTATTTTGCTCCGCTCGACAGCTACGCCGAACGTTTTGGCGCCCTGGTAATGGAAATCAAGGCGCTCGGTTTTGATGCCATCGATCTCTGGCTGGCTCATTTGAACTGGCGTTGGGCGACGGACGCGCACATCGCCATCGCTAAGCAGGCGCTGCAGGAGGCTGATCTCGGCGTGACCAGTCTTGCCGGTTGGTTCGGCGGCACGCACGAGGAGTTTGCCAGCGCCTGCCACTTGGCGAAGGCAATGGATGTGTCGATTCTGGGCGGCCTCTCCAGCCTGCTGGATACAGACCCGTCTGGTTTGGCGTCTATTGCACGCGACCACGGCGTACGTCTTGGTTATGAGAATCACCCTGAACGCACCACGGCTGAATTGTTTGCCAAGGTTGGCGAGGGCAATGAAGATGTAATCGGCTTTTGTGTGGACACCGGCTGGTTCGGCACCCACGGTTACGATTCCGTGAGCGCCTTGCACGAGCTTGCGCCGCGCTTATTTCACGTCCATCTCAAAGATGTGTTGGCCCCCGGTGGGCACGACACCTGCCGCTACGGGCGCGGCTGTGTGCCGATTGAAGAGTGCGTGCAGTCTCTGGTCGAACTGGGCTACCGCGGCGGCATCAGCATCGAACATGAGCCGGAGCGCTACAGTCCCAATGAAGAGTGCGTCGCCAATCTGGGTATGCTCAAGCAATGGCTGGCGCAAGCAAATTAACCCTGAGACACAAATGGCCGCTGGACATCTTTGTCCAACGACCATTTGTGTTTATGAAGAAGTCGCTTGCGCATCAGCGCAAGTGACAGAGGCTAATACATAGTCGTTATGCGCCGCCGCCCTACCAACCCGGCCACAAAGGCAAAGATCGCCGAGCCGATGATGGCCCAAACCAGTGGGAACGGCTGTCCATCGATGTTGATGACAAACAATTCCGGCAGACCCAGTGCACCTGCCAGCCACCAACCCAGCAGCGCCCCGATCAGACCAATTACAACCGCAATCAGAAACCCACCATGTGAATAACCGGCGATAGCTTGTCCAACTGCACCGGCAATTGCGGCAATAATAAGCAAAACTAGAAATCCCAGCAGTGACATAAGCTGCTCCTTTGTGCTCGTGCTGTGCTTACGAATACTGCCATCGTAGCTGCCTCGGGCTTATTCCTGCATCCGCAAGGATACAGGGTTCAGGTACTGCTGTTGGACTATCTTTGTACAACATGGTCTAGACGCTGCAACCTGTTACGTTGTAAAATGTTCCCATGAATCTTTTGGATGTTGTCAAGCGCAGCCCGCCGCGCCCGTGGATTGACGGCGAAAAAATTCCCTGGGATGAACAATCCTTTTCGCAGCGTATGCTGGTTGAGCACCTCAGCCAGGCGCATAACGCCGCCAGCCGTCGCTTTGCCTTGATCGAGCAGCATGTTGAGTGGATCCGGCAGCATTTGCTGCCGGATCGTGCGGCCCGCATTCTCGATCTTGGCTGTGGGCCAGGGCTTTATCTGAACCGTCTGGCCCACTACGGACACAGCGGAGTCGGCATTGATTTCTCTCCCGCGTCCATCGTCTATGCGCGAGCCGAAGCCAGGCGCGCAAACCTGCCTGTCACCTATCGCCAAGAGGATTTGCGTACGGCGCTCTTTACCGGCGCTTCTGATTCCGGTTTTGACCTGGCTATGCTGCTCTTTGGCGAATTTAACACCTTTCGGCCTGCCGACGCACAAATGATTTTAGACAAAGCGTATTCTGCCCTGCGTGCGGGCGGGCGGCTGCTGCTGGAGCCATCGACTTTGGCGGCAGTGCAGGCAATGGGAGAGCAGCCCGCCGGCTGGTATACGGCTGATACAGGCCTGTGGAGCAACCAACCTCACCTGTGCTTGCAGGACAGTGCTTGGGATGCTCAGCAGTGTGCCGCCGCCGAGCGTTTTATCATCATAGACGCCGCAACTGGAACCATTGTGCAGCATGGCATGACGACCAAAGCTTACCGTGAGGACGAGATCGGCCTTATGTTTCGCAATAGTGGCTTTATGCAGCCGGTTTTCTATCCTTCCTTGCTTGGCCACGCCCATCCCGACCACAGCGATTTTTACGCTGTTGCCGCACAGAAACCAGGGTGACCTGATCGTATGGGGCTTGATATCTCGCGCATCACTGACACACTCTATATCGCTGCACATCCGGCCCCACATGACGCCGAATATTTGCGTGAACTGCCGACCCATCTATTGTTGTCGGTGCGTATGCGCCCGCCACACAAATCCGTGCGTGCAGCCGTCAGGCAGTGGGTGCATCTTCCATGCCTCGACACGCCCCTGACCCCGCTGCCCATGCTGCTGCTCTGGACCGGGGTGGAGAGTGCGCTGCCGGTCATCCATCATGGGGGCAATGTTGTCGTGCATTGTCACTATGGAGTGCACCGCAGCGTCGCCATGGCCTGCTGTATCTTGATTGGCCTGGGCAGTTCTCCTGGAGACGCTATGGCGCTTGTCAAGCAGCAGCGACCCGTTGCCGACCCTTATGTACGCTATATTCGTTCACGCATTGAGCGTTTTGCTGACAGGTGGACATAAAAAGGGGAAACCAAAATGACTGAGCTGATTGTACTGGCGTTCAACACTGAGCGCGGGGCGCAAGAGGCATTGTCGGTGTTGGGCAGGTTGCAGAAGCAAGAGCTTATCAAACTGGCTGATGCAGCAACTGTGGTGCGCAAGCTGAACGGCAAGGTCAAAGTTAAGCAGGCTGTCAGCCTAGTGGGGGCTGGGGTTTTAGGCGGGGCGTTCTGGGGCACGCTGATCGGCTTAATTTTCATGGCGCCCTGGCTGGGGTTGGCAATCGGCGCTATTTCGGGCGCTATCGCCGGCAAATTCAGCGACATCGGTATTGATGACAAATTTATTCGTGAAGTCGGCGCCACCATTGAACCAGGCCACTCGGCGCTGTTTATGATTATTGCGCATATGACCGAAGACCGCGTGCTGCCCGAACTGCAAAAGTTCCACCCCATCGTCCTGCGCACCAATCTTTCGCTGGAGGATGAAGAGAAACTCAAGCATGCTTTTGACGTAGGCGAGGAATAGGTCCGCTTATGAAGCTGTTGGGGCAGCCGGCTGCGCTGCTGGGGCGTCGCGCTCACTATTGGTTGACGCCGGTTCTTTATATTGCCGCTGCGATCCTCCTGGGTTTTATTATGCCGCGCATTGATCGCGACTATCTACAGGCGAGCTGGCAGATGGTCAGCGTGGCAAGCGAAACCGCTATTCTTTCCTCCATTGCTTCGGGCATGATGGCGCTCACTGCCATCGTCTTTTCGATGGTGTTGGTCAGCCTCCAGGTAGCCGGCAGCGCCTACTCGCCGCGCCTGGTGCAGTGGCTTGTCCACGATGTAATCATGGGCCATGCTCTAGGCGCTTTCACCGGCACCTTTCTCTTTGCCCTATTGGCGCTGTCAGCGGTGGATCTGCGTAACTCGGGCAGCGTCCCCATTGCCACGACAGCTATGGCGCTTGTGTGGCTGCTTGTCAGCATCGGTATGCTGATTGCGTTGATCGAGCGTGTGAGCCAGCTTTATGTTACCAATGTGCTGACGGGTGTCGGCGATGCTGGCCGTAAAGTGATTCACAGTTTGTACATAACCAGCGCGCCATCCAAAGCAGCCGCGCCTGCGGCAGACACAGCGGAGACGCCGGAGACAACCCAAAAGTTACACTATATCGGCCCCCCGCGCGTAGTAATTGCACTGGATACGGCACGGCTGACGCGCCTGGCGCGCGCTGCCGGCGGCTGTATCGTCGTCGAATATGCAGTAGGCGATCTCGTAGCCGATGGATTGCCCATTGCCCGCAGTTGTGGAGCAAAGCGCAGCCTCGATGAACATGCTGTGCGCCGCGCCATCATTCTTGGGCGCGAACGTACGACGCAGCAAGACCCTAAGTATGCCATTCGCCTGCTGGTTGATATTGCGATTCGCGCCTTGTCGCCTGCCGTCAATGACCCCACGACAGCCGTACAGGCACTAAACCAGATCGACGATCTGTTGCGCCGGCTGGGGCGTGCTCCGCTCGATGTCGGCCGTATTGCAGACCGCTATGGGGTGCTGCGCCTGGTCTACCCGACGCCGACTTGGGAAGATTTTCTAGACCTGGCGCTGCTGGAAATTATGTATTACGGGGCTAACTCCGTCCAGGTAATGCGCCGTCTCGGCGCTCTGCTTGATGATTTGGAACAGATCGTCTTGCCTGAGCGCAAGGCGGAAGTTCTCACCTACCAAGAACGGCTGCATAGCTCCATTCTACATTCTTTCCGCAAGAGTGACGTGCGTGAAGAGGCAGAAGAAAGCGACCGGCAGGGGCTGGGTCTTACACGACGTGAGGAGTAAAGTATATCCGAATAGATAAACAAGCGGGCGCCGCTAACAACGCACAAGTCCCAGCAAACCCTACTACCGCGTTGGTTGCCACGGCAGTGGGGTTTGTTGGGACTTTGTCTATCGGCTCACGCTATTCTGTCTGCGCCTGCGTCCAGAAGTGGACATAACGGCCCGCCAGTTCGACCGGCAAGCGGCCTATCACATGTGTACCTTGCTCGGTGTGCTCTTCCTGCTCAACCACGCCATGCTCGTGCATCAGCGCCACAAGTTCGCTGCGTTGATAGGGGATCAGGACATCGACTTGAGCCATGTGCTGCTTTAGCGCACGGTCGACCATGGTCAAAAGCTCATCAAGCCCCTGTCCCGTCAGTGCGCTGATCAGCACTGACTGCGGATAATCGGCGCGCACGGTTTGCAGATGCTGCGCTTGCTCCGGGTCTTCTGCATCGAATCGGTCGAGCTTATTCAGCGCCACTACCACCGGCTTGGCGCCTGCGCCCAACTCCTCCAGCACTTCCTCAACCGCACTGACCTGCTCTTCCATGTTGGGGTGGGACAGGTCAACGACGTGCACCAACAGATCCGCTTCAGTGACTTCTTCCAGTGTGGAGCGGAAGGCTGCCACCAATTGCGTCGGCAGCTTTTGGATAAAGCCGACCGTGTCGGAGAAGAGCGCCATGCGGTCGCTCGGCAGTTCGACGCGCCGTGTGGTCGGGTCAAGGGTGGCAAAAAGTTTGTCTTCTGCCAGTACGTTGGCATCTGAGATGGCATTAAGTAAAGTGCTCTTGCCCGCATTAGTGTAACCTACCACCGCCACCACCGGTGCAGCCATCTCGCGCCGCTGTGCCCGGTATTGGTCGCGGTGTTTGCGAATGTCCTCCAATTGGCGTTTGAGAAAGGCGATGCGCCGGTTGATCTCGCGGCGGTCGGCCTCCAACTGGGTCTCGCCGGGGCCGCGCACGCCCACGCCGCCGGAGGCGCCGCCGGCACGCCCGCCGGCCTGGCGGGCTAGATGCGTCCAAGCGCGCGTAAGGCGCGGCAGCCGGTATTTATACTGCGCCAACTCCACTTGCACCGCACCTTCGCGCGTGCGGGCATGGCTGGCAAAGATGTCCAGAATCAGCGCCGTGCGGTCAATTACTTTGATATCGTCCCCCAGCACCTTTTCCAGTTCACGCTGTTGGCGCGGCGAAAGCTCGTCATCAAATATGACCACGTTGGCGCCCAACTCGATAACCAGCAGCTTTAGCTCTTCCAGCTTGCCGGAGCCGATCAGGGTGGATGGATGGGGCGAAGCAAGCCGCTGTGTCAGCCGGCTGACCACCTGGAGGTCAGCCGTCTTGGCCAGCAGCGCCAGCTCGTCCAGCGAATCACTGAGCGGCAAGATCGAGGGCATGTTGTCAATGTCAACACCAACCAGCACAGCTATCTCTGCCGGCGGAGCCGTCGAGACCATGCCATGTTGGTCGCGTGTGACTGTGCGCCGGCTGCGCTCGTCGCCATCGCTGATGGATTGACTGTTTGTGTGGGAATCGAAAGATTTAGGATTACTCATAGTGACCTGTAGACTGAGAAAGAAGTCGAAACAACCGGCAGCCCAACGACGAATCTGTCTTGTAAACTGGCAGCGTTGGACAATTGCGTGCGTCGCCAGAGCAGCAGCGCAGCTCCAAGAAGCCGAGCAGCGAGCTGCAGATCGTACGCAATCGGAGAGACCCTCAGTTCCACATTATGGCAGTCACCATGTCCCTAAATTGAAAATATTCCGCAATGGAATTGGAATGACGCATCCTCTTTTATATCACGTCAGGCTATAAAAGCCGAAATTGCGCTCTCTCCGAAATCATCAGCCAACATATCCATCAGCACAACATCATATGCTTTACGCCCAATGATGCGTGCCTGGCGCCGCAGCCCGATCTCGCGAAAGCCGACTTTTTTGTAGGCAGCAATCGCCCGCTTATTAAAAGCAAATGTTCCCAGCATGATGCTGTTGAGGTTGAGCAGATTGAAGGCATAGTCAAGCAGAAGCCGCGTGGCCTCCTGGCCATAGCCGCGATTCTGATATTCCTTCTCGCCAATGACAATGCCAAACATGGCCCGACGGTTGACGCTGTCAAGATTAAACAGCACGCAGCGACCGATGGTCAGCTCGCTTTCCATCTCGACAATACTAAAGACATGCGCCTGGCTGCGCAGGGCGGCATCGATCTGCTCGTGCATCTTCTCCAGCGAGGTAGGGGTGTATGCCTCATCCCCGAGCGGGATCGCCACTGCCAGGTCATTTTCCCAACGGGTGTGGGCATCGGCATCCTCATGGCTGAGGGGAGAAAGATAGCAGCGCTGCCCGACAAGCTTTCTGTAGTGAGGCATATTTTTGTTTCACTTCCCTAGTAAATTGCGTTGTCACATGATGAGTCGATTGACCATCGACTACCCATCGACTACTCATCAACCATGGCGTTGAGGATGATGATAAATGCCTCGCAACCTGGATCAACTTTGCCTTCTGTGCGTTCGCCGACCCAGCCGGCGCGGCCAATCTTGCTGCGCAGGGGAGTGACACGGTCACGCCCTGCTTTGGCTGCCGTCAGCGCTGCCTGGCCTGCCGTGTGCAAAGGTTGCCCTTCTTCCACAGCCATTGCAAAAGCCTCGGCGGCTGGGTGCATCGCGTCGATGACTGTCTTGTCCCCAGACTGCGCTTTGCCGCGCTCCTGTACGCCGCGATTGGCGGCATGAAAGAGCAGCACAATATCTTGCGCCGTCAATTCATTGGTTCCGGTGACAGCTTTGCCGCCCCGCATCAGTGCTGTGGCCAGCAGCGTTCCAAACGAAGAGGATCCTGCTTTGTTGGCGACCATGCCGGCTTTGCCCAGCCACTTGCCCAGATCGCCGTCCACTGGGATGCTCTCCGCATATTCCAACAGCGCCTGGCCAATCTTGCTCAACGTAATGCCCAAGTCGCCGTCGCCCACTGCCTGATCCAGCGCCGTCAACTGATCTTCATGGTTGACCATTGCACGTGCCGCGCGCCGCAGCGCCGCCACAACTGCCTGTTCACCGAGTATGGTTGTCATATGCTTACACCTGCACAAAAAAAGGCGTGTGCGCCGGATAATCAAGCAGCGCCGTCAGTTCGTCATCCAGCCGGAACAGCGTCAGTGAGGCGCCGGCCATCTCCATGGAAGTGGCATACTCGCCTACATAGGCGCGATGAACATGGAGGCCGCGCCCGGTTATAATCTCATGCACCTTGCGATAGATGATGTACAACTCTTCCGGCGGCGTGGCTCCTAACCCGTTTACCATCACTGCCAGCCGCTCACCGCTCGCCGGCTGCAGATCGTCAAGAATTGCCGTCGTCATCCGCTGCGTAATCTCATCCGCCGTCTGCAATTTTTCGCGTTTTATGCCCGGTTCGCCGTGGATGCCCATCCCAATTTCCATCTCATCTTCACCCAGGGTGAACGTTGGCTTACCGGCGCGCGGTACGGTGCAGGAGGTGAGCGCTACACCCATTGTGCGTATGTTCGCCAGCGCCTTCTCGGTCGCCGCCACGACCTCATCCAACGAGCCGCCCTGGTCTGCCTTGGCGCCGGCAATTTTGAAAGCAAAGACCATGCCCGCCACACCGCGCCGGCGTCCGGCTTCAGCGGGTGGTGCTGAGGCTACATCATCCTTGACAAGCACCGTGCGCACTTCTATGTTGTCAAAGGACGCCAGTTCGGTGGCCATATCAAAGTTCATAACATCGCCGCCATAGTTGCCATAGATGTAAACCACGCCTTTGCCGCCATGGATTCGCTGGGTGACAGCGAGCATCTGATCAGCGGACGGAGAGGCGAAGACGTCACCTACCGCGCACCCATCCAGCATCCCTTGCCCGACGTACCCCAGAAAAACAGGCAGATGGCCGGAACCCCCGCCTGTGGCCAGGGCGACCTTATTGGGCACAGGTGCGGCGGCGCGCACAATACAATGGATATCGTCGGTGCAGGCGAGCTGGTCGGGATACGCCTTAAGCAGTCCATCCAGCATTTCCGGTACAAAGTCAGCTGCCTGGTTGAGAATTTTTTTCATACCATAGCTCCTGCATCAAATTGATGTACGTGAGTTGGGCGTGGTGCGGGCCAGGCTATAACCGCAGCAGGCTCGGCAGCGCCACGTAACGTGTGACACAGTGTTCATACGATGAATACTTGTTCAAAGGTTCGCCATTACTATACTTGATTCGAGAATTTCCAACAATATAGCCCACTTTGGCTGCAGTGGCTTCCAGTTTTTGTTGGATGTGGCTGATGCTCCTTCTCTCTAAAAAATAGTGAAATTGGCTCTTGCCAAGCGGCTATGGCTATGCTATGCTTAGCTGCAGTTCGCTCATTGTTTCTTGTTATAGAATTTGGTTTTACCTCGAAAGGAGGCGCAGCATGACAGCCCAAGTCTTTGTCACCAACATTGTATGCGTGCGCCTGCCGTTGGTCAGCTAGCGGAATCTTCCGTTTGTCGACAAGCCGCGGGTGCATCTAGCCCGCGGCTTTTTGTTTGTCGGTGAGGAAACGCGAACTTCCGGTTGCTCGCTCCCAGTCTATTCCAGTTTGGGAATGCGGCGACGATTCTCGTTTTCCTTGCTCAAAAGCCACGGGTTTGCCGGAGACCCGTGGCTTTGCGCGTCTAGAGGGCGGCGCTGCGGGCAAGGAGAACAGTTCGTTATTTATTACTTGTTCGAGGAGACCCTTACCGTGTCTTTTGACTTTCAAGCTGCCGACGAGTATGAGTATCTCGCTGCACGTTACCAACTGAATGATGACCCTGACCGCCTCACACGCAGCAGCAAGCTGCGCAAAAAGGCCAAAGCGGACAAAAATGTTGCCGCTACGCTGGCTGATGCACAGCCGAAGCTGGAGGACGACTTCCGCACCACCTATCGGCCTGCACGCCATGAGACGATTTTTCTGGCGGAGTCTCTGCAGCCGTTTATTGCGCAGTCGCTAATTACCGATGTGCTGGCGCTGGTCAAGGGTGGCAAAGAAGCCAATGTCTATCTGTGCCAGGCTGCGCCGCATTTGGACGTCGATTTGATTGCCGCCAAGGTTTATCGCCCGCGCCGGTTCCGCAACTTGCGCAACGATGTGACCTATCGCGAAGGTCGCGAACTGGTCAACAGCCTGGGCATCACCATCAAAAATCAGGACAACCGGGAGATGCGCGCCATCCACAAGAAGACTTCGTTTGGGGCGGAATTGACGCATATCTCCTGGCTGATGCATGAACACATCACGCTGGAGCGGCTCTATAAGTTAGGCGCCGCCGTACCCAAGCCCATGGGAACCGGCCAGAACGCTCTCCTGATGGGGTATGTCGGCGATCGCAGCCGGCCGGCGCCTGTCCTGCATAGCATTTCGCTCTCATCGCACGAAGCAGCGCCGCTGTGTGATGAGGTGCTGCGCAACATCGAGTTGATGCTGGCGCACGGCATGATCCACGGCGACCTTTCGGCCTACAACATTCTCTACTGGGAAGGTGAAGTCACCTTGATTGACTTTCCGCAGGTGACGATGAGCGAAAGCAACCACAACGCCTACCGTATCTTTCAACGCGATGTGCGGCGTGTGTGCGAATACTTTGCCTCGCAAGGGGTGGAGCGCGATGCTGACGCTATCGTGCGACGTCTATGGTCGCGTTATGTGCGGCTCGCTCCCGACCGCACCGTGCAGGACGATGTGTAGCTGCAGGATGACAGCAGGCGTCGAATTGTGTTCAGCAATTCGGTGCCTGCAATTTATTTACGCTTGGGCTTGCTGGGGAACTATCTGTTTGACCAACTGCTCGCTTACGTCCCACAGCCGCCGCTGCGCCGCGACATCATACGAGGCGCTGGACGACTTGACCGGCTTTTTCTTCACAAAATACTGGCCTGTGGCATCCTCGACTTCCGGTGAGGAGGCGAGGTAAATGCTGGTCTCTGCACCCTTTTCCGGACTGATGGCAAACAACTGCACCACCCGCATAACCGGCTCCCACAGGCCGCCATTGGAGCGCCCAAAATTGGAGGCGATAAAACCAGGATGCAATGTATTGGCCGTCACGCCACTGCCTTCCAGCCGCCGCGCCAGCTCGTAGGTAAACATGACGTTGGCAAGTTTGGACATCGAGTAGACGCCAAAGCTGCTGTACTTCTTTTCGCTCATCAAGTCGTCAAACTTGATCGATCCCATGCGGTGCGCGTCCGATGAGACGCTGACGATGCGCGCCGGCGCACTGGCCAGCAGCTGGTCCAGCAGCAGTTGCGTCAGGTAGAAGTAGTTGAGATGGTTGAGGGCCATTGTCATCTCGTAGCCCTCGGCCGTTAGCTCGCGCGAGGAGAAAACGGCGCCGGCGTTGTTGACCATCACATCCAGCCGCTCATACTTTGCCAGAAACTGCTCCGCCACCTGCCGCACCTGTGACAGCAAAGAGAGATCGCCGGCAATGTAATCTATATTGGCGTTGCCGGTTTCCGCCTTGATCTGCGCCACTTGATCGGCGCACTTTTCGGCGCTGCGGCTGACCAAGACCACGCTGCCACCCTGTGCGGCCAATGCGCGTGCCGTAATCAGCCCGATCCCCCCTGTAGCGCCGGTGACCAGGCAGATTTTGCCGGCCATGTTCGGTTGTGGCTTTTCACTTGGCATGGATGTCTACGCCACCTTCGTCACAGTGAGCTTGATGTTGACGCTCGCCAGGGCCTTGGAGACGGGACAATTCGCTTTGGCCTCGGCAGCCAATTCCTGCAGGCGCGCCTCTTCCACTCCAGGTACGGCCACACGTGAATCCAATTCGATGTCAGTAATGGCCGGGCCGGCGCCTAGGTGTACAGTTGCTGTGGTGTCAATACTGGTAGGCGTCACCCCTTCTTTGCTCAGCAGCGACGACAGAAACATCGAGAAGCAGCCTGCATGGGCAGCGCCGATCAGTTCTTCGGGATTTGTGCCGGGGCCTTCTTCAAAACGGGATGCGTAGGTATATGCTCCCTCATAGGCGCCGCTGCCCAGCTTCATCGTCCCTGCACCTTCGCGCAGCGTCCCTTTCCAAATCGCACTTGCCTTGCGCACTGCCATAATTGTTTCTCCTTAGTTGACTATCGATTGGCCGGCAAATTGCTTGCCGGAAGTCTATCTCTCCACACTACACGCTGGGCCGCGCAAAATCTGTGAGCGGACTCTCAGACGGGGCGTCTTGGCGGTCGAGCAGAAAGCGCAGCGCGCCGGGCAGGCGGCGCGCCCAGGCGGATTCCGTGTGGCGTTCACCCCGCCCATGCACATAAAGAAAATCCTCACCTGGACGATAGCCTTTCTGCCTCAACAAAGCCGCCATCGGCTGGGCGCTGCTTTCGCGCGTACCATTATCCAGGTAAAGTTTGCCGCCAGGCTTTAATTTTTCGCGCACGACCGCATAGATGGCTCCTTGCGCCACCCACAGCGAAGGACTCATAACTGCCGCTCTGCCGAAGACATCGGGGCGCATGCAGTAGGTGTACAGGCTGATCAACCCGCCCATCGATGAACCGGCGATGACGGTATGCTGCGCACTCACCAGCGTACGAAAATCGTGGTCAATCAACGGCTTGAGCGTGTCCGTCAAAAACGCGCTGTACAGGCTCCCCACGCCCTGCTGCCAGTGCGGAAATGGGTTGTACTCTTGGATGCGCCGGCTCTCCATGTGATAAGGCGCTACAATGATTGCTTCAAGCCCCTCACCAGCCAACTGCGCCATGGTTTTGCCCACCTGCCACGTCTGCCCGCCAAAAGCGGCGGCAGGATCGAAGAGGTTCTGCCCATCCTGCATATAGACAACAGGATACCGCTGCTCGCCGTCCTCATAGCCGGTAGGCAAATAGAGCAGCACCGTGCGCGGATAGCCTAATTGTGGGCTGTCGATACGGCTGGCCAGAAGCTGTCCACCTAACGCACCGGCCTGCCACGCAGTGCTTGGATATTGTTCCCACGGCGTGCGCAAACTGTCTGATATCGGTGTCAAAATTTCTCTGTTTCCGCACATTTGCTTACAGCCGGCGCCACCAAAAGCGCCTATCCTAGGCTGTGTGTGCATTTTGTACGCTTGTGATTGTACCTAACGATGACAACGATTCAACAACGACAGACAGCGAGGTTGGTATGAAGTTAGCCATCTTTGGGGCCACCGGTGGTGTTGGCCGCCAAATTGTAGAACAAGCTTTGAGCCAAGGTCACAGCGTTGCCGCTTTGGTGCGCGATCCGGCTAAATTATCTTTGCTCAATGAACAGCTCACGCTTGTGCAGGGCAACGTGCTGGAGCGCAGCGATGTAGAAAAGACGCTGAATGGCGCCGACGCAGTTTTTGTTTCTCTGGGCAACACGCCAAATAATCCCGACATGGTCGTTTCGCAAGGTACGGCGGAGGTTGTTGCTGCTATGCAAGCGGACGGCGTGCAGCGTTTGGTTGTGATCAGTTCGCTTGGCATCGGCGACAGCAAGGATCAAATCCCTTTCCTTTTTCGCGCTATTGTGGCTACTGCGCTGCGCAAGGCCTTTCAAGATAAAGAAGCCCAGGAATCTTTGGTCAAAGCCAGTGGTCTCGACTGGACGATCATCCGCCCTGGCGGCCTCAACGACGGTCCTGCGGGCGAATATCGTGCAGGGCTTGACCCCAAGATCAGTGGTTCGGTGGCGCGCACCGATGTCGCAGCTTTTGCCCTGGCTCAACTGCAGACGGATGAATTTCTGCACAAGACGCCGGCGATTGCCGCTTGAGGATTTAGCAGTGAGAACCTACTGCCGGCTTTGACAACTCTTGCCGTCAATGCGACACTATTCCTTACATCTGTCGCTGCATGACGCGGCGCGGCTTAGAGAGGAATTGGGTTTGATTGCTTATTGCCCTACCAGCAACTTCCGCTGCCCAGCAGAGCTTAGCCCGCTGCGCTGTCCCATCACGGGCGCGCCTCTTGAGTACAATGATTTACCCGACTTTGTCCCTGCCGCCATCGATACGCGCGAAATGGGCATGTGGCGTTACAGTGCCTTTTTGCCTGTCGTCAGACCCGGACAAACTCGCGTCACTCTGGGCGAAGGATGGACGCCGCTCATTCGCGATGAGTGGGCCGGCTTACCGCTGCACTGGAAGATTGATGCTTTGATGCCCACCGGTTCGTATAAAGACCGCGGCATCTGTGTCATGGTCAACTGGCTCAAGGCGCTAGGATATGAGGTGCTGGTGGATGACTCGAGCGGCAATGCCGGCGCCAGCCTGGCTTGTTATGCTGCACGCGCCGGTCTGCGCTCAGTGATCTTTGTGCCGGAAGTGGCGCCTGAACCCAAGAAGGCACAGGTCTCGATTTACGGTGGTGAACTGGTGGAGGTTCCCGGCGCGCGCGCCGAAGCCACCAAGGCTGCCGAGGCTATGACCTACAACAGCCGCCAAATGGCCTATGCCTCGCATTCCCGCCACCCCGCCTTTTTGCTCGGCCAGATGACGGTTGCGTGGGAGATTTGGGAACAACTGGGGCGTACTGTGCCGGATTGGATCGTAGCTCCTGTTGGCCACGGCGGCACACTTTTGGGTGCCTGGCGCGGCTTTCAACACCTGCGCCGGTCAGGCATCACCTCGAAGCTGCCGCATTTGCTGGCTGTTCAGGCCGATCCCTACACGCCTATCTACGACGCGTTCCATAACCAGTGGGCGGAAATTCGCCCGGCGCCGCATATGCGTACAATCGCCGCTGACGGCATTACGATCAGCCATCCGGCGCGCTGGGGCGCTCTGCTGGAAGCGCTTCAGTACTCCAAAGGTACAGTGCTGTCCGTCAATGAGGAGGAGGTTGTGTCTGCCCACCAGGATCTGGCCGGGCGTGGGCTTTTTGTTGAACCTACCAGTGCTACAATCGCCGCCGCCTTGCGCAAAAGGCCTGGCGATCTCATCAAATCACGCGATGTGGTGGTCGGTATCCTCACTGGCCACGGTCTCAAACGGCTACCCATGTCTACATAACAATAGTCAGCAATATAAGGAGAAACCTATGTCTGTGCAAGAACTTCTGCCAGATGAGCAGCCGAGTGATCAACTGGATCGTTCACCAGATGATCACTCGGCTGGCCAGCTGACCAGTCAGCCAAGCAGCACCCTCACAACCACCCCTGACCGTCCGCTGCATCCAGTGGAAGAGGATCTGAATATTTGTTTTCGCGATCCGAAGTTGCTGGAACGTGCATTTATTCACCGCAGCTACCTCAATGAACTGTTGGATGATAATGCCGAACTAGTGGACAATGAACGGTTGGAGTTTCTCGGCGATACTGTGCTTGGCTATCTGGTCAGTGAACGGCTTTATCACCTGTTTCCGCAGCAGCAAGAAGGTGACTTGACCAATTTGCGTTCCGCCCTGGTGCGGCGCGAGACGCTGGCGCGCATGGCGCAGGAACTTGACCTGGGCACGCATCTTCGCTTGGGGCACGGCGAAGAGGAGAGCGGCGGGCGCACCCGTCCCGCCACGCTGTGTGCCGTCTTTGAAGCACTGATCGGGGCTATTTATCTGGACTTGGGCACACAGGTTACGAAGGATGTCATCTTTCGCCTGCTGGCAGCGGATATCGAGCGGCTGCAGGCGACAACCCACACCAAAGACCCCAAAAGCCGCTTGCAGGAGCACATCCAGGCGGGGGAAGGTATGACGCCGCGCTACAAAGTAGCCGAGGCCATCGGTCCCGACCATGCCAAGCATTTCATTATGCAGGTGCAGGTCAATGGACGTGTGCGCGGTGTAGGCCAGGGGCGGAGCAAGCAGGAGGCGGCCCAGCAGGCCGCTGCGATGGCGCTCCACCGTATGGGATTGCCTGCGGATGAATATGTGCCTCACCCTGAGTTGGAAGACAAGTTTCATCTGGTGATGCCGGAAAGCAGCGGCCAGAGTGAGGCTGAGGCCGAAATGCGAGCACAATCGGCGCAGAAGTAGCTGCGCTCACAGATCCATCACCTCTGCCAGTGTGGAGGGCAGCGCTGCGCTGCCTTCTGTACTGGCAGGTGTATGGCTGAGGATTTTGTCGCCCTCCAGGCGCAGGCTCATGACGCGGCTGACCCCATCATCGCCCATGGTCACGCCGTAGATGGTATTCGCCCCTTCCAGCGTGCGCCGGTTGTGCGTGACGACAATAAATTGCGTCTCTTTGCTCATCTCTTCCAACATCAGCCGGAAGCGGTCGATATTGGCTTCGTCAAGGGCAGCATCCACTTCGTCCAGCACGCAAAATGGCGTGGGGCTGACCCGCAGAATCGCAAAAATCAGGGCGCAGGCTGACAGCGAGCGCTCACCGCCTGACAGCAGCGCCAAACTTTGCGGCCGCTTGCCCGGCGGCCGCGCAATGATCTCGATGCCGCTGCTGCCGATATGTTCGGGATCGGTCAGCTCCAAATGGGCCGTGCCGCCGCTGAACAACTGTTGGAAGAGGCGCGTGAACTCTTTTGCGACAGCGTCAAAGGTGCGGCGCAGTTCGATCTGCATGCGCTCGTCCAACTCGGCAATAATCTTGTGCAGGTCGGCCAGCGCCGCCTCCAAGTCGGCAGACTGCGTCAGCAGAAATTCGTGTCTCCCGGCGGCTTCTTCATATTCGCGCGGCGCATCTGGGTTGACGCCGCCCAAACGGCCCAGCCGCGCACGCAGGTCGCGCACTTCCTCGTCCAACCCTTCCGAAATTTTTTCCAGCACCGGCAACTGCTCGACAAACGCATCCCAAGGCAGCGGCGGCTGATAGGCTACATCTTCGCTTTGCTCCAGCGCCACCAGCCCAAAATCCTGCTCAATTTCGTTGCGTAGTTGCTGTAACAGATCCTGGCTGCGCTGCAGGTGAAGTTGGCTGCTGTTCCAAATGCTTTCTTCTTTGCGCAGCGTCTGCTGCAGCGCTCGCTCTTGGCTCTGCTCTTCCGCCAGGCTGCCATCCAACTGCTGCAGTTGGGCCTCATTGGGGTCGATCTGTGCTTGCAGGTGGGCAATCTGCCCGCTCAGGCCCGCCTCCTGGCGGCGCAGCGCCGCCACCTGTCCGCCCAGACTATCCATGTCTTGGCCCAGGGCGGCAATCTGGCGCTGCTTGGCTCCTGTCTGCTCGTCCACATTTTGCCGGCTGCGTTCCGTATTGTCGAGCAGCCCCTGTTGGCTGCGCAAATGGCCCAGCGCTTCAGCCGCCGCGCCGCGCCGGTCAGCCAGTTCCTGCAAAAGCTCGTCGGCGCGTGCCGCCCCCACTGCGGCTTCAGCTTCAGCCACTTCTGCCTGCGCCGCTGCTGCACGCTGCTCATAATCGTTCAAGCCCGCCTGCAGCGCCGCTGCTCCTTTGACCAGGGTAGTCACCTCGGCATCTGTCTGCGCACTGCGCTCCTCCTGCCAGCGACGTGACTGAGCAGCCCGATCGGCGCGACGGCGCAACTCTTCCATCTGCAGACGCTGCTGCCTTTCCTGCCGGGCCAAATCAGCCTGGTGGCGTTGATTCTCTTCCAGTTTCAGCCGCAGCGTTTCGATTTGTGTGTTATGTGCTGCGCAGGCTGCGGTTGCGCTGCGTGCTTCTTGGTTGCTGCGTTCAATCTGGCCTGGCAGGTCGCGCAGTTCACGCTCGCGCGCCAGCAGCGAATCATCGCCGCGTGTGGTGTCGCTGCCGCCGCTGACGGCGCCGCCGGACCGCACAATTTCCCCTTCCAGCGTGACGACGGTAGGGCGTGCGCCGCCGCGCAGGCTGTCCAAGGCAGCACGCGCCGCCGCTAAATCTTGCGCCACCCACACGCGGTTGAGCAGTTGCTGCATAGCCGGCGCTGCGTTGTTGTCAAAGGCAACTAATTCCACAGCGTTGCCCAGAATGCCTGGGGTGCGCGGTGCGGGAATGGCAGGCAGAATGGAAAGCCGGTCGAGCGGCAAAAAAGTCGCCCGCCCACGGCGCTGCTGTTTTAAGTAATCGATAGCGGCGGAAGCATCATCCCAGCGTTGCGCTACAACATTTTGCAGCGCCCCACCTAAGGCTGTTTCGATGGCTTTCTCCAGCTGCGGCGGCGCCTGCAGAAGCTCGGCCACGGTGCCTAGAATACCGCGCAACTGCCCGCCTGTGCGCCCTGCCGCCAACACGCTGCGCACACCGCTGCCATAACCTGCCCCTTCTTCACGCAGCCGGCTTAATAGTTCTTGCCGGGTCTGCAAGCGGTCAAGCGCCCGGTCTATACTACGCCGCGTTTCTTCCGTCTGGCGCAGTTGGCTGCGCAGCGTCTCGATCTGCTTCTCCTGTGCGGATAGATCGGATTGGAGTATGGCCGCTTTTTCGTCGGCCTGTTTTGCCTGCAGTTCGGCTGCTTTCAACGCTGTCTCGGCGGCGGCGATCTCCTGCTGCACCTGGGCGAGAGCTGCCGTTTGTTGCTCTACTTCGGCTTGGAGCGCCGCCCGCCGCTCGCTCGTCTGCGCCAGCCGGCTGGAAGCGTCCGTCAGTTGATCCTGCTGCCGGCGCAGATCAATGCGCGCTTGATCCAGCATATCGACCAGCTTCTGGCGCGCCGCCTGGCGCTGGGCGACTTCCGCCTGTAAGTGGTCCGCTGCCAACTGTCGTGCAGCCTGCCGCTCTTTCGCCTCGGCGACGGCTGCTTGCAGTTCCACCAGACGGACGGTGAGCGTCTCGCGCTGGGCGTGCAGCGGCGCCAGGTCGCGCTGCGCATCCTCTTGGCGCGCCAGCAGTTGGCGCAGCCGTTCCTGCGCCACTGCCAGCTCGCGGCCCACCGCCTCCGCCTCGCGGTGGAGGCCGGCGCTTGCGGTATGAAGGCCGCCCAATTCGTCGCGCAGCAGGCGCTGCTGCACGCCTACGGCGTCAATTTTGATGGCCACTGCTGCCAGCGCCGTCTGGCGATCGGTTACTGCTGCCCGTGCCGCAGCTTCGGCGGCCCGGTGGCCTTCCAGTTGCCGTAGGGTCGTGTGCCAGCGATAGCCATACCAGTCGCGCAGCAGCGCTTGCAGGTCGCGCACAATCTGGTCACGCTCGCGCGCCCGCTCGGCCTGGCGGCGCATATAGCCGAGCCGTGGGCTGAGTTCGGCGATGATGTCCTGCACGCGTGTCAGGTTCACCTGTGTGGCGTCCAGCCGGCGCATGGCGGTCGTGCGCTTGATTTGATAGCCCGTAATGCCGGCCGCCTCTTCAAACAGCGAACGCCGTTCTTCCGGCGCC
>JBBRBX010000045.1:0-40665 GCA_038205395.1 Caldilineales bacterium
GAGCATCGGCCAGGCCCTCTTTTGGGGCATGCCTGGCCCTGCTGTGGTTGGTTTTGTGGGAATGGGGGCTTTCGTTGTATTGTCCATCTACAGCCGCATCCGCGATCTGCCTGCCGGCCATAATCACAATATAACCGCACAAAAAACGATATCCACCGATGCTTGAGCTGGTTGTCTGGACTGCTATCGCCTTTTTGGCTGGTTCCTTCCCTTTCTCAGTCTGGATCGGGCGCAGGGCGCTGGGTGAGGATATTACCCGCTACGGCGATGCCAATCCGGGCGCCACGAACGTGCTGCGCGCTGGGGGTAAAATGCTGGGTGCGCTGGCACTGCTGCTGGACACACTCAAGGCGCTGCTGCCCGTCAGCCTGGCCTACTACATCGCCGGCATCCAAGACTGGCGCATCATCCCGATAGCGGTCGCCCCCATTGCCGGCCACGCCTTTTCACCTTGGCTGCGCGGGCGCGGAGGCAAAGCGGTGGCAACTTCGTTAGGCACATGGATGGCGCTCACGATCTGGGAAGGCCCTACCGTTGGTGGTCTGCTGCTGTGGCTGTTTTCCTGGCTGGTGGGAGCCAATGGGTGGGCGGTGTTGTTTATGTTCTTCTGCCTCCTGCCTGTTTTGCTGCTGCTGCCATCATCGTGGCATCTACTGGATGCGCCGCCTTCGCCCACAGTGATGATTGGCGTCTGGCTGGGTAATGTTGCCATTGTGCTTTACAAACATCGCAGTGATTTAGCGCACCCGCCACAACTACGGCGGCGAGCGCCGAAAGTCGATAAAACGGCATGAACCTCGTGCTTGTCTGGGCGGCGCCAATGCTGGTAAGTGCTGCCCTGGGCGTAATTTTTGTGGTGGCCGTGAGCAACGCGTACAATTTTCCACGCCTGCACAAAAGCGGGGCAATCCAGCCGGTTCCATCTGCGCAAGATGCCTTGTGGCCGTCAGTGGGTGTCTTGGTGCCGGCTCGCAATGAAGCGGAAAGCATCGGCGCTACTATCAACTTGCTGCTCCAACAAAAGTACCCGCATATGCAGTTGATTGTGCTGGATGACCAGTCGGACGACAACACGGCGCATGTGGCGAGGACGGCTGCCGGCTGTGCGCCCAACTTCCGCCTGCTCTGTGGCCAGCCGCTCCCGCCCGGCTGGATGGGCAAAAACTGGGCATGCAGCCAACTCGCCGCCGCCTGCGGAGCGGACATCCTGCTCTTTACGGATGCCGATGTACAGTGGGAAGCCGGCGCCGTGCAGGCAGTTGTCGACGCTATGCAGCGCAGCAAAGCCGACCTCCTCAGCGTCTGGCCGACCCAGACAACCATCAGTTGGGGTGAACGGCTGACGGTGCCGCTAATGGCGCTGGCGGTGTTGGGCTATCTGCCCATCCAACTGGCGCAAGATTTCTACCACCCACTGGCGGCTGCCGCCAACGGCCAGTGCATGGCCTTTCGCCGCACAGCCTATGACCAAATTGGCGGCCATACGTCCGTGCGTGGTGCGGTCGTCGAGGATGTGCGGCTGGCGCAGCGTATCAAGCAGCACAGCCTGCAGTTGCGCATGGCGGACGGCAATCGGCTGCTGCGCTGCCGCATGTACAGCGGCTGGCAAGCGGCATTTGACGGCTACGCCAAGAACATTCTGGCAGGTCACGGCAATCATCCGGCGCTGCTGCTGCTTTCCACTCTTTTCCATTGGGCCGTCTTTGTCTGGCCGTGGCTGTGGGTGGCGGCGGGCGCCAACTGGTTGCTGCCGGGCTGGCCCTTGTGGCCGCTCACACTACTGGGATTGGGAGTCGGCGCACGCGCCGTTACGGCAGCGGCCACACACCAGCGAGCAGGCGATGCGCTGCTGATGCCCGTCTCGGTGCTGATGATGACACTGATCGCGCTGCGGGCGCTCTGGTGGCGCCGGCGTTTTGGCGGCGTCATCTGGAAGGGAAGGATTCTGCGCGACGCATGACGACAGAGACAGGAGCCGGCGAACAGCCGGATGTAGCCATTATCGGCGCCGGAATCGGCGGGTTGAGCGCTGCCATTCGCCTGGCCGCTGCCGGTCGCCGCGTGGCCGTCTACGAACAGAACAGCAGCGCCGGCGGCAAGATGGGAGAAATTCGCCAAGACGGCTTTCGTTGGGACAGCGGGCCTTCCGTGATCACCATGCGCCCCGTCTTTGAGGCACTCTTTGCCGCCGCCGGCAGACGGTTTGCTGATTATGTAACGCTGCTGCCGGTGGAACCGCTGACGCGTTATTTCTACAGCGACGGCGTCGTGTTGGATCTCTCGCGCGAGTTGGCCACAGTAGCGGCGCAGATCGAACAGCTTGATGAACACGATGTGGAAGGCTACCTGGACTTTCTGCAGTACGCCGCGCGCCTGCACCGTATCACCGGCCCCACATTTATCTACAATCAGCCGCCAGGCCTGGCTTCGTTTTTGGCTGTACCGCCGGCCGATATGCTCAAAGTCGACCCCTGGCTGACGATGGATCAGGCGATTCGCCGCCGCGTGCGCTCGCCGCACCTGCGCCAGTTGTTGGGCCGCTTCGCCACCTACGTGGGGGCCAGTCCCTACGCCGCGCCTGCTACTCTCAGCGTGATCGCGCATGTGGAGCTGACGGGCGGCGTCTGGTATCCACGCGGGGGCGTCTACGCCATTGCGGCAGCTATGCAGCGGCTGGCGCAAGAGCTTGGCGTGACAATCCATTTTAATACGTCGGTTCAACAGATTGAGACAGATGAACGGAAGGTGACAGGGCTGCAGTTCAGCGATGGGCGATGCGTGGCAGCAGAGACAGTGCTGGCCAACGTCGATGTGACAACGGTGTACACACACCTCTTGGACGCTGCCATCGCTCCCCACCGCCGCCGGCAGTTGCAGGAGACCGAAACCTCATGCTCGGGGTTTGTTTTGCTGCTGGGGGTCGAAGGTGAGCACGCACGCCTGGCGCATCACAATATATTGTTCAGCAGTGACTACCGCAGCGAATTCAACGACATTTTTCAGCAGGGGCGCCCCCCTTATGATCCAACCATCTACGTGGCCATCACTTCCAAAAACGATGCAGAACATGCACCGCCGGGCTGCGAAAACTGGTTCGTATTGGTCAATGCGCCGGCGCTGGGAGAAGAGTTTGACTGGGCGGCACAGGCAGCCTCCTACCGTGCACTGGTGTTGAACAAGCTGGCCAGATTTGGCTTGAACATCGCAGGGCGCATCCGCAGCGAGGTAATGCTGACGCCGCATGATATTCAACAGTACTCCGGCGCGTGGCGCGGCGCCCTGTACGGTCTCTCGTCTAATCAGGCGCTGAACGCGCTGCGCCGCCCACATAACCGCTGCGCCGACATACAAGGACTTTATTTTGCCGGCGGCACAACCCACCCCGGCGGGGGCGTACCGATGGTGACGCTTTCCGGCAAGGTGGCAGCAGAATTAATTTTGACGGATTTCCCACAAACGTAAACAAGGGCACAAAAACATGAAGACAAACAAGCGCCGCCTGGGTCGTATTGCCGGAATTGCGGCACTCGTAATTGGACTGATCGTAGTCATTGCGCTCGCCGCCGGCATCATCTGGGCGAATGACGCTGCACAGCCTATGCCGGAAGCGCTGGCTGCTTTGCAAAGTGACGCCAGGGTGACGATTACGCAGGCAGATTGGATTGAATTTGTGCCCACCGGCAGCACACCCAGCAAAGGCTTTATCTTTTATCCGGGCGGGCGTGTAGATGCACGCGCCTATGCGCCGGCGGCGCGCGCGTTGGCGGAAAAAGGCTATTTGGTGGCCATCACGCCGATGCCCTTGAATCTGGCGATTATCGACCCGGAACGGGCAACAGCGGTCATGCAGGCCCACCCGGAGATCACAGAATGGTCAATTGGCGGCCATTCGCTGGGGGGGACGACGGCAGCCATCTATGCCAGCCGCCATCCGCAGGCAGTCCACAGCGTCATTTTCTGGGCCGCCTTTCCGCCCGACAGCAATTCCCTGGCCGATCAGCCAAAGCTCCATGTCATCTCGATCTATGGCACCCTCGATGGGCTGGCTACGCCGGCCAGGGTGCAGGCGAGCGCGCCCCTGCTGCCGGCGGATGCTCTCTTTGCACCGATCGAGGGCGGCAACCATGCGCAGTTTGGTTGGTATGGGCCACAAGATGGCGACAATCCCGCCACCATCAGCCGTGAGGAACAGCAGCGCCAGACTGTCGACGCCACACTGGCAGCGCTGGCGACACCCTAACGGAACCGGCCAGGCAATTGTCGCAGGACAAGCATAGGCCTGGCCGGCACAACCTCGCTGCACAGCTCCCACCGCAAGGCGCCCCGCCGTGGTTGGCTGCGCAATACTCAGCATGATGCATGGCCCACTCTAGGCCTCGCAAGAGAATGCGGCTAAGCCAAGACCGGAAGCCCAGATACAGAAATTGTACATGTTTTGTCATACTATGTTCCATATGAACAATAGCTCCCAAACAGATAAAAATGAAGCAGGCAAAATGCAAGGTCGACTGGAAGAGCTAGACAAAATATTTATTCGCAACTTATTGGTGCGCGGCATTGTGGGAATCAACCCAGAGGAGCGCGCCAATCGTCAAGATATTGTGGTCAATGCGACCTTTTGGGCGGATACGCGCGCTGCCGGCGCCGGCGATAGCATAGACGATACAGTGAATTATCGTTCGGCGGCCAAAGCGATGATCGCCCACATGGAAGCCGGCAGCCCTTATCTGGTCGAGCGGCTCGCCGCCGACCTGGTGCGCATCTGTTTTGAAGCGGACAAGCACATCCAGGCGGTGGAATTGTCGGTCGAAAAGCCGGGAGCTGTACGCTTCTCAGAATCAGTAGGTGTGACAATCCTGCGCCGGCGCGATGAGGTGTAACGATGACACCGATCTTGATCAGTCTGGGCAGCAATATCGATAAGGAAATCAATATTCCTGCCGCCATTGCGCTGCTGGCAGAGGAGCCGCAGCTGCACATTTTGGCTGTCAGCCCGCTCTTTGCGACGGCGGCTGTCGGCAGCGAAGGGGAATTGGCGGCCCAACCGGCTTATCATAACGCCGCCCTCCTGGCCGAGACATCCCTCACCAGCGAGCAACTGCTTGAAGTTCTGGGCCGGATCGAACAGAGACTGGGGCGGGTGCGCAGTCAGGACAAATTTGCGCCGCGTCCCATTGACCTGGATTTGAGCTTTTACGGCGATGTGGTGGTTGCAAGCCCTAAGCCGCTGCCCGACCCGAATGTCGTGCGCTATGCGCATGTCGCCATCCCGCTGGCCGCCGTCGCTCCCGACTGGATTCATCCTCAGACTGGTGCGAGCCTCGCCGCTATCGCCGAAGCATTGGCGCCGGCCAACGAGCCTGGCTTTTCCCCAATTCAAGCACCCTATCAGTCTGCTGACCCGCGCTAAACGGGCCATACAGACTGCAGAAATGGAGCCAACTACTATGAAAATTAAAATGAATCGCGCGCGTTCCAATGGAACAACGTTCAACGACAACAACAGCATTACGGCAACGCTGCCGCCGCTGTTTAACCCACCCTATCTATTGCCGCTGCCGCGGGTTGAGGATGACGGGACAAAACAAGCGCCGCGGCGCTACTATGACGAAGATTTTGTAGTGACTGAAGCCTACCGTGCATCCTTACCCGATTTACAAAACGGGCCATCATCGCTTATCCAAGGCAGCGCCGTCCCCATCCAACAGGTTGGCATCCATAACTTTCGCCTGCCCCTGCGCTATGCGACGACAGGCGGCGAGGTGTTGATGCTAGAGACATCCGTCACCGGGACAGTGTCGCTGGCAGCACACAAGAAGGGTATTAATATGTCGCGCATCATGCGCACCTTCTACGAACACAGCGACGAGCTTTTCTCACCGGCGCTGCTGACCACCATTTTGCAAAGCTATCGCCGCGATTTGGAAAGCCTTGATGCTCACGTTACACTGCGCTTCAGCTATCCACTGCGCAAGCAGTCGCTGCGCTCCGGCCTGAGCGGCTATCAGTACTATGAAGTGGCGATGGAAGCGCGCATGGATCGAGAAGGCGCGGTGCGCACCTTCCTGCACCTCGATTTCGTCTATTCGTCCACCTGCCCTTGCAGCTATGAGCTGTCACAGCACGCCATTGAGACGCGCAATATTGCCGCCGTACCGCACAGCCAACGTTCCGTGGCGCGCATAAGTGTCGAGTTGGACGGCGATCTGACGCTGGAAGAACTGCGCGATCTGTGCCAGGCGGCGCTGAAAACGGAAACCCAGGTGATGGTTAAGCGGGAGGACGAGCAGGCTTTTGCGGAATTAAACGCCGCCAACCTAAAATTTGTCGAAGATGCCGCCCGTTTGCTTTATCAGGAATTGGACTGCCATCCTGCAATCCGTGACTTCAAGGTGATCGCCTCACACCAGGAGTCGCTCCACAGCCATGATGCCGTCAGCGTCATCGTGAAGGGGATCCCCGGCGGCCTGCAGGCAGAGATCGATCCGGCTACATTGGCCACATTGATTCACCGGTAGAAAAAATTATGTCAAATGAATTGACGGCAATGGTATGGGGTGCAGCCGGCGGAATCGGCTCCGCTCTCGTACAAGCAGCAAAGAAGGCCGGCTGGCGCGTAGGCGCAGTCAGCCGCGCCGGCGGCGCCACCTTGCCGCCGGCGGATTTTGCCTACGAAGGAGATGTGGCGGACCTGTTCGCCGTACAGCGTGCCGTCTATGCCGCAGCACAAGAAATGGGCGCCATAGATTTGTGGATTTACAGCATCGGCGACATCGTATCGTCGCCCGTGGCGGCCATGGAGGAAGACGTTTGGCAGCGTATCCTCGACGCCAATCTGTCGGGCGCCTACCGCACTATCCACCACAGCCTGCCGCTCCTGGCAGAAAACGCGCACATTGTTTTTATCGGCGCCTACAGTGAACGATTGCAACTGCCGGGGTTGGCGGCCTATGCAGCGGCCAAAGCAGGGTTGGAGGCGTTTGCGGTGGCGTTGGGCAAAGAGCAGCGGCACAAACGCGTCACCGTGGTGCGGCCCGGCGCTGTCGATACGCCACTGTGGACAAAAATGCCCATGCGCCTGCCGCGCAGCGCCGCCACGCCGGACGCCGTGGCGGAACGCGTGCTGCAAGCGTATCATGAAGGGCACAGCGGCGTTCTGGACCTGTAACGGCTGGCGCCAAAAGAGACATAGCCTCTATAACCAGGAAAGGCGGAAGGGTGAACAGGGATGAAATTGCCGGCACGGCAGTTGCCGACAGTGTAATCATCGGCGCCGGCCTGTGCGGCTTGATGGCTGCCGGGCGGCTGCTGGACAGCGGCGCCGGCGTGACGCTGCTGGACAAAGGCCGCAGCGTGGGGGGACGAATGGCAACGCGCCGCATCGGCGCAGGGCTTGCCGACCACGGCGCCCAGTTTTTTAGTGTGCGCGCAGATCGCTTTGCCGCGTACGCAGCGGCCTGGCGGACGCAGAACCTTATCTTTGTCTGGAGCAACGGCTGGAGTGACGGCAGTGTTGATGCTGTGCCCGGCAGCGAAGGCCACCCGCGCTATGCCGTGCGCGGCGGCATGAATGCCCTGCCCAAGCAGTTGGCTGCCGATCTGGCGGCGCGCGGCGCTCACATTGAAACGGGTGTGCGCGTCACGCGCGTCATGCATGACCATACCGGCTGGCTGGCGGAGGCGGACGACGGGCGAGCCTGGCGCGGACGCAGCCTCGTACTGACGCCCCCTGTCCCGCAGTCGCTTGCCCTGCTCGATGCAGGCGGTGTCACGCTGGCGGAAACAGAGCGCGCGGCGCTCGATGCCGTGGCTTATGCGCCTTGCTTATGCGCGATCTGCCGGATTGACGGTTCGGCCTGGCTGCCGGCGCCGGGTGCGGTGCAGCGCCCGCAGAGTGATATTGCCTGGATCGCCGACAACCAGCGCAAAGGCATTTCGCCCCACGCCGCCGTACTGACGCTGCACGGTTCACCCGCCTGGAGTGCGGCACATTACAACGATGCCGACGATATGCTGCGCGAGCGCTTTCTGGCCGCACTGCGCGAATGGAGCGGCGGTGACGAAAAACTGCGCGAACTTCAGATCAAACGCTGGCGTTACGCTCTGCCCACCCATTTGTTTCCCGCAACCCACCTGCGCGCCGCTGGACTGCCGCCGCTCTACTTTGGCGGCGATGGCTTTGGCTCACCGCGCGTTGAAGGGGCGATCTTGTCCGGCCTGACACTCGGCGACCTCCTCAGTGCAGAATTGGGCTGAAAATAAAAACAGTGCACTTCCAGAAGAAGCACACTGTTTTTGCAATGATTCCAGCGTTTACCCAGCCAATTCCTGCGCCCGCTCGATGACTCCCGAACGCAGCAGCCGTTCGCTGCTCCAGCCCAAGATGCCGGCCAGCGTCTCCGGCGGAAGGGCAGCCAAATCCGCAAAGGTGTGGATGTTGGCGGCATGCAGCCGCTGGTTGAGCTTGGGGCCAATGCCCTCAAGTTTTGTGAAGTCGGCCTGCACCATCGGCAGCAGTTCCGGCTCGCCGGCAGAAGGTGCAGCAGAGGGTGCAGCAGAAGCCTGCGGCGCATCCACTGGCGCCGCGGCAGCGGCCTGTTCACGCGGAGGGGCTTCCTGCGTCGCAGCGGCGCTTTGCCACCAGCTTGCGTCCGGTGCAGAGGTTGCGGCTGGGCCAGGCGCTTGCGTTTCCGGCGCCGTGGAAGCCGGCGTGGCTGCCGGCGCAGGGCCGCCCGCCGGCGCTGCGGCTGGGCTGCCCTCGCCCAGATTGAGAGCTTTAACCAAAATAGCGCCTACGCCAAACGACCCCAAAAGCAAAGCGCCGGCGCCGCCGAAAAAGCCGAAGCAGCCGCCAACCGCCCATAAAAAGGCGATTGCTGCACCGGGGGCCACCACCCCCAAAGCGGTGCGCGCCGGCGGCGTCCATTCCCCGCGCAGACGCTCACTGAGCCGCACCCCAATTTCAGCCCCCACAGCCGCCATGCCGGCAATATTGAACGCCAACAGCCCCAAACCCAACAGCAGGGCGGGCGGAATGAGACAGACGGTAACAAACAAAAATCCGATTATGGCCAACATCAATACATTGGCGATCAGGCCGGTGGCAAAACTAAGGGCCGCCTTCCGGCCAAGCACAGCCTGCACCTCGCCTGTCCAAGCAGGGCGCAGCGCCATCACAGCCGCCGCGCCGCCCACAAAGAGGCCCAGCAGCAGCAGGGCGGTAAGGGCGCGGCCGACAAAGCCAAGCGGGCGATTCCCAGCGAGATCGCGATTGGGCAGCACCGAAGCATCGGACGCCTGCGGTGCATTCAGCCACGGCAGCAGCCGGACGGCCGGCGGCGCAGGAAGCTGCAACTCTCGCCCGCGCAGAATATTGCCGCTCACGGCTGCACCGGCGCGCTGCTTGATGTTGCCGGAAATAACGCTGACATCGCCGCCCACAATGGCCGCATCGCCGATCGCAATATCGCCCGACGTGGCGGCAATTGAGCCGTCTACGCGGCCATCCACCTGCAAATCGCCGCTCCAGGCAGTAACATTGCCGGTGACGTAGCCGCCCTCTTCAATTGTTACGTTGCCGCTGTAAACATTCAGGTCGCCCTGGATACGGCCTTCGCGCCTGACCGTTACATCGCCGCTGTAGACGTTGATATCGCCTTCCAGCGTCTGTCCACTCTCGACTTCCAGATCGTCGTTATAGATCTGGCTTTGCGCCAGACCGTCCTTCGCCGTTTGCGGCGTCTGAACCGCCTGCGCGCTGGGCGCTAAGAGCAAGAGCAGCGACAGCGAGGTCACTGCCACGACGGCCAAAAGCCAATTGCGCTGCCCTGCCCACGTTTGTTGTAAGCGTTTCCGGTTGCCTTGCATACGTTTCACTCCATCCCCGGCAGGGCAACCGCGCCGGACAAGCGTGCGCTGCGGCGCAGCAGTTGCACCCACCCAAAGACCATGATGATTGCCACCACAACATACATCATGCCCAGCGCCTGAGCTTGTGGGGTGGTTGCCAAGGCAGCCAGCGAACCGGCAAACGAATCAAGCCAGCGGTTCACCGTGACCGAGGCATAGACAAGGTTGTGCAGTTGTTCGCCCAGCCACGATCCTTGTGCGCTCAAAATATAGGCGCCTGTGCCGATGATGGCCGCAGCAGCGAAAAGCGTCACGAAAAAGGCTGCCAGCAGCGACAAAGCCAGCACACGCTGCTGCTGCTGTGCTTCATGCTCTGCCAGCCGCAGCACAAAGCGGTCGCTGAAACCGGGCGCCGGCTCCACATGGGGCAGTTTTTCCAACTGGCGATCCAGTTTCTGCCACTCATCCCACAACCCGGCCACGGCAGGGTAGTGGACACAGTAGTCGTCAAACCGCGCCTGGTCCGCCTCATCCAACAATCCGTCCAGTGCTAAAGACATCATCCAATACATTTCTTCCAGCACAGCAGCCGGAACGTCATCCATATGATGAACGGGCACTGGCTGAACGGGCGCTTGATGAATGTGCACAGTTGGTTCTATCATCGCTCACCTCACATACCTTTACAGATTAGCCAAACCCAGGCGCACATGCAGGGCAGGCACGCCCGGCGCCGCCTCACGTGCAGCTTTTGCGGCCTGCTTGCGTCCCGCAGTGGGGGGCATCGCTGCGCCCTGATTGCGTTCATAAAGCGCCGCCAACTGCTGGCGGGCACGAAACAGGCGGCTCTTGACGGCAGCCACAGTCACCCCCATCGTCTGGGCAATTTCTTCATAACTCAACTCTTCCCAGTAGCGCAGCACCAGCGGCGTGCGGTAATCCGGGTCCAGCATACCGATCAGCGCCTGCAGTTCGACGCTTTGCTCCTTATGCAGCGCCTGATGCTCAGGCGCCGGCGTCTCCCCAACGAGGTTTTCCAACACAGGGTTGTCGTCAATAGAGACATAGACCGCTCTGCGCTTGCGCAGCCGATCAATACAATGATGGTTGGCGATGGAAAAGAGCCAAGTCGAAAACTTCATTTGCGGATCGTATTGGGCCAGCCGCGAATACGCACGCAAGAACGTTTCCTGCGCGGCATCCTCGGCTTCTTCACTATTGCCCAACATCCTGTAGGTCAGATTGTAGACGGGGCGCTGGTAGGCCTGCACCAAACGGTTAAAAGCCTGCTTATCGCCCTCGCGGGCGGCATCAACCCACCCTTGCTCCATCCGCCCCTGTTCCTGCTGAATCATGACGGAAAATCCTAGTCCTGTTCTCTCCCAGTGAGCCGGCAGTCTGCCGGCCTGTGCTGTCAGTTATTACTACGCAGCACGCGGCCAGAAGTTGCACGGAAGCTCATTGTAGCACGCAAAAGGCAATTTCTTGGTGCGGCTTCAGGTGCAGACACGCCGGCTGTGCTATAATTCGCCGCATATACCGGCAAACGAATACCAGATTTGAAGACTGATCAAGGATTTTTCCATGCGACAAACTTATCCATTCACCGCTATCGTTGGACAGGAGCGTATGAAGCGCGCGCTCGTTCTCAACGCCATCAACCCGCAGATCGGCGGCGTGCTGATCCGCGGCGAGCGTGGCACTGCCAAGTCCACGGCAGCGCGTGCCCTGGCTGCCCTGCTGCCTGCGCTGGAAGTTGTGCAGGGCTGCCGCTTCAACTGCGACCCAAGCCGTCCCGATCTCTTTTGTGATGAATGTCGCGAGCGGCTTGAACGCCAAGGTTCGCTGCCGATGGCGCAGTTGCCGACCCCTTTTGTGGATCTGCCGGTCAGCGCCACCGAAGACCGCGTCGTGGGTACACTCGATATTGAAAAAGCCATCCAGCGCGGCGAACGCCATTTTGAACCGGGCATTCTGGCCGCCGCCAACCGCGGCGTACTGTATGTTGACGAGGTAAATCTGCTCGACGATCACGTCGTCGATTTGCTGCTCGACAGTGCGGCGATGGGCATCAACGTAGTCGAACGCGAAGGTATCAGCTTTCAGCATCCGTCGCGCTTTGTGCTGGTCGGCTCCATGAACCCGGAAGAAGGGGATCTGCGCCCGCAGCTGCTTGACCGCTTTGCCCATGCCGTCGATGTTGTCGGCATCAGCGAAGCCGGCCCACGCGTGGAAGTGCTGCGCCGCCGCGTCTTTTTTGAGCAAGACCCCGACAGCTTCGGCGCTGCCTACGAAGAGTCGGAGGAGAATATGGCGGAGCGCATCATTGCCGCCAGCCGCCTGTACCCGCTGGTGAAGTACAGTGAAAAGGATATGTACACCATCGCGGCGCTCACGGCTTCCTTCAAAGTGGATGGACACCGGGCCGATATTGTGATCCTCAAAACGGCGCGCGCGCAGGCGGCCTATGATGGCCGGCTGCAGATCAACGACAAAGACATTCTGTTGGCGGCCGAACTGGCGCTGCCGCACCGGATGAAAAAACAGCCCTTCCAAGACTCGGTGCTCAACTCGGACCAACTGCAGGCCAACATGCGCCAGGCGCGGGCCGAGGCGGAGCAGGCCGTCACGGAAGAGAGCAGCCAGCAGCAGGGCGAAGGCGCAGCCACCTCCGACCAAAAAAAAGCATTGAGGGCGACGAATCAGAACTGAGTGAAGCGCCCGAAGCAGGGGAAAGCGGTATGGCGCAACCCGATGCTTCGCCTCAGCAAAGTTCTTCGCCCGCGGATAACAAAGGCGCACGAAAACCGGTCAAAGTCGGCGACACCTTCGAGGCCAAACGGCTCGACACGCCGCTGGACAAGATGACACGCGAGCGGGCCGGGAAACGCTCCTACACGCGCACGGATCGCAAGCGCGGCCGCTATATCAAGGCCCGGCCGGCAGGCGATCATCCGGAAGATATTGCCTTTGACGCCACCCTGCGTGCGGCTGCGCCCTACCAGCGCCAGCGCCACGCCGAGCAGCGCAACGATTTGGCGCTGCAACTGCGCAAGAGCGACCTGCAGCGCAAGGTGCGCGTGCGCCGCACCGGCAACCTCATCCTCTTCGTGGTGGACGCCAGTTGGAGCATGGCCGCCAGCGAACGCATGGAAGCCACCAAAGGGGCCATCTTCAGCCTGCTGGTCGATACCTATCAGCGCCGCGACCAGGTAGGGTTGATTGTCTTCCAGCGCGACAAGGCACGCCTCGTGCTGCCGCCCACCAGCAGCGTTGAACTGGCGCAGCGCGCATTGACCGACCTGCCGGTCGGCGGCAAGACACCGCTCAGCAACGGTCTTTTTCTCGCCTGGCAGGTGCTGGACAATGCCCGCCGCCGTGATTCCGAAATCCGCCCGCTGATGATCCTGCTGACGGACGGGGCCGGCAATGTGAGCATGACCGGGATGCCGGCGCAGGAAGAGGCGGGGCGCATTTCGGGGCTGTTTGAGCAGGCCAACCTGCGCTCAATTGTCATCAACATGGAGCACGCTGCCTTTGACCGCGGCCTGGCGCAGAAACTGGCGGACGCGCTGGGCGGCATCTGCTACAACCTGCCGGAACTGCGCGCCGATACGCTGCTGTCCACCGTCAAGCGCGAGATAGATTTATAGCCATGACCAACAGACCAGAGCCGCCGCCCATCATCAAAGGCAGTTGGGAAGATCTGCTGGACCAGGCGGAGCAGTTGTTTGACCAGCAAAACGACGCCGCCATTCCAATCTTTGAAAAAGTGGTCAACGGTCTCTGCCGGCTGTCCGCCCACCAAAGGCTGGCCGCCGATCGGCGGCTGCAAGCGCTGCTGATAGATGCAGCGCTCGAACTGCAGCAGTATCTCTGTTTCCGAGACCGTTATGCGGAAGCGCTGGCCGTCAACGAGCAGGTGCGCGTTCTGCTGCCGGAAGACTTCCAACATGATTTTAAGCGCCAGGCCGCCGCCATTCGTCTGCAGGCGGGTGAGGTGGATACGGCGCTGGCAGAGCTGCACGCAATGGCAGCCGATGAGGAAAACGGGGACTGGGGCGATCTGCTGTTTGCCGCGCTGAGGGTGCGGCAGTTTGCAGCCGCACAGTCGGCAGTGGAGGCAGCGGAACGCTGGGTGGAGAAAACCTACGGCGGCGAAAAGCAAGTTCAAAAGCAAGACCAAGAGCGGGACAGAGACGCCGCCATTGAGCGGGCCTATGTCGCATTTCTGCGTGCGCGGCTGGCTGTGGGCCAGGGCCAGCCAGGTGAAGCGCTGCGCTGGTTTGGACAGGCAGTTCAATTGGACCCTGACTATGGCGACAATCCTCAATCAATCTATATTCCTTTGATCAATGCCGGCGCGTATGCGGAAGCGCTGACGCTGATTCGTCTTGACCACCATTTACCAAATCGGGCAGCGTTCTGGCAAGGCGTCGCCCTGTGGCGCACGGGCAAAGTGGCTGAGGCAGAACAGCAGTGGCGCAAGGCCGTCAAGGCCGAAGCGCCCGCTGCCAACAGCGTTAACTATGCCGAGCTTGTGCTGGCGCACTACTATTTAGGCGACCATGAAGGCACGGGCCTGGCCAGCGTGCTGCATGCGGTGCGCCAGGGGGTGCAAACCGAAGAGAATTTTTATTTAGCCGGCCTGGGTTGGGCCTTGCGCAACGACATGGCGGCTGCGCATATTGACCTGCAGATGGCACAGATGCGCCACAAATCGCTGGCCGAAGGGCGCAAACTTGGGCATGATCTCTGGCAGCTCTGTACCGATCTGCTGGACGAAAGCAAACAGAAGCAACTGCTGGGGTATTTTGAAGATGCGCAAATTCAGCGGCGTACTTGACGCCAATGAGCAAAAAGAGCTGTTGGCGTTTGCCCAGTTGTTGGCCGACGCCAGCGCCGGTATCATCCGCCACTACTATCGCACCAGCTATACGGTGGATATCAAGGCGGATGCGTCGCCGGTCACAGCGGCTGACCGCCGCGCTGAAGAGGTGATGCGCGACCTGATTCTGCGCGAATACCCCGACCACGGCATACTGGGGGAAGAGCACGGCGCACATCTGCCGGACGCCCGCTATCGCTGGGTGCTGGACCCCATTGACGGCACCAAAGCCTTTGTCAGCGGCACCTATCTGTTCGGCACGCTGATTGCTCTGCTCAAGGATGGGCGTCCGGCGCTGGGCATCATTCACCAGCCAATCCTCGGCGACCTGCTGGTGGGCAACGGCGACCAGAGTTGGTTGAACGGGCGGCTCGTGCAGACAGCCGCCTGCGCACGGATTGAAGATGCCATCCTGCTCACGACTGACCATTGGCAGGTGCACCAGGAGCAAAACGGCCCCGCCTTTGAAGCATTGAGCAAGCGCGCCCGGCGCTACAACAACTGGGGCGACTGCCACGGCTACTACCTCGTCGCCACCGGCGGGGCGCACATCATGGGCGACCCGATCATGAGCGAGTGGGACCTCATGGCACTCGTGCCGATCATCGAAGGCGCGGGCGGGCGCATCACCGACTGGCAGGGCGGCGACCCCGTTACCGGCAGCAGCATCGTCGCCACCTGCGGGGCGATCCATGATGAGGTGATCCGCGCGCTGAATCCATAAAGATTTGCGCTTTCCAACAAGACAAACCCCGATAAAAATATGGCGCCAATGGCCGCGTGGCGGATGCCTGCAGACGCAGCTATATTTGTAGTTGCTGCACTGCCGTCTTTCTGTGCTACAATATCCGCGTAAACCTAAGCGTGCCGTAAGCTCAGCCAACCTATGCTCATCGACGACATTCAAGATCGAATCGCCCCCTGCCTGTCGGCTCGCGCTTACTACCCGTGCGTCCTGCTGGTGCACACCAGACTGGATCAACTGCAGGATGCCGCGCAGCAGTTGGCGGAGCGCACAGGCTGGCGCCGGCTCCCGGTCAGCCGGCTGTTGGCAGACGCGCTTATCGAGCAGCCGCCGGCGCGCCGCAGCACGCTGGCCGGCACGGCGTTGGATAGTGCGCTGGCACAGCTTCGGCCAGGGCCGCTGATTTGTACGGATCTCGTGCTGCTGTTTGAACCGTCATTGGCGCTGGATCCGCTGGCCCTGCTGCGCCAGTGGAGTCGCCGCCTACCCGTGGTCGCCTGCTGGCCGGGCGCATACAGCGAAGAGGGGCTGGCCTACGCCGTTGCGGAACACGGCCATTACCGGCTGTGGCGAAAAACCGGCCTCGAAGCGCGCTGCATCATACTATTATAGATCGCGTGCGCCGGCCCGGCGCCGCCAGGCAAGAAAGGACCACGCCCGTGCTCTATCGCGAACTTGTCCAATTTGAGCCGCTGGACACGATTATCCAGCTGCGCGAGGCCGCCGAGATCGGCGAGGCCCGCCGCCTGGTCAAGACCTATGCCTTTTCCGACCGCATGGTAGAACAGCTTGCGGGGCTGGTCTTTCCACAGCTCCAGATGGCGCGCGGGGTGGACAATAAGGGCATCTTTATCGTCGGCAACTACGGCACAGGCAAATCGCACCTGATGTCGGTGGTTGCGGCGCTGGCTGAGCACGCCGACCTGCTGCCGGAGGTGCAGAACGCGCGCGTGCGGGAGGAAGCAGCGAGCTTTGCCGGCAGTTATAAAGTGCTGCGCATGGAGCTGGGAGCCGTCACGCGCCGCCTTTACTACATCGTCACCGACCAACTGAGCGTCTTTCTGCACGACCAGGGCATCGAATACAGTTTTCCGCGTTTGGATGAGGTGGGCGAAAACAAGAGTGGGCTGATCCAGGCCATGCACCTGTTCAACCAGCAGTACCCAGAACATGGCCTGCTGCTGGTGATCGACGAGCTTCTCGATTATCTGCGCGCCCAGGACGCCGCCGGCCTCAACCTGGACTTCGGCTTTCTACGCGAACTGGGCGAGGTCACGGAGCTGACACCTTTCCGCTTTATGGCGGGTATCCAGGAATCGCTCTTCGACAGCCCCTCCTTTGCCTTCTTTGCCCAGGCCGTGCAGCGTGTGCGCGCCCGTTTTGACCAGGTGCGCATTGCGCGCGAGGATATCGCCTTTGTCGTTCAGCAGCGGCTGCTGGCCAAGAACGATACGCAGATCGCCTGGATCACGGAACACCTACGCAAGTTTGCGCCGATCTATCCCGCCATGGCCGACCGGCTGACCGAGTACGCCCGCCTCTTCCCCATCCACCCGGCCTATATTGAAGCTTTCGAGCAGGTCTACATAGCCGAAAAGCGCGAGGTGCTCAAGACGCTGACGGCGGCCATCCGCACCGTGCTGGACAAGCCCGTGCCCGAAGCCGAGACCGGCCTGATTTCCTACGACCACTACTGGAGCGTGATCCTCGACGACCCCAGCTTGCGGGCGCAGTCGGGTGTGATCTCGGTGGTGGAGAAGGGTTCGATCCTGCACAGCCGCATCGAAGGCGGCTATACGCGCCCGGCGCTCAAGACAATGGCGCTGCGCATCATCGACGGGCTGTGCGTGCAGCGGCTGACCACAAGTGACGTGCGCGCCCGCATCGGCATCACCGCCGAAGAGCTGCGCGACGATCTCTGCCTGTGGAGCGAACTGCCGGCGCAGAACCGCAGCGCCCGCCTGCTGCTCGACCAGGTCAAGACCGCCTTGCGGGAGATCATGCGCACGGTCAGCGGCCAGTTTATCACCTACAACGAGGAGAACGGCCAGTATTACATCGACCCGGACAAGGATGTCGATGTGGAGGCCAGAATCGAAGAGCGCGCCGAACTGGTGAGCGCCGAACAGATGACCCACTTCTACTACGACGCCCTGCGCCTGCTGTTCAGCAACCTGCCGACGAGCGTCTATATCGTCGGCTACCAGATTTGGAGCTATGAACTGCCCTGGAGCGAACACAAGGTCACGCGGCCCGGCTATCTCTTCTTTGGCCCGCCCAACAAGCGCAGTACGGCCCAGCCGCCGCGTGATTTTTATGTCTACTTCCTGTCGCCCTTTGCGCCCGCCGCTGAAGCGAGCGCAGTGCAGGACGACGAGGTACTTTTTGTCTTGGAGGGAGTTGACGAGGCGCTGCGCGCCGGCTTGCGCCGCTATGCCGCCGCGCGTTTGTTGAGCTTCGAATCGACCGACCTGGCCGCGCAATATGCCACCAAGGCTGACGAGCACCGGCGCAAGGTGCGCCAGTGGCTGGAGCACAATTTCAACGCATGCCTGCGCATCCAACACAGCGGCGTCACGCGCACTGTCCCCGAACTGCTGGCCGCTATGCACAGCACTGCCAGCCAGGATATCGAGGAGATGGTGGGGCTGATGGCCGCCCACCTGCTCGCCGCCCGCTTCGCTGAAGCCTATCCCGACTACCCGCGCTTTACCCGCTTGCAAACGCCGGTAGGCGAGGCGGGGCGAATGACGGCGGCGGGAGACGCCGTACGTCTGATCGCCCGCGGCCAGCGCACGCAGCTTGGCTTTGCCATTCTAGATGGTCTGGGGCTGTTGGAGAACGGCGAAGTGCTGCGCCCGCTCAACTCACCTTACGCCCGCCATCTGCATGAGCTGCTGCAAAGTCGCGACGACCCGCAGGTGGTCAACGCCGGCGAGGTGATCGTCCAGGTTGCCGGCGGCAACATTCCTATCTGGAAGGAGCGACGCTTTCAACTGGAGCCGGAGTGGGTAGCCGTGCTGTTGGTGGCGCTGGTGGCCGACGGGCGCATCGAGCTGAATCTGGGCGGCAGCAAACCCGTACTTGATGCCGCCAATGTCGAAGCCGCCGCCACGCTTGCGCTGGCGGACCTGGCCGGCTTCCGCTTTTACAAGCGCCCGCGCGGGATACCGATTGCGCGCTGGCAGATGGTCTATGAGGGACTGGGGCTGCAGGCGGCGCTGATCCGAGACGAGAACACGCGGCGCGAGGGGGTGCGCCAACTGGCCGAACAGGTACAGGCTGATGTCGACCGCATCACCACCGTGATCGGCAGGGTCGAGAACAGCCTGGCGCTGTGGGGCGAATCACTGTTCACCGACCGCATCAGCTTTACCTCGCGTGACGGCGCCGTGGAAGGTCATTCGCAGTTGGGCGGCGTGCGGCTGAGCCAGACCGACCTGCTGCCCGACCTGCGCACCGCCAAGCAGTTTTTGGAGAAGCTCAGCCGCTACAACACGCCGGGCAAGCTGCAGAATCTGGATTTGAGCGAGAGCCAGATCGTGGAAGGGCTGGCCGCGCGCCGCAAGAGTTTGCGCACGGGCCAGTTGGTGGAACTGGTCACCCAGTTCCAGGCGGATGCCGCTTACTTAGAAACGGCGGCCGCCAACTTGCCGGAGGGTGACCCCTGGCTGGCGACGGCCGCAGCTGGGCGCCGCGAACTGCTGGATGCGCTGCGCGCGTTTGTGCAGAACGGGACGCCCGTGGTGAAGCCCACCTGGCAGCAGCGGCTGAGACAGCTCAAAGCCGCCTACGTTGAACGCTACAGCGCGCTGCACAACAGCTATGTGCTCAACCAGCAGGCAGACGAGGAACGCAGGTTGTTGCTGGAAAGCCCGCGCGCCGCCCAAGTCAAGGCGCTGGCGCGCATCGATCTCTTTGGCGATGGCGAGTTCAACGGCTGGAGCCAGGCCATTACGGCCATTCCCGTCTGTGCCAGCTTTCACGCCGGGCTGCTGGAGGACGCGCCCACCTGTCCCGCCTGCCACTTCCGCGCCGCCGGCGCAGGCGAACACCCGGCCGGCGAACGGCTGACGCTGCTGGACAGGCGGCTCGACGCGCTGCTGGCGCAGTGGCACAGCGCGCTGCGCAGCGAGCTTGCCAAGCCCGGTGCGCAGGCAGCGGTCGAAAACATGACGGCAGCCGAGCGCCGCCCCATCGACCAGTACGTAGCCGCGGCAGAGCCGGCGGCGGCGCTCCCCAGCGGCTTTGTCGACTCCGCCAACCGGGCGCTGCGCGGTCTGCGCGGCCTTGCGATCGAGGGCAAGGAACTCCTCAGCGCTTTGCAAAGACAGGGGATGCCCTGCACCTTTGAAGAACTGGAGACGCGCTTCCGCGCCTATCTACAGGCATTGCAGGCGCAGGGCTACGACCGCACCAGCACCCGTTTGACCATCGAGCAGCCGAAACCGTGACCGAGACAGTGACCGAGACAGTGACCGAGACAGTGACCGAGACCATGACTGAATCCAACCTTGTCCAGCCCAATTACGTAGACGAACAGGAGGCCGCCGGCGCAGTCGGCCCCGTCACCTGCCTGGGGCTGCAGTTTGCGGACGAGACGGCGCGCCGCGCCTGGTTTAGCGCGCGGCTGGCCAAGCATCTGCAAGACCCCGCCTTCCGCGCCATCGAGGGGTTTCCCCTCGGCGAAGATGCGGCCATCCTGGCGCTGTCCGGCCCGCCCTATTACACGGCGTGCCCCAATCCTTTTCTGCCCCAGATCATCGAGGAGTGGCAGCAGCAGCGCCGGCAGCTGCACGAAACGGTGGGGATCGCGGACGCCGGCTATCAGCGCGAGCCGTTTGCGGCGGATGTATCGGAGGGCAAGAACGACCCCATCTACAACGCCCACTCCTACCACACCAAGGTGCCGCATAAGGCGATCATGCGCTACATCCTGCATTACACCGAGCCGGGCGACCTGGTCTTTGACGGCTTTTGCGGCAGCGGGATGACCGGCGTGGCTGCGCAGTTGTGCGGCGACCGCAAGGCTGTGCAGGCGCTGGGCTATCGCGTGGACGAGGCCGGCGACATCTATGACGGTGGCCGGCGCGTCAGCCGGCTGGGGGCACGCAAGGCGGTGCTCAACGACCTGTCGCCGGCGGCCACCTTTATTGCCTACAACTACAACACACCGGTGGACGTGGCGGCGTTTGAACGCGAGGCCAAACGGATTCTGGATGAGGTGCAGGCGGAATTGGGCTGGATGTACGAAACATGGCACCCACACTGCGATGACCCAAATCGGGTAAAGGCACGGATTAGTTATACGGTTTGGAGTGAAGTATTTGGGTGTCCTAACTGCGCCACAGAGATTGTCTTTTTGAAAGCAACACTTGATCCAGAGACTAAACGAGTTGCCGACGAATTTACCTGCTCTACCTGTGGGATGATGCTGAACAAACGCAGTGTGGATAAAATCCTGGTCACTGGCTTTGATGCGTATACACAAACAGTTGTACAAAGTCCAAAACGTGTTCCAGTCTTAGTCGAGTACCAAGCAGATAGGAAGAGGCACATTCGGGAAGTAGACAAAGAAGACATCGAACTAATTAACAAGATTAACAAGCTTCCTGTGGTGCAGTCTTTTCCTCAGGAGAGAATTCCATATATGCACATGACGCACGAAAGATCGCGAATGGAACAGCGAGGCGTCAGAAATGTGCATCATCTCTTCTTTCCGCGCTCTCGGCATGCATTACAGTCCCTTTGGATGCGTTCCAATGCAATCTTTGATCGGCGCCAGCGCGCCTTTATGCTATTTGCAGTTGAACAGGCGATATGGACAATGTCGCTCATGGATCGATACCGTCCTACAGGTTTCTCGCAAGTAAACCAATACCTGACTGGCGTATATTATATTTCGTCGCAGATTTCAGAGGTGTCGCCGTGGTATATTTTGGATGGGAAAACCCATCGTTTGGCTTCTGCATTCGCGGGTGATCATCTTCGTTTAGGCTGCGTATCTGTGACGACCCAATCAACAACTACTTCTCAGCTTCTCCCCAATAGCGTGGACTACATCTTCACAGATCCACCTTTCGGTGAAAATATCTACTATGCCGACCTCAACTTCCTCGTTGAGTCGTGGCACGGCGTTCGGACACAAAGCGCGCCGGAAGCAATCATCGACCAGGCAAAAGCTAAGAAGCTGCGTGACTACCAAGCGTTGATGCGTGGCTGTTTTGTAAACTATTATGCAGCCCTCAAGCCGGGCCGCTGGATGACTGTAGAATTTCATAACAGCCACGACAGTGTATGGCGCGCTATCCAGGAGGCGCTGATGTCGGCAGGCTTTGTCGTCGCCGATGTGCGCACATTGGACAAGCAGCAGGGATCCTATCGCCAAGTAACCTCAGATGCAGCCAAACAAGATTTAATTATCTCCGCCTACAAACCGGCCACGGAATTTGAAACGTTGTTTGCACTGCAAGCTGGCACAGAAAGTGGCGTTTGGGAGTTTGTCCGCCAACATTTGACCCAGACGCCGCGCCTGGTTCGCAAAAATCAACAGTTGGAAACCATTGCCGAACGCCAGAACTATCTTCTCTTTGACCGCATGGTGGCCTACCATATCCAGCACGGGGTCAGCGTGCCGATGGGCGCGGCCCAGTTTTATGCTGGGCTGAAACAGCACTTTGCCGAACGCGACGGGATGTACTTTCTGCCCGACCAGGTGGCCGAATACGACCAGGCCCGCCTGCAAACCGGCGCCGTGCAGCAGATCGCCCTCTTTGTCAACGACGAAAAGAGCGCCATCACCTGGCTGCGCGTGCTGCTGAATGAGCAGCCGCAGACGTTCTCAGAAGTCCAGCCGCGCTTTCTGCGCGAGCTGCACCAGGCGCGGCACGAGGAGCTGCCCGACCTACGGCTGCTGCTCGAACAGAACTTTTTGCAGGACGAAGCGGGCCGCTACTATGTGCCCGACCCGGCCAACGCCGAAGACCTGGAAAAGCTGCGCCGCCGCGCCCTGCTGCAGGAGTTCGCCGCCTACCGCCAGAGCCGCAAACGGCTCAAGCTCTTCCGCACCGAAGCGGTGCGCGCCGGCTTTGCCCAGGCCTACGCCGACAACGACTTCGCCGCCATCCGCGAGGTGGCCGCCCTGCTGCCGGAGAGCGTGGTGCAGGAGGAGCCGGAGCTGCTGATGTATGTGGACGCAGCCGGCCTGCGCGAGTAAACGGGCGGCACAGGGGCGATCCTTCTGCCGCCAGACGGCGTCCAGATGCCGGCAGGGCATATGACGACAGCCACCGCGATATGGTAGTATGCAAACCAAGTCGTTTGTGACAGCCGTTCAGGGCTGTGCACCGGTAGGAGGGAGTGACGATGGCAGTGACGATTGCGGCTGTGGATGTCGCAGAATCTTTTGGCTTGTCCGAAACCGAATTGATGCGCCAGGCACTCGCCAGCTTTCTGCACGAGCAGCGGCGATTAGTGCTGGGCGAACAGTTTGAAATTTTGGCACGCTATCGTGTCGACACCCTGGGCCAACTGGAAGCAAAAATTGCCGGCGGCGAAACCGTTGAACATCCTGGTTGGGAAGACCTCATCATTGCTGAAAATCTGATTGCGCGCCTGGAAAAGATCGATGCCTTCCTCAGAAGTTTATGAAGAACTGCGGCAGATTGCACAAATAGAGTTTGGCGATGTTATCACCTTGGCAGAGGTAGCGCACCTGGCAAGCGGCGTGCCCCGCAAACTCCGATTATTTATTATAGACGGCTCCTACGCCGATATCTTTGTGGCCAGCAGTGGCCGCTATTCTTACCACTGGGAACGTAGTGGAGCCGAGGGTAAAGCCGTATTCCGTCACGACAACGCCCCGCACACTGCCTGGAAACACGTTGTAACCTTCCCCAAGCACTTCCACTCCGGCAGCGAAGACAATGTGGTGGAGAGCCATATCAGCGATAAACCTCGGCGGGCGCTGGCTGAATTCTGTCGCTTTATACGCAGTGTCCTGCGGGCTGAAGCCGGCGGCACAGCCGGCCCGATTTAGCCAGACAAGGTCCAGCCAGGCGAAATGCATTATGAAGAGAGCGTAGCATCCGTGCCCATTCTTTTGTTCGACGTGCTGCTGGCCTATTTCCCACGCCGCACCCATGCCCTGACGCTGGTGAGTGACCCGGCTGGCCTGCTGCAGCAGCCAGCCTTGCGCACCCGGCTGGAGGATGCCGGTTTTCGCCTGGTTGCAGCGGGCGACCCTATCGTCCTGCGTCAGGCCTGGTATGCTGCCCAGCCGCTGACGACCGAACAACCGCTGATTGTGGCGACAGACGGCCCGACCAACCTGCTGCCTTATGACCTCTGGCAGCAGGGGGTGATGGTCGATCTCTCCCTGGCGCGCTTTTTCCCCCAACTGGATGGGGCGCTGCCGGCCGGACTGGCGCTGGCGCAGTTGGATCGTCTCTACCAAGCGCTCACGGCGCAGCCGCCGCCGGCGGCGCTGGGACGAACGGCAAGCTTGGATTATGTGCTGCTGCACGTCTTTGGCGCTGCGCCAGCCCAACTCGGCGCGCCGGGGCCGCTGCTGGGCTGGCTAGTCGAACTGCACAGCCGCAGCGAACCACTGCCGGCCCCGCTGACGGATGAGCTGCTGCGCCAACTCCAGCACAGACCGGCGCTGGCCGGCTGGCCGCTGGCCGAGCTGCTGGCTGATCGCGCCGCCTTTCAGCAATTCGCGCAGGCGCAGTGGCAAGCCAACCTGCGCCAGATCGGCGAAACACAGGCCGCTTATACGGCGCTGATCCCGTTTCGCTCTGACCCGGCTGTCCAGGCGCTGCTTCCTGTGCTCGTCAACTGCGGCCTATTGAAGCCTGTGGCGGTTGAGGAGCGGGCAGCCTTCCCGGTGTGGTCGCACGTCGCCCTGCACGAGGATGCAGCGGCGGCCCACCTGCGCCGCTGGAATATGGCAGTACGCGCGGTCGAGCAGCTGCTGGGAGCCAACCCTACGACCTGGGAGGACTGGCAGGCTGCTGCCCAGGCGTGGGCGGAACTCACGCGGCTGCGCTACAGCGTTGGCGGTCTGCCCGACCCTGCGGGCGCCGGCCGCTATACCTCACTGGCCGGACGCCTGGCGCCTGTCTACACCGCCTGGCTACACGCACACTATGGGGGGCTGGCCAAGCGCCGCCTGCCCATTCCACATCACCTGCACCACATTCCAGAGGTTCTGCACCAGTCCGTTCTTGAAGGCCGCCGGGTCGCCCTGATCGTACTCGACGGCATGAGTCTGGGGACCTGGCGCACAATTTGGGATGCGTGGGCGCTGCGCCATCCGGCGTGGCGGGCACAAGAAACGCTGCTGCTGGCGCAGATTCCCACCATCACCGCCATCTCGCGCCAGGCGCTGCTGGCCGGGTGTCCCCCGCGCGATTTTGCCGCCAGCCTCACCCATAATCAGAAGGAAGAGACGCATTGGCGTAACTTTTGGCAAAAGCGCAATCTACCGGCGGTCGCTGCGGCCTATACCGTCATTCCTTCCAGGCAGACACGCCCGCTGCCCACGCAGATGGACAGCCTGCACACACGCGCCCTGGCTGTTGTTCTGCCCGATGTGGATGAGATGGTGCACGGCGCCCGCACAGGGCTGGCCGGCCTCTACGCTGAGCTGAACGTCTGGCTCAACCATGAGCAGGACAACAATGGTTCGCGCTGGCTGGAAGCGCTGATCGAAAACCTGCTGGCCCACGATTATCGGGTCACGCTCACGAGCGATCACGGCCACGTCGAGGCGCTAGGCATTGGCCAGCCGCAGGAAGGAGTCGCCGTCACCACCCGCTCCAAGCGCGCCCGCATTTACCACAACGAGGGTATTGCCCGCAGCGTGCAGCACGCCTTTTCCCAAACCACGCTGTGGCAGGATGACGGGCTGCTGCCGCCCAATACCTGGGTGCTGATGCCCGATTACGATGGGGCCTTTGCCCCTTTCGGCCAGTGCGTCGTCAGCCACGGCGGCATCACCCTCGACGAGACCATCGTCCCATTCATCACGATCGAGCAGGAGCATGGATAAAGCCATCGGTTTTCGCCGCAATCTATATCTGGACTGGATGGACGCTGCGGCCGCCTGCGTGGCGGCGGGCGACGACGCGGCTGCGCTGCGCGCCCATCTCGACCCAATTGTGGCGCAGAAGGTTGCCAGCGTCGAAAATCGCAACTATGCGCTGACCATTCTCGCCAACATCTGGCTGTCCAGCGGCGAACGCTATCCGCAGCTGCATGGCGCCGCGCTGCGCTTCTACACGGCGGCCACCGCGCCGGATGACCGCCGCTGGCTGCACTATGGCATGGCGATGGCCACCTATCCGTTCTTTCATCAGGCTGTACGCGTCATTGGCCGGCAGGCATTGCACAAAGAGACGTTTACTTTGGACGAGATCAAGAGCGCCATGATCGCCGGACGCGGCCATCCCGGCGGTGTGGCGATGGCCGCCGAGCGTGTCGTCTTCTCGCTGCGCGACTGGGGGGTCCTCACGGTAGGCAGCCGCAAGAGCATCCTGACGCCGCTCTCCCCGCGCCTGGCTACGGGCGACCGTGACCTGCAGGCATGGCTTCTGGCCGTCGCCCTCAGCGTGCACAGCGGCGAAGAACTGCCCTACTTAGACTTGATTCGCCTCGCTGAGCTGTTTCCTTTTACATTCACGCTCACACTGGACGACCTGCGGCGGCATCCGTGGTTTGCCGTGCAGCGGCAGGGGGCGGGGTTGGACATGGTGAGAGTGGAGTTTATTGGGGAGTAATATATGCGTGACTTGACGCAATATCCTTTCGAAGTGCGCCCTCTGCATGAGGATGAGGGGGGCGGCTTCCTCATCTCCTTTTCGGATTTTTCAGAGTGCATCGCAGACGGCGAAACCATTGAAGAGGCGATCCGCAATGGCCTGGATGCGCTGGCGGAAACCATTGCGGCTTTGAAGTCGATGGATATGCCTGTGCCGGAACCAGCCTGATGGCAGCACGTGCTCACCCCCATGAGTGAGCACGTGCCGCCCCACCCGCGAAAAACTTACTCTAACCGCCCGTCACCCCAAAATACTCGTCAAAGAAGCGGTCAGGATCCACACCCAGCGCCACCTCATGCGGCCCAGCCTCATCACTGCGGAAATAGGTCATGCCCGGCAGTTGAGCGCTCAACAGCTCGACGTCCACTGTGCCGCGCGTGTAGGCGCAGACCTGCGGGTCGAAAATCGAAACAGCGGCCAGCGGGTCGTGGAAGGTGACTTCGGGGCGGTTCTGAAACCACACCTCGGCCATGTCGAGCACGGGGCGCAGCAGCGGCGTCTGGAAGCGGCGGCGCACTTCGGCAGCGTCCATCTGCACTTGCAGCGTGACATCCAGCCCCACTGAGCGATGCACGGCCGGCTGCGCCCGGTAGACGATGGCTGTGGCGTGCGGGTCGTTGAGCGCATTCCACTCACGGTGCATCCCATCAAAGACGATCCCCTGGCTGAACGAGCCGATCATCATGTACAGTCCTTTGAGCAACTGCGGAATCTCTGGGTCCATGGCAAAGAGCAGGGCGACATTCGTCATCGGCCCAATTGCCAGCAGCGTCACTTCGCCGGGGTAGGCGCGGATTGTCTCGCGCAGAAAGCCGATGGCGTGGCCGTCTGGAAATTCCTGCTGATGCGGCCAGCGGTCCAGCGCCGTCGCCTGCTGCGCCAACGGCTGGTGCGGCGGGATCAGCAGCGGGAGCGGTGCGCCAGGGAAGATCGGCACATCCTGGCCCGCGGCGCGACAGATGGCGCTGGCCAGCATGGCGCGCTTCTCCGGTTCGCCGCTGACCGTGGTAATGCCCAGCAATTCACATTCCGGTTTGGCCAGCAGGTACGCCAGGCAGATGGCGTCGTCAATGTCGCTGCCGATATCGGTGTCGAGCAAAAGTTTCATTGCAATTGTCCTTATTGTGTGAAACTGCACTGATTATGTCAAACCCAAAACTACTTGATGCCGGAGGAGGCAATGGACTGCACAAAGTAACGCTGGAAGGGGAAGATGAGCAGCACAGGCACCACTGCGGCCAAAATTGCACCTGCCATCAACTCATTCCAAAACGTCTGCCGTTCCTCCACCGCCAGCGATACGGCAACCTGCACCACACGAAATTCGGGAGAAGGGGCCACGACTAACGGCCAGAAGAAAGAATTCCAAGAGCCAAGAAAGAGCACCAGCGCACCGCTGATGATGGCGGGCATGGAGATAGGCACAATCAGTTGGAAGAGAATGCGCGGCCAGGAGGCGCCGTCGACGCGCGCCGCATCCAGGATTTCCTGTGGAATATCGGCAAAAAACTGGCGGAACATAAAGATGACCAGCCCGTTGGCCACACCCGGCAGAAACAGACCATGCCAGGTGTTGATCCAGTTCCAGTCGCGCACGATGACGTACAGCGGGATGATGATCACCTCGACTGGAATCATAAAGGTGAGCAGCACAATAACAAACAGGATATTCTTGCCGCGGAACTCAAACTTGGCAAACGCAAAGCCGGCCATGGCGCTGATCAGCAGCCCCGAGGCGACAGTCGCCAATGCCAGTCCGCCCGTGTTGAGGATAGCGCGGCCCATGTCGCGACGCGCAAAGAGAGAAATGTAGGCGTCTAGTGTGGGGTCGCTGGGGAACAACGCGCGCCAGGAGAAGGGAAACACATATTTGAAGACCAGCTCATTGCGCGTAAACGAGGCGGCTACAGCCCACATCAACGGCACGATAATAATCAGCAGCGTTACAATGAGCAGGAAGTAAATCAGCAGCCTGTTAAGCACAGTGAGGAATTTTCGCCGGCGGCGAAGCTGCACCGCCTCATTGCGCACCCGCTGAGAAGTTGTTTGATTCGCTGCAGCCACAGTCTGAAATCTCCTCTATCCTAATTTTTATCCTCACACGCGACAGAATGCCTAATCGCTGGAGCGCAGCAGCCAGAATTCGACGGCGACAACGGCCAGCGTCGCCAGCAGCAGCACAGAGATCATGGCTGACGACGTGCCGAAGTCGCCATAGACAAAGCCGCGGCGGTAAGCCTCAAACATCAGGGTATTGGTGGAAAGCTGCGGCCCGCCCTTGGTCAGAATGAGTACAGGCACAAACAGCAGGAAATTGGCCACCGTGTCGGCCACAAGTACAAAGACCAGCACACGGCGGATGAGCGGGAAGGTAATTTCGCTAAAACGACGCCAGCCATTGGCCCCGTCGATCTCGGCTGCTTCGTAGAGTTCAGGCGAAATGCCCTGCAAACCTGCCAGCAGGAACAAGGCCCAGTAAGGCACGCCCACCCACGACGCCAGCATAATAATCGACCACAGCGCCTGGTCAGTTGACGCCAGAAACGGCTGTGGGGCCAGGCCAACCGAGCGCAGCAGGCCGTTAAACAGGCCGGTCTGGCTCAAAGCCAATCCCCATACGATTGCCGAAACATTGAGCGAGATGGCAATCGGCAGCAGATAAATGCTGCGAAAAAAACCAACGCCGCGCACGGCTTGGTTGACCAGCAGGGCGATCAACAGTGCCAGCACTACTTGCAGGGGGTTGACGATCAGATTAAAACGCAGCGTCACCCAAATCGATTGGACGGCAACCGGATCGCTAAAAACATCTTGAAAATTGCGCAGGCCGACAAATTCTTTAGCGCCACCGGCGGCAAAAGAGGTGGCGTACAGACTTTCCGCCAGCCCCGAAAAGGCTGGATAGATGCGAAACAGAGCAATAATCAGCAGCGCGGGCAGCAAGAAAAGATAGGGAATCCACTTTTCAGTCTTGATCATAACGCTTGGATCCTTCTTGTGCGTGCAGTGGAGGAAGGGAAAGCGGCCGGATATGCGTCGCCTCCCCTTCCTCCGTCAAACCCTAGCGGTACTTATCCATCTCACGCTGGATGCGCTGTGCGGCCTGGTCCAGCGCCGTCTGCACGTCAGCACCTTGGCTGATGTCAGTGAAGGTGGTCTGGAGGATCTGCTCGTACTCCAGGAAGCCGGGCGTCTTGGCGCGCGGCACTGGATTTACCGTCGCCTCATCGGCAGCCACCTTCATATAGGCAAAGGTGCCTTCGCTAAACTGGGGATCCGTCTGGAACAGAGTCAGCACGGACTTCTGCGCCGGGAAGTCGCCGCTGCCGAAACGCCACCAGGCCTCGGCACCCTTGCCTGTCGTAAGCCATTCGACAAAGCGGCGCGCCGCATCCATGTTTTTGCTGTTGACGTTGATGCCCACATGCCAGGAGCCGGTCGGCGTCACGATTTCGCCGCCCTCGAAATAAGGATGGCGCGAGACGCTCCAGTTGAAGCCGGGGCCGGCATTGTCGTTGGCGATGGAGTAGCGGCGAATCAGCCAGGGGCCGCCGATCACCATCGCCAGTTTGCCTTGCTCAAACAATTCCGGCACATTCGTGTCGCTGGGCGGGGCGAACTTCCACTCGTTGAACGCTTTTGAATAGTAGGTGAAGGCGTCGACCCAGGGCTGCGCATTGATCACACCTTCGACAGTCAAGCCATCGGCGTCGATGGCGTCGCCGCCCAGGCTTTCCGGCATCGCCTGCAGTTGATAGATGCGGTTGGTCTGCTCCCAGGTGAAGCCCCAGATGTCCGTAACGCCGTCGCCATCGGTGTCCTGGGTCAGCTTCTGCGCCATCTCAGCGATCTGCTCATAGGTGAGGCGGTCATCGGGGCCGGGGACAGCGACGCCGGCCTGGTCGAACAGATCTTTGTTGATAAACAGCAACTGGGTTGATGTCGACACGGGTGCGGAGATCAGCTTGCCTTCGTAGCTGCCGGCTTCAATGGCAGCCTCCAGCAAGTCCGCTTTTTCTTCCGGCGTATACAGATCATCCAGCGGCGCCAGCCAGCCACGCACGCCGTAGCCGGAAGTGAGCGGCACATCGACGCTCAGCACATCGGGCAGGTCACTGCCGGACGAGAGCCGGATCTGGATTTGCTGGAAGAGGTCATTGAAGCCGACCTGCTCCAACACCAAGTCGATATCGGGGTTGTCAGCCTCAAACAGCGCCTCGACCTGCCCGTCCTCCGCCCAGCCGGACAAGGTCAGCCACGTCAGCTTTGTCTTGCCGGTCGCGGCGCCGTCATCCGCAGCCGCAGGAGCTGCAGCGTCCCCAGCGGCTGGAGCTTCCGAGCCGGCCTGAGGCGCCGCGGGTGCGGCGCAGGCGAGCAGCATGGATGCCGCCAGCAGCAAAGACAAAAACACAAACAAACGGTTTGGTTTCATAGTACTCTCCCTTTGAATAGATGCCGATCGACAATCAACCAAAAATGGACAACATCAGGGGCAGCGGCGCACACAGCCAACGACAAGTCGGGGGAAATACGATACACCGAAAGCTCCCGGCTCCCGGAACAAACGCTCACGTTGGTGGCTGCCATGCTATAATAGCAGACATAACTTCCCCTGTCAGCACATTTTGTTTTGAAATGGGTCATAAGTAGGCCATAAAAAGGTCATGTCCATCGCCAACCACTCTATCGATCAGCCCTTTTTGGACGCGCTGCGCTATGCGCTCAACCATTTGTATGACCCGGAACTACTGCGCCACTCCCCCTTGACCCGGCTGTGGTCAGACGCCGGCCAGGTGCAGGCGGCAAACAAATTGCAGCACGCGCTTCTGGAGGGTATCCAATCCTTGCGACCATCCCCTGCTGAGCCGCCCGCTTCCGCCAAACGCCGTCTCCATCAAGTGCTGCAACTGCGCTATGAGCAGCAGTTTACCCAACAAGAGGTTGCTACGCAGCTTGGGCTGAGTGTGCGCCAGTATCGCCGTCTGCAGCAGTCAGCCGTGGAATCATTGGCATTGCAGATCGTGGAAGAGCTGGCGCCCAACCGCACCGCTGCCGCTCCCGCGCCGCCCGCAGCGCCAGGCCTGCCGCCGGAATCGCTGCCGGAGTCACTGCAGTGGGTTCAAGCGCTCTCGCCGGCCGAGACGACGAAAGTGAGCGAAGCGCTGCCTGATCTGCTGCGCCTTGTTCAACCGCTGGCTGAGCGCAAAAACAAACAGATAGAACTGCGTAGTGAGCCGTCGGGCGAGGATGATGCAGCCGCGGCTGTAATTCATCCACTGGTGCTGCGACAAGCGCTGCTGCACCTTCTCAACGCCGCCATTCTGCACACCAGCGCCGACAAAATCACAGTAACCGTGGCCGCCGACCGCAAACAGGTGGCGGTTACAGTGCGCGCGGTTGGTGAGTGCACGCCAGGCAGCAGCCGGCAGCCCGCCGCGCCTGGTGTGGAAGTCAAGATGATCCGGCAGATGCTGCAGACATGCAACGCAACCCTGGCGTTGGATGACAGCCACGGCTGGCAGGCCAGGCTGCTCTGCGAGAGAGCGGAACAGCAGCCGGTGATTGTCATCGACGATCATCTGGAAACAATCGATCTGCTGCAGCGCTACACCACCGGCACACGCTATCGCATTGTCGCCTGCAGCGAATCCCGACAAGCGCTGGCGTGCATCCGGCAGCAAGAGCCGCTGCTTGTCCTGCTCGATGTGATGATGCCGGTCGTGGATGGATGGGAGGTGCTGACGCATCTCAAACAGGACGAGGCGACCGCCGCCATTCCGGTCTGGGTCTGCACGGTGCTCGACCAATCGGAACTGGCGCTGTCGCTGGGGGCAGACGGCTTTTTGCGCAAGCCGATCACGCGGCAGGCGCTGCTGGCAGTGCTGGATGCACAGACGGGGGATCAGGCGCCAGCACGTCGCTGATCGAGTCGATACAGCGCAGCAGATCGCGCGCGGAAAGCCCGCTCCCGCGCGCAACAAACAGTTGGTTGCTGACGATCGGCTGGTTGTAGGGGTCGAGCGAACTCACAGCGATCACGGGAATATCACGCAAATCCGCATCCTGCGCTTTCGCCTGCAGCAGTTCAAACCCTGTCATCTCCGGCATCAGCAAATCCAGGATCACGGCATCGGGACGCAGTTCACGCAGCGCCGCCAGCGCTTCGGCTCCGTTGGTTGCCGTGACAATTTGATAACCATTGGGAAAACCGGCCAGTATGCGCAAAAACAGACGCAGCACATCCGGCTCGTCATCACACACCAATACGGTGCGGATGTCAGGGCCGAGCGCTTGCATGGCTTCCTGCAAGTCGCTGCGGCTTACCGGTTTGACGAGATAGCGCACGAGTCCAAGCTGCTGAGTCGCATCGTCACTCGGCAGCCAGCAGGCAATCATCGGCGTGTCGAACGGCAGCCTGCCCCAGCCGGCTCCCGGCCACGCCGTGAGCGGCAGCAGTGCGGAGTTGACGACAAACGCATGCGCCGGCGAATGGCTGAGGACAGTGAGCGCCTGTTCCAGGGAAGGCACGGCGACAACCTCCACATTTTCCGCATAGCGCTGCAGCAGCCGCTCCAATGTCCGCCCCCGTTCCAGCACTACATAGCGCGCGGGCGCATCCGGCACCGGCGCCAGCCGCGGGCGCGTGCGCGGGACGTACGCCGTGTACGGGTGCACCCAACGCCGGGCGGCCACTGGTTCCATGCTGACTGCCGGTGCAGGCGTGAGGGGCAGGCTGACGTGAAAGGTTGTGCCTTGCCCCGGCTCGCTCTCGAACCAGATGCGCCCCTCATGCATCTCCACAAACTGCTTGCTGATGCTCAGGCCAAGCCCGCTGCCACCCTGCTTGCGACGCAGCGAGGCGTCAATTTGTTGAAACGGCTCGAACAGCTTGATTTGGTCGGACGGCGCAATGCCTGGCCCGCTGTCAGCCACACTGAAGCGCAGCTGTCCGGCCTCTTGCCAGCCCCGCACGCGCACGCCCCCTGCTGCCGTAAAGCGGCCGGCGTTGCTCAACAGATTCATCAGCACCTGGCGAATGCGCGTGGGGTCACAGTAAAGCGGCGGCAGTTCCGGTGCAATATCGCATTCCAGATACAGCCCTTTGGTCACATACAGCGGCCTGACCGCTTCGACCGACTCGCCGGCAATCGCGCCGAACTCCGTCCATACTTTGCTGAGCGCCATGCGGCCGGCTTCAATCTGGCTCAGATCGAGTACATCGTCGACCAGCTTGGAGAGATGGCGGCTGTTGCGCAGCACGACGGCCAAGTCCGCCAGCAGCGCGGGCGGAATCCGGCCCCGGTACAACTGCGGGGATTGAGTCATCAACTCACTGTAGGCGATGATCATGTTGAGCGGCGTGCGCAGTTCGTGGCTTACCTTGGCAATAAACTCCTGCTTGGCCTGCCGCGCTTCCTCGGCAATCTGGTTCATCGACTTGAGTCTGTCCAGCAGACGGGTTTGTTCGCGCGTAGCCTGCAGCAAATCCTCCTCTACCTGCTTAAACTCCAGCCGCTGCAAGCGCGCCTCCTCCAGCGCCCGCCGCGCCTGATCCAGCCCGATCAACGCCGACTCCGCCTGGTCCAACAAGGCATTCACCACCAGGCCGGTCAGCAGGGCGGCCACCAGCGCGACAGCCGCCAGCGCTGCAGCAGCCGGCAGCGCTGCAGCAGCCGGCAGCGGCAAGGATGCAACTGCGCCCCATGCCGCCAGCCCGCTGGGAGCCAAAAGCGCCACGCCCACAGCCGGAATCACGGCGGGCCAGCCGACCAGCGCCACAGCCAACATGGGCAAACCGGCATACAGCGTCAGAAAAAGCGGTTGACGGCCGGCAGCCGCGGCGCCGGCAATGGCAAGTGCGCTCCCGCCCACGATCAGCCCATGCGCAGACAGCAGATGATATGGGGCCAGATGGTAGGCGGCGAAACAGACGCAAATCCAAAAAAACACCACGAACGCTATAGCCCAGCTCTGCGCATCCGGCCAGGGCGGCGCCCACAGGGCAAACACCAGCAACACGCAGCCACCCAGGAGCAGCACCATCCGCCGGCACATCAGCACCAAGGGCGCCTGGAGTGACAGTTGGATCAACTTTTTTTGACCGGAACTACGCGAGAATACACGCCACATAAGCGAAGGGTTTCCTATCTTTAAGCCAACAGCTTGCGTGCTGAGGCAGACAGCAGCGCACGCATCTCGGCAATCACGGCTTGTTTTGCCTGAGCGGGGCTGCTGCGGATGATCAAATCACCGGCGCGCAGCGGCGCCGCCAGCGCCACGCGGATTTGCACAGGATAGAGCCAGGGTGCAGCCACCTGCAGCATGGCGGCAAAACGCTCACGATCGGGCTGGCGACGGCGAATGTGGGTCAGCGGGGAAGCCAGCGCATGCGGCGAAAAGACGCCGCTGACGAGCACCGGCACAATCTGCGCTTCCGGCGCCAGGCGAGCAAACAGGCCGATGCTGTCGCTCCACTCCTCAAACGCAGCACTTGCACCTGGCAGCACAGCCGGATCCGGCTCAATCTTGCCGGCAGGGAAGGTCAGGATACACCCTCCGCGCCGCAAATGCTGCACGACGCTGCGCACAACACCCAAATGCGCATTGGACGCTTCATTGACGTACAGCAGCCGCCGGCTCATATGGGGCAGCGAGTGTAAGAAGGGGCGCTGCGCTGCGACTGTGTATAGGTCCGCCCGCGGCAGGGCAGCAAACAACGCCAGCGTGTCGGTGATCCCAGGATGGTTGGCGACAAAAATCACGGGGCCTGTGAGCGGCAAGTGCGCACGGCCCACCACCTCCACACGTGCGGAAAACTGCTGCAGTCCCCATGCCGCCGCCGCCGGCAGCCCTTGCGCAGCCACACGACGGTCAAATTCCAAGACAGTCTGCGCAAAGCGGCGCGCCGGCCAGTAGCAGCTCGCCGCCCAAAAGCGGCAGCCGCGGTGTACATCGCCCAGGCCAAACGCTTCCAACATGTCGTCGGTGTTGATCTGAATTAAAGCGGCCAGCTCAGTACCCAATTTGGTGAGCGCCTTTCTAAAACAATGATGTGCCCGCATTATAACAACAATCAATGCTATACTGGCAGAAAAGGCACAGCCATTACCCATAGCAACCTGCAGCCGAAGATATACAGGCCAGGAGAAGCAGCCTATGCCGACGCAATTCCGCGCTCTGCAAGCCGAAGAAATGTCGAACGGCGCGTTTCGGCGCTCACTCGTAACCCGCTCAACCGCCGATCTGCCGCCAGGTGAAGTACTGGTGCGCGTGCACTATTCATCCCTCAACTACAAAGATGCCCTCTCCGCCGTCGGCAACAAGGGGATCACACGCAGCTACCCGCACACGCCGGGCATAGATGCCGCCGGAATCGTGGCAGAAAGCCTCTCCCCGCACTTTGCACCAGGGGATGCCGTCGTGGTGATCGGCTATGACCTCGGCATGAACACGGCAGGCGGCTATGGCGAGTATATCCGCGTGCCGGCGGACTGGGTAGCCAAACTGCCTCCCCCATTGACGGCCTATACCGCTATGATTCTGGGCACGGCAGGCTTTACCGCCGCCATGTGCGTGGAAGCGCTGCAGCAGCATGGGCTAGAGCCGGCGCAGGGCGAGGTGCTGGTAACAGGCGCCACCGGCGGTGTAGGTAGCGTTGCCGTGGCCCTGCTGGCCAGGCTTGGCTATACGGTGGTGGCGGCGACAGGCAAGCTGGAAGAGACGGCTTTTCTGCAGGCGTTGGGCGCAGCGGCTGTGATTGCGCGCGCCGAACTAAGCGACGACAGCAGCAAACCACTGCGCAAAGAACGCTGGGCCGGGGTCATCGACACCGTAGGCGGCCCCATTTTGGCAAACGTGCTCACTGCTGTGCGCATGAGCGGCAGTGTTGCGGCCTGTGGCAATGTCGCCTCCCCCCACTTGGAAACAACCGTCTTCCCTTTTATCCTGCGCGGCATCAACCTGCTGGGGATCGACTCGGCCCACTACCCTATCGCTCGCCGCCGTGCCCTGTGGCAGCGGTTGGCGGGGGAGTGGCGTCTGGACAATCTGGAAAAGCTGGCGCGGGTCGTGCCTTTGGAACAACTGGACGGCGAAATCGAATCCATCCTGCAAGGCAAGCAGATCGGGCGCGTTGTTGTTGCGCATCGACTTCCGGGAAATGGATAACCACTTCCCGGAAGTCTCCTTCTTTACGCCTGCACCGGGGGCAGTCCGGAGTCAGCGATCATGCGGTTGAGATCGTTTACGCCATCTGCCAGCAGACCCTCCAGCTTGGCCAACTGCGCATCGATCTGGGCGAAGTAATGTTCCACCAGTTCGCGCACCTGAACGGTGGGTTTGGCGTCAGCGCTGGCAACTACCGGGATCGCAGACGCCAGCATCTGGTTGAGGCGGGGGCGAACGATCAAGCCGTAGGTCATCTTATGATCGCCCGGCAGGTATAGGGTATCCTCAACTGCGGCCAGTTTACCCAATACTTTTTCACACGCCTCGGCGGCGGGATGATCGCCCAAGCGCTTTTTCCAGCCGTCCACCTGTTCGCGCACCTTGCGCACACGCAGGACGGCCGCGTGCACCGCCGAAATCTTATCGCGAATGGCCAGCAGCAGCTCCTGCTGCTCCGCCAGATCGGCGGCGGACGTTTGGACGCGCAGATCGTTGACCACCGCAAAGGGCTGGGTCTGCACAGTATCGCCCACCGTCAGCCGCACCTGATAGCTGCCGGGCAGAATCCACGGCCCTTCGGCGGCTTCTCCAGCAGTTTTGTTGCCCACCACCTTGGTGGCGCCGGGGAGGCGCAGATTCCAGACGAAGCAGTTCATCCCTGCCTGCACAGGTGGCCAGGGGCCGGGGTCCATGCCTTTTTGTTTTTCATCAAACTTAGCATAGCCCGCCGGCCGGCGGTGGTATGTGCGCAGCAGATCTCCCGCTGCATTCAGCAGTTCCAGCTTAAACGCCGCTCCCTCAGCGGGGACCTCCGGCAGGTAATAGTGGATGACAGCGCCGCGCTGCGCACCCTCGCCTGCATCCAGATAGGTGCGTTTTACCTGCCCGGTTTCATTTTTCTCGGCGACCAAAGTGCCGCCGGATGAGCCGTAGATACGCCCTTCCACCGGCGCCCAGTCTGCAAACAGGTCAGGCAGGATGCGATAGGTAAGGCGTGGGGCAAACAAGTGCGGTTGAGAGGAGGCCGCTGTCTGGCCCACCGAATCTGCAGCCGCTTGATAAAGCAGCGGCAGATCGTCTGCAATCCAGAAACCGCGCCCGTGAGTCGCCACAATCAAATCCGTATTCTTGATCTTGAGATCGTAGATTGGCGAGACAGGCAGATTGGCCTGCCACCGCCGCCAGGACGCGCCATCGTCCAGCGACACGTAGAGACCAAGTTCGCTGCCCGCATACAGAAGCCCGCGCTGGTTTGGGTCGCAGCGCACGACACGCAAAAAGTCGTCCGCCGGCAAACCATTGGTGATGCTCGTCCAACTGCTCCCATAGTCGGTTGTTTTGTAGAGATACGGGGCCGGATCGTCCAGTTTGTAGCGTGTGGCGGCCAGGTAGCAGGTGGCCGGATCGTAGGGCGACGGTTCCAGTGTGCGGATGTAGCTCCACTCCGGCAGATCGGGCGGCGTCACGTTCTGCCAGGAGGCGCCGCCATCACGCGACAGATGCACCAGGCCATCATCGCTGCCGGCCCAGAAGACGCCCGGCTCGTGCGGCGACTCACGAAAGGTGTAGATGGTCGCATAGTGCTCGGCCCCGCTGGTGTCCAGCGTAATCGGCCCGCCGGATGGGCCAAGCTTGCTCATATCCGCACGCGTCAGGTCAGGGCTGAAGGGCTGCCAACTGTGGCCGCCATCGCTGGAGCGAAAGGCGACATTGCCGCAGGCATACAACAGATTGGGGTCATGCGGCGAAAAGAGGATTGGGAATGTCCACGGGAAGCGATATTTGGCCTCGCCTACGCCGCGACCGTGCACATCTTCCGCCCATACGTTGACCAACTGGACATGGCCGCTGCGCCGGTCGCAGCGTTCGAGCGATCCCTGCCCACCCGGAGCGCTGCCGACCGCCCCTACAAAGACGATGTTGGGATCATCCGGCTTGACGGCGATATAACCACTTTCACCGGTGCCCACCACCTCGCAGTCTGCCCAGGTGATTGCGCCGTCGATGGTGTCGCTGGGCACGCGGATGCTGGAATTATCTTGCTGCGTGCCGTAAACGCCGTATGGAAAGGCATCGTCAGTGTCCATGTTGTAAAACTGGGCAGTGGGCTGGTTATAGATGGTGCTGAATGAGTCACCACCATTAAAGGAAATGCACGCGCCGCCGTCGTTGCCTTCAATCATACGCCAGTTGTTGGTCGGGTCAATCCACAAGTCATGGTTATCGCCGTGCGGTGTAGGAATCGCCGTAAAACTCTTACCGCTGTCAGTGGATTTTTGCATGTCCAGATTGAGGACGTAGACGGTGTCCGCATCCTGCGGATCGGCATAAATATGCATGTAGTACCACGGACGACACAAGAGGTCGCTGTTGTCCGTCACCTGCTGCCAGGTGTCGCCAAAATCTTCCGAACGATAGAGGCCCGAAGCATCTTTAGCCTCGACAATGGCCCAGACACGCCCGGCTTTGACGGGCGAGGCCGCAACGCCGATCTTGCCTTTGAGCGTTTGGGGAAAGCCTTTGTTCAGGCTGATCTCTTCCCAACTGTCGCCGCCATCGCGCGAGCGCCACAGCCCGCTGTCCGGGCCGCCGCTCGACAACTCCCAGAAAGTGCGCTGCGCCTGCCAGATGCTGGTATAGACAATGTCAGGATTCTGAGCATCCAAGCAGAGATCAACTGCCCCAGCCTTATCGCTCTTATACAACACCTTTTCCCAGGTCACCCCGCCATCGCACGAACGGAAGAGGCCGCGCTCTTCATTCGGTCCGAAGGCATGGCCCAGGGCAGCGACGTAGACCCTATCGGCATGTTTAGGATGCACGCGCACGCGACCGATATAGCGTGTGCCGGCCAACCCCATGTGCTTCCAGGTGCGCCCGCCATCAGTCGATTTATAGACGCCATCACCGTGCGAAACATCTGTGCGGATGGTCGTCTCGCCCATACCGGCGTAAATCACATTCGGCTCCGAATCCGCCACACAGAGAGCGCCCACCGAAGAGGTTTTCAAAAAGCCATCGCTGATGCAGCGCCAGGTCGTGCCGGCATCATCCGTCTTCCAAACGCCGCCCGCGACAGCGCCAAAGTAATAGACAGCCGGATCGGCAGGATGGCCCGTCACGGCAATAACGCGCCCGCCGCGGGTCGGCCCAATATTGCGAAAACGTACGGCAGCCAGAACGGCAGCCATCGATAAAGGCTGGGACATGCGATTTCTCCCGATACAAGGTGTGGCGCCTATGCAGGCGGTATGACTTGGGAACTTAACGAAAAACGAGGCTGCTCGTCTTTCTGAGCAGCCTCGTTTTATGCCAGCATATGGACGCAGGCCCTATACTGGCAGCGATACGCAGCAGCGAGTGCCGGCGTCGCCTGGACCAGACTAGTAGCTGCGACGATTGCGGTCGCGATCGCGGTCGCCATAGCCACCGCCGCTGCTGCCACGGCTGCTGCTGCGGTCTCCGCCGCGGCCGCCACCACCGCCGCCGCCACCATAACCGCCGCCACCACCGCCGTAACCGCCGCCGCCACCACCGCGGCTGCCACCGCCGTAGCCACCGCCGCCGCCGTTCTCCTTGGGAGGACGGGCTTCACTGACTGTGATGTTGCGACGATTCATCTCATAATTATTGTACTTAGCAATCGCATCTTGTGCGGCCTTGACGCTGTCCATCTCGACAAAACCAAAACCCTTGGACTGACCCGTGGCGCGGTCGGTGATGATTACCGCAGAGACCACGGGGCCAACCTCAGTAAACAGCTTGCGCAACTCGTCTTCTGTTGTGCCGTAGCTGAGGTTGCCGACATACAACTTCTTCGTCATTGTGTTACCCTTCCGATGGTAAACTGGAACAATATTGTACTATTACATGGACAAAAACAAATGCAGGGAATGAACCAACGCGGTAGGTCAAAGAGGTTCACCACCGGAAAAACGGAGCGACCGCCACAGCTATTGCGGGCGCCGGCAAACCGGACAGATGCGATCCTGGAACCTAGCACTTTTACATTACCAGGTAAGTGGCCAACTGTCAATTCCCAATTTACTCGTCCAGCAATTCTCAAATTGAGTGAACAGGACAGAGGAGATGGCAATGGGGAGTTATGGGCTGGGTGAAAGAACTGCGGAATGATCGGTGAGGTCGTGTCTGGACAGCCGGCAAAGGGGTGACATGTAGCGGTTTATAGGTGG